>JBLKOL010000036.1:0-5411 GCA_047602765.1 Candidatus Woesearchaeota archaeon
GCAGCCTTCACGAGTCCCATGAAGAGCGGAGCCGGATCGAGGAGCGTCGACTTGAGTTCCACGTGTCCCTGTGCTCCGACGAAGTACGGATGGTCGTCTCGTTCTATGAACTCGACGAGTCTCCCCGACGGATCGAGCCCACACAGCCGCACACCGGCGGATTCGAGCGCGTCGTGATACTCTGGATTGACCTCGAAGCGGTGACGGTGACGTTCGGATACCTCGGTCGAAGCGTAGAGCTCTGCGATGCGCGAACCCTTCGTGAGGATCGCAGGATAGGCTCCCAGGCGCATCGTACCACCCTTATCCGTCACATTCACCTGTTCGGGGAGGATGTCGACGACCGGATGGGGCGTGTTCTCATCGACCTCGGTCGTGTTCGCATCGGTATGTCCGAGCACGTTACGCGCCGCCTCGATGACGGCGAGCTGCAAACCGTAGCAGATGCCCAAGTAGGGGATCTTCTTCGTCCGGCACACCTCGATGATCTTGATCTTGCCCTCGATGCCGCGCGAGCCGAACCCTCCGGGAACGATGATCGCATCGAAGCCTTCGACACGCGCTGCAGCATCCTCAACCGTATCGATATCCGTCGTCTCGATACATGTGATCGTAGGCCTCACACCCTGAGCCGCACATGCGTGCACGATCGCCTCGCGCACCGACGCATACGAGTCTTCGAGCTCGGTGTACTTACCGCAGATCGCGATGCGAACCGCCCCGTTCGCAGAACGCATGACCTCGACGCGTTCACGCCACGTCGCAAGATCAGGTGTGAGTTCGAGTCCGAGGTTCTCTGAGATCACCTTCTCGAACCCCTGATCGGAGAAGAGGAGCGGGATCTCATAGACGTTCTCGACGTTGTAGTTCGCGATGATCGACTCCGTCGGAAGACCTGAGAATACTCCGATCTTTTCACGCGGACGTTCAGGGAGCGGCTCTTCTGAACGCGTCACGATCGCCTGGGGTATGATGCCCTGCTCGAGCAGAAGAATGAGCGATTGCTGCGTCGGCTTCGTTTTGAACTCGGCGAGGCTCGGCGGCTTGGGTACGTACGTGAGGTGGATGTACATGACGCGCTTGGGCCCGAGATCACGTCTCATCTGACGCGCGGCCTCGATGTGCAGAGCCGTCTCGATATCACCGACGGTTCCTCCGATCTCGATGACCGCCACATCAGCGGACTCTTCCTCTACGATGCGCATCCAACGTTCCTTGATATGATCAGTGACGTGCGGAACGTACTGGACAGTCTTACCCAAGTACTCACCACGGCGTTCGCGCTCACGGATAGTCTCGAAGACCTTCCCCATCGTGATGTTCCACTCACGCCGACAACTCACACCGATGAAACGCTCGTAGTGTCCGAAGTCCATATCGGCTTCTTCGCCGTCATCGAGAACGAAGACCTCTCCGTGCTCGATCGGATTCATCGTACCCGGATCGACGTTCAGATAGCCCTCGCACTTGATCGGAACCACCTTGAGCCCGGACGATGCGAGCAGGTTCCCGATGGATGCTGTGGTGATACCTTTACCGACCCCTGAGAGGACTCCTCCAGTGATGAATATGAACCTCATGCGATTCCCAACGAGCAGCGTAGGCCACCCCCACGGCGTCAGAGTGCCATGAGTTTTAAAAAGTCTGCGGCGGCCCGAACCGGATGCTTATCGGATTGCTCAGTACCGGCAAGGGAACGTGGGGGCACGTATCGAGGCTTCTCGAGGCCTACGACACCGTACACCTGCTCACGAACGAGTTCGGAGCCGAGAGGTTCACCGCCAAAGAGGGCGTCGTGCTCCACACGGTCCTCGGAGGCATCGAGGTCGAACTCATCAAGAAACGCATCGTAGACGCGCTCAAACCGGTCGTATCATCAGAACTCGAAGTAGACGTCAACCTCGCCTCAGGATCAGGCATCGAACACATGGCGCTCATCGCAGCCCTCTTCGAGCTCGGCGTCGGATTCAAACTCGTCTATGCGAACGAAGGAGTGCAGGTACTATGAGAGACGTAGCCCTCTTCGATTTCAACGGCGATGCGAACATCGGACTCTACACGAAGCGTATCGCAGACATCCTCTTCTGCGGATTACACCTCAGAGACGCCGTAAAAACGCGCATCGAGACGATCCTCGGCGTGCGCATCGTACACCTCACCGTAGCCGGAACACCATACCCCGGCGTCTTTTTGCTCGCCGCGAACGGAAAGGTCATCGCACCGCACATCATGTACGAGAGCGAACGAGAAACCATCCTCACCGAAGGACTCAACGTAGAAGTATGGAACACGTTCGACACAGCGCTCGCCAATGCCGTATGCCTCGACGGCGAGAAAGCGATCATATCACGAGCAGCACACCAGTCGCTGCGCGACGCGCTCGTCGCATCAGAATACGACGTCCTCGAACTCGAAACCGGAGCGTACGAAGCGCCCGGCTCGATCATCATACCTGGCACGAGCATCCTCACCGGAGCAGAACTCGACACAGAGGCGGTCAGCGGATTCCTCGAAAAACCCGTCGTCACCGCTACGGTCAACCGAGGCTCGCCGTTTCTCGCATCCGGAGTCGTATGGTCCGAGAAAGGCATGCTCATCGGAAAGGAATCGCTGCCCGCAGAAGTCATGACACTCACCGAGGTGCTCACCGGATGAGCATATGTGGAGTAGAGGGAGTGGGTAGGGTGCGTGGGTGGGTCTTGATGATGGGATTCGAGGATACGAACCGGCACGAGTCCAGAACGGGAGTTACGGATACGAGTCAGAAGGAGAATTGATTCACATGTTCGGATTCATAAAACGCAAGATCCGCGAATTCACCGAATCGTTCAGCGAACACGCCGAAGAAGAACCAGCTGACGCAACCGATGCGCCGGCTGAAGAAGAGCACGTGTCGGCCGACGCTTCGTCTGGTGCGCCTTCTCCACTGTCTTCTGACGTCTCATCTGAGGATTCACCGGGTGGCTCGGATCTGCATTCGGAAGCATCACCCGCGTCGGACGTTACGGATGCACCTCTCGCATCACCGGTGTCAGAATCGTCGGAGACCTCTACAGATACACCGGCCGACGTCGCACAGGATGGTACGGGTACCTCGGATGCCATCTCGGATGCTCAAAGCGTATCAGATGCATCTGCAGACACGACTCGTGCAAAGTCGAGCAGAGCGGAGTCGAGCACAACGGATCGTGTTGGAACCGATGACGTAGAGCGGACATCAGCTGGAGTTGAAGCGGGTGCGGGCGAACGAGCACGCCCACAATCGAGTATCGAAGACGAGCATGCTCTCTCTCGCAGCGATCACGCAGAAACCGAAGATACGAGCGCTCGAGAAGAAACGCCTGAGCGAGGAGAGCCGCGCGGATTCGGAAAACTCATGGGAGCGCTCACCAAACGCAGCCTGAGCGACGACGCCTTCAACAAGCTCTTCACCGATCTCGAGATCGGACTGCTCGAAGCGAACACCGCCTATGAAGCGGTACAAGCCGTCAAAGAGAACCTACGCGAGCGGCTCACCGGACAACGCGTCAGCCGGTTCTCTGCCGCACAGGACGTAAGCCGAGCGCTCGCTCAGAGCATCGCAGAACTCTTCGAAGAACCCGAAGACCTCGTAGCGCTCGCAGACGAACACGCACCGCTCGTCATCATGCTCATCGGAATCAACGGATCGGGAAAGACAACGACCGCAGCCAAACTCGCACGCGCATACCAAAAGGCGGGCAAACGACCCGTCCTTGCAGCAGCCGATACGTTCAGAGCCGCAGCGATCCAACAGCTCGAAGCACATGCTCATGCGCTCGACTGCCGGATCATCAAGCACGACTACGGAGCCGACCCAGCAGCCGTAGCGTACGATGCCATCACCCATGCGAAGAGCGGAAAAGCCGACGTCGTCATCATCGACACAGCAGGACGACTGCACAGCAACGAGAACCTGCTCAAAGAACTCACCAAACTCAAACGCGTCGCACAACCACACCGCGTCATATTCGTAGGCGAGAGCATCGCAGGGAACGACCTCATCGAACAAGCAGAGACGTTCAACGCAAAAATCGGAATCGACGGCATCATACTCACCAAAACCGACGTAGACGAGAGCGGAGGAGGCATGCTCAGCGTAAGCCACATCACGAGAAAACCCATCGACTACCTTGGAGGTGGACAGGGATATGATGATCTCACACCGTTCAGTGCTGATGTGATGGCACGACTGCTCGGGCTCGAATGAGACGCATAACCCTAAAAACATACTACAAACGCCACTTGGCATGACCCATCACGTCACCTCGGAAAGCGTAACCGAAGGACACCCCGACAAGATCTGCGACCAAGTATCCGATGCGATCCTCGACGATCTGCTCAGACAGGATCCCGAATCGCGCGTCGCGGTCGAAACGCTCGCAACCACCGGACTGCTCATGATCGCAGGAGAAGTACGCACCGAAGGATACGCAGACGTGGAACGCATTGCACGAGGAGTGCTCGAACGCATCGGATACACCGACCCAGCGTACGGCATCACCGCGCAGGACGCCGCAGTACTCACCGCCATCCACGAACAGAGTCCGGATATCGCACGCGGAGTCGACCCCTCAGAGGACAAAGAACTCGGAGCAGGCGATCAGGGCATCATGTTCGGATACGCAACAGACGAGACACCCGAATACCTGCCGCTTCCCATCTCGCTCGCACACCGCCTCGCACACCGCCTCGCACAGGTACGAAAAGACGGGACGATCGAAGGACTCGGACCCGATGGAAAGACACAGGTCACGGTAGAATACGACGGCAGAAAACCGCTCAGAGTGAGCCACGTCGTCATATCGAGCCAACACAGAAAAGAGATCGCCATCGAAACCGTACGGCAAGCGCTCGAAACGCACGTCGCACGACACGTACTCGCAAACCTCATCGACGACGAAACCCTCTTCCACATCAATCCCTCAGGACCGTTCATCATCGGAGGACCACAAGCGGATACGGGCCTAACGGGACGCAAGATCATCATCGACACGTACGGAGGAGGAGCACGCCACGGAGGAGGAGCATTCAGCGGCAAGGACCCGAGCAAGGTCGACCGAAGCGCAGCATACGCCGCACGATACGTCGCAAAGAACCTCGTAGCCGCAGGACTCGCACAGCGATGCGAAATCCAACTCAGCTATGCGATCGGCATCAGCGAACCGCTCAGCATCGCCATCGAAACCTTCGGCACGTCAAAGGCAGCAGAGGATGAACTCGTCGCCGCGGTTCGCGCCGTCTTCGACCTCTCGCCAGCAGGGATCATCAGGATGCTCGATCTGAAGAAACCCGTATACGAGCGGACAGCCGCATACGGACACTTCGGTAGAGAGGGATTCCGCTGGGAGCAGCTCGACAAGACGACTGAGCTCAGACGACACCTCTCGTAG
>JBLKOL010000007.1:0-35897 GCA_047602765.1 Candidatus Woesearchaeota archaeon
ACACTCAAAGAAACCCCGAGCGGATCCTTAGGAACCACAGGCTCAGAGACGGTAACCGTACGAGTACGAGAAGCCGTAGAACCCTTCGAATCAGTAACCGAACAACGAGCCACATACGAACCAGCATCGTGGTAGACGTGCGAAGCCGACGAAGCACTGATCGTACGACCATCACCGGTCGTGATCGTATATGAGTACGGAGCAACACCACCAGACACAGAACACGAATGCTGCGTCGAAAGAGGAGCATCACCGGATGAAGGAGACACCGAATACGAAACCTGTAGCGGCTGGATCGGAGGGTCTACTCTGATCGTTCTCGTCGCGCTGATCTTGTCGCCGAGCAGATCGTACGCTGTGCATGTCGCGGTGAACGTACCGACATCCGTATACCGGTACGAACCCGAAGCCTGAGTCGTTTGATGACCATCACCGAACGAAATGACATAAGAGACTGGGGCGGTGCCGCCGACAGCCGAGCATGAGTACGAAACGTCGAGCGGAACACGACCAGAGGTAGGACTGACCGAGAAGCTGATCGAGTCGAACGTGTGTGGCGCTTCGACAACGACGGTCTTCCTCGCCGTTCCGGTATCGCCGAGCAGATCGTACGCTGTGCACGTCACTTCGAACGTTCCGTCATCGGTGTATCGGTGGGTTCCTGACGCTTTCGTCGTCTGATGACCGTCACCGAACGAAACCACATACGTTACGGGCGCTACCCCTCCTTCAGACGTACACGAGTACGACACGTCGAGCGGAACACGACCCGAGGTAGGACTGACCGAGAGCGTCGGCTTAGGTCCTGATCGGGGTTCTACCCTGACGGTCTTCGAGGACTCGTATCGATCGCCGAGCAGATCGTACACGACACACTTCGCGGTGAACGTTCCGACATCAGTATACCGGTACGAACCCGAAGCCTGCGTCGTCTGATGACCATCACCGAACGAGATGACGTGCGTAACCGGCGGGAAGGCCTGTGCCGGCGCCGAACACGCATACGATACGTCGAGCGGGACCGTGCCCGAAGCCGGCTCGATCGAGAACGACGGCGTTGCCGCCACGGTCGCGATCGAAGCGAGCACGAGCAGCGTGAACACTGCGATTCGGTTCATCACGATCACCGGCTGAGCGACTCGTACACATTGCGATCGAACGTGCCTCTGATCGCGTTCGCAGCGATGTCATCGAGCGCACCCGTTCGCGCATTGACCAAAGCAGCATATCCTGTCTCGTTCGGCTGGCGGAGCACAAGGCTTCCGGTGTGATCGCCGTGCGCGCCGTACATCACGACATGAGCGAGAGTACCGTACGCGTTACCGTCAGCGTCGCGCGGTTGGGTTGAATCGACCGGGTGGAATACGCTGCGGATCTCGTTGGGCGGAGCGTTCTCGTTGCCCTGTGCCTTGCGCGCGAGTTCACGCGCTGCCTGAATCGCCTCTGGACCGCTCGCTTCACGGAACTCACCTGTAGCGGTATCGTAGATTTGGAACCCGTGCTGTTCAACCAGGTTGATGAGGCTCTGATCGTAGCCTACACCCCTGTTGAAATCCGGGTGGGCTGTGATCACACCGGTCTCAAGGTCACGTGCACTGCGCACTTCGAGTTCTCGGGAGATGCCGTCGAGTGTTTCGTAGTAGGCTGTTAGGATTGGCGTCGCGTTACGCGATCCGCCTTTATCGCCTTCACCCACCGGGTGCGTGTAGACGACCTTAAACGCGTGAGCGAACGGACCTCCGTCACCAGCGCGCTCGATACGTACGCCGCTCCCACGGATCGGTTCGATATCGAGCCGATAGATCGCACCTGAATCGCTCGTGGCCGCCAAACGTGCCGCGAGAATCGTCGCGTACGAATGCCACAGGTTCACGAACGGTGTGCTCTCAGAACCCTCTGCAGAGAGATCGGTTCGCTCGCCGTTCGCACTCGTGAAAAGTCTCACGTCGCTCCCATCAACCGGACGCTGCGGTTCATCCGGACGGGATGAGCCACAGGCAGCCAGAAGGCCCCCCAAAAGGAGCGCTCCAGCGGCTTTTCCACTGTATCCAAAGAATTCTCGTCTACTCGGGTCGAATCCATATCCTTTCATGTGTATACACCTATCAGTTTCCAGACAATGCCATGATCGTGTTATTACTCTTGAATAGGCATCGCATGGCAGGGGGTGTTCTCCGAAAGTTTATATACTTTTCTTTGTGTATTTACTTCGAAGTGGTGTCACAATACCTCTGTTCGGTCAGCAGAGCATACACCCACCCATACCCGGGCGCTGTATGGCGGAACGCTCGCCGCCGCACCCCATCACAGAGTCCGAGGACTTCACGGTTCACGAGAACGGTTGCGCCCGCCGTTCTCCACACGTGCCACGTAGTCGTCGATCGTACGAGCGCTCGTGATCCCAACCGCAGCCGCGGCCTTCGCACGCGCCTGAACACGCACCGACTCGTCGGCACCCCGTTCAGTACCGCCGAGCCCCGCATAGATCTCTGCGAACGTCTCGAGGCGTTGGCGCTTACCCTCAACCGCAGCCTTCGCGCCCCCGTAGAGCGTGCGCCCCTCGAGCTTGGAAGCCGCATATCCGTCTGCGACCCCACCCGCCTGTTCTTTGTACAGGTGAGCGAGCACGTTCGCCCGATCGCGCTCTCGAGCGATAAAGACCCCGTAGTCCTTGTCCGCGATGTAGGCGTCAGAGACGTCAGGTGCGAGGACGAGTTCAAGGCCCGAAGACACTCCCGTAAGAGCCGGGCTAGGAGCGCTGCGGAACGCTTCGACACGAGCAACAGGAACTTGGGTTGAACGCTCAGCCAAGACAGGAACCGCAGTTACCCGCCAGTCCCCACGAGGATTCGCATGCCCGCTTCTCGTGACGAGATGAACGACGCGTTCGCGAAGCGATCTGCGACCCGACGGGAGACCATAGAAGTACCCACCTTCACGAGGCGATCCGTTCCGAGCGAATACCTGTTGCAGCGAGTATCGAGCTCCATGGAGTCCATCCGATAGTCTGCGCTTGACCGCTCCGAAGAACGTGGGGCGCTCATCCTCCCACATACGAGCCAAGTTCGCATATATCTCGTCTTCAGATACGTGGATGACCTGCCTCGGAACCTGACGGCCATCCGCCCGACTCACTTCGAGCGTATGAGATGCCTCAGCAGAACCACCTTCACCTTCCATAGACACTCGGCAGTAGTTACAGTTTATAAGGTTTGTGTGGTGTTCTCCAGACACCACTGCGTGCGCAAAGCGTTTAAGAGACGAGAAGCCACGCCCTTGACCATGAGGGTCGGGATCATCGGAGCAGGACCTGCAGGACTCACCGCCGCACGCATCCTCGCCGAGAACGGTGTCGAGGTCCACGTCTTCGAAGAACACCCGCAGATCGGCGTACCTGTACACTGCACAGGCATCGTGAGCAGCGAATTCTTCAGCCGCGCCGAACTCGACGAGGACTTCATCGTCAACGAAGTATCGAGCGTACACGCGCATGCAGGACGCATCAGCCGCGAGTTGCCGGTGAACGGAACCGAGATCGTCCTCGCACGCGACCGCTTCGACCAACACCTCGGCATGCGCGCACAGGCAGCAGGAGCACACATCCACCTCAACCACCGCGTCACACGCATCGAAGGCCTCACACTCAGGGTCCGAGACACGCGTACCGGAGATGAACGGTCCGAGAGCTTCGAGCGGCTCATCGGAGCCGAAGGACCACGAAGCATCACCGCACGCACGTTCAACCTCCAAACGAAGCGCTCATACTACTTCACCGCACAGGCGACGATTACAGGCGCATTCGAGCCGGGACGCTACGAAGTGCACCTGGGCAGCATCGCACCCGACTACTTCGCATGGGTCGTACCTGAGAGCCGGACGAGGGCACGGGCCGGCATCGGATCGCGAACGAATACGAGGGCGTACTTCGAACGCTTCATGACGCACCGCTTCGGAGCGGGATACGAGTCGCGGATCCTCGCCATGCAAGGAGCACCCATACCCCTCTACAAGCCGTTCGCACGTACGAGCAGAGGGCCGGTGATCCTCGCCGGAGACGCAGCCGGACACAACAAAGCGACGACCGGAGGAGGCATCATCCCGAGCATCATCTCAGGAGAGATCGCAGCGCTCAAAGCCCTCGGACGCACACGAGCGGCAGCCGCGCTCGAAGTGAGGCTCGGACTCGAACTGAGCGCTCACAACGCGCTGCGCAGCATCCTCAACCGCTACGACGATGCGCACTACGAGCGCCTCATCAGCCGCGCGTCGCACCCGACGATCAGCGCCGTACTGCGCGACGAGAGCCGGGAATTCCCCCTCAAACTCCTCGCACGGCTCGCCCTCGTCAACCCGCGCTTCCTGCTCGCACCCCTCGCCTTCTTCAGACCCTCACGGACCTAACGCTGCAATTCATGGAGTACACCGAGAGGCCCGATACACGTCTCGATACGCATACGTCAGGTTTAAAAGAAGCGTTCCGGTCCGCCACCGCGGGGTTGGACATGAACGAGTCAACGAAGAAGAACCTTATCCACATCAGCATAGCACTTGTGCTCATCATCATCGCCGTCGCACTCGCATTCGAACTGCGCGCCGCACCGCGCGATATGGCGGGACTCGACGAACAGATCGAACGATCGATCTACCAGAACGTACGCAGCCAGATCACCAGCGAGATACGACAGCAGAACCCCGGACTGCCCGACGCATTCATACAAGATAGGATCGAACAGGAATACCAAGCGTTCCTCAACCAACCAGGGATCCGCGATCAGATCAGACAACAAGCCCAGATACAAGCAGAAGACCAACGAGAATTCTTCACCAACCCCGACACCGGACGCATGTACATGACGGATCTCGACCCGTACTTCTTCTTGCGCTACGCCGAGAACATCGTCGAAACCGGCATGCCCGGAGACAGCGTACGAGATGGAGAACAATGGGATGATCGCATGACCGCGCCCGTCGGACGCCCACTCATCGTACACCAGTTCCACAACTACTTCCTCGCAGGATTCTACCAGGTCCTCAGCTCGTTCAACGAAGACATGGACGTCATGCTCTCAACGAGCTGGTATCCTCCGGTCGTATTCAGCATCGTCGTCATACTCACGTTTCTCATCGCCACCGCGATCACCAATCCGTGGGGCGGATTCATAGCCGCGCTCGCCATCGCAACGCTCCCCGGAACCCTCGGACGGACCATGTTCGGACGCAGCGACACCGACACGTGGACGATCCTCTTCCCCATCCTCGGCATCTACCTCTTCTTAGAAGCGTTCCACCACAAACAGCTCTGGGCGAAACTCACCTTCGCAAGCCTCGCAGGACTCGTCACCGGACTCTTCGCCTGGACGTGGCCAGGATGGTGGTACCTCGTCGTATTCATCTACACGACGATCGGAGCCTACTTCGCCTTCCGCTTCGCCGAACACTGGATCCGAGAACGCGTCTGGGAACGCACCGAACGGATCATACCAGCAGCGCTCATCGCAAGCGTCGTCATAACCATCGCAACGTTCCTCGCTACAAGCCTCTTCACACGGCTCAACCTGCTCTTCGACATCGGCATCGCGCTTGGAGCAGGATTCGCCACGATGATCATCGTGAGCGGCGCACTCGCCTACCTCACGCGCGGATCGGATAATGCGTTCAACACCGCCAACCGACGGTTCTGGCAGCAGAAGGGTGTGTGGCAGCCGATCGCCTTCACCGGAGCATTCACCATCATAGCAGGACTCTCCGTCGTACTCGCACGACGCAGCTTCACCGCACTTCTCGGACCCTTACAAGCGCTCACCTTCAGCGATATCAGAGCCCCGACCCGAGACATCTTCCCCAACGTGTACACGACCGTCGCCGAGCTCAACCCGGGAGGCACGCTCATGAACGTGTACCGCTCGGTTGTAGGACAGGTCAACTACCAGATCGGAACCACGCACGGAGCGATCGCGCTCTTCATCGTCGTAGCCCTCGCAGGACTGCTCGTGTATGCAGGCATGCGCACGCTGCGCAAGGACGAGTACGTACCCGGCGTAACCTCGATCCTCGCAGGAGCCTTCTTCGCCTTCATCGCACTCGCAGCACTCTTCGGAACGACCGACGGAGCCGGACAGACCGTGCGAGCCGTCGGACTCGGACCCGTGCTCCTCGGACTCGCGTTCTTCGGCATCGTAGGAGCGCTCCTCGGACGACGCACAGACGACGGATTCGACGTACGCTACGGCATATTGCTCGCCGTATGGCTCTTCGCCACGACCTATGCGACGTACCTAGGGATCCGCTTCGCGCTGCTGCTCACCCCCGCGTTCGCCATCGCCGTCGGCGTCGGAGCAGGATACCTCATCAGCATCGTGTGGAAGGCGTTCTCAGAAGAGACGCAGACAGCGACGCGATACGGACCTGCAGCAGGCGTTATCGCAGCCCTGCTCGTACTCGTCTTCTTCATGCCCTCAACCGTCACAACCCCGAGCGGAGAGAGCGAATTCGGACTGCGAGGATTATACGGACAAGCGCACAGCATGACGCGGCTCGACCTGCCCCTCGTGGATGATACGTGGTACGAACTCTACATGAAGGTGCGCAACGATACACCTGACGATACGATCATCACGAGCTGGTGGGATTTCGGACACCACTTCAAATACTATATGGACCGACAAGTCACCTTCGACGGAGCATCACAGAACAGTCCGAACGCGCACTGGGTCGGCAACCTGCTCATCACGCGATCCGAGAAGCAGAGCATCGGAACCCTGCGCATGCTCGCCTGCTCGAACCACTTCGGATTCGCAGACATCGATGAGACGATCGTCAACGACTCGTTCGCAACGCTCGAACTCGTCAAAACGATCATCACGATGAACACGAGCCAAGCGGACACGTGGCTCAGCGAACAAGGATACGACGCAGAGCACGTCGAGTACATCCTCGAACGCACTCACTGCGAACCCCGCCCGAATCTGGTCATCGCATCAGGAGACATGGTCGGAAAAGCGGGTGTGTGGGGCCATTTCGGATCGTGGGACTTCGACCGCGCCGACGTCTACAACCAGGTACGAAGCGGTATGAGCCGAGCAGCAGCGACGAACCTGATCCGTGATCGTCTCAACGTATCATCGGTCGAAGCGATCGACACCTATACGCTCATCACCGGCGATCAGAACATCGCCCAGCGATGGATCGCCGACTATCCGAGCTACTTCGGAGAAGCACCCTGTCAAGACCAGGGCAACGATACGATCACCTGCCGCATCCAGTCCGGAGGAGGATTCTTCACGCTTCGGATCAATACGAGCGAACAACGCGCCTACGCCGACCTCGGAGCGGGAGAACAAGCCGTACCGTTCGGCATGCTCGACAATGCGACATTCGTCACCTCAGACCTCGAAGAGCCGCAACTCAACGCGGGATTCAGCCTCTCACGCACCGGCGATCGCGTCATCATCTCGAGTCCTGAGCACGTCGGATCCGTATTCCAACGCATGTACCACTATGACGGAGCAGGACTCGAATGCTACGAGCCCTTCCTCCTCCAGCAGTGGCCGCGCGGAGGGAAGATCAACACGTACGAGGCGAACTGGAGCTGCGCCGAGCAGCTCGGCTAAGATGCGCATCGCCGTCATCGGAGGAGCAGGCTACATCGGATCACACGTAGCCCTCGCCCTCACAGACGCCGGCCACACGCCCGTGGTGTTCGATAACCTGCGGACCGGACGACGAGAACACCTCAGATTCGAACACGAATTCATCCTCGGAGACATACGCAACACGGAGGACCTTAACGTCCTCTTCTCCACAGACATCGATGCTGTCATCCACCTCGCAGCCCTCAAATCCGTCGGAGCGAGCATGCGCGACCCATACGCATATTCGGACGTGAACGTCACCGGAACGATCAGACTCCTCGAAGCGATGGGCCGACACAGCGTGGATCGGATCGTCTTCAGCTCGAGCGCAGCCGTATACGGATCACCGAAGAAGCTCCCCTTCACCGAAGACCATCCGCTCGCACCCGAGAGCTACTACGGACAGACAAAGGCGTGGGTCGAAGCGATGCTCGCATGGCACGCACGCCTGAGCGGTCTTGCAAGCGTATCGCTCAGATACTTCAACGCCGTCGGATGCGATAGCCGGCTGCGTATACGCGAACGCGAACCAGAGAACCTCTTTCCCATCCTGCTCGAAGCAGCAGCCCAAGAGCGCGAAGGCGTGACGATCTTCGGAGACGACTATGAAACTGCGGACGGAACGTGCGTACGCGACTACGTCCACGTAAACGACCTCGCCGACGCCCACGTACGCGCCCTCGAACACCTCTCAAATGAGGGGAGCCACGTCTTCAACCTAGGCACCGGGGCGGGACTGAGCGTGCGCGAATGCGTCGATGCCGCACGAACGCTCTTCACAGAGTTCGACGTACGCATCGGACCACGACGAGCAGGCGACCCCGCGACGATCTACGCCGATAGCAGGCGTGCCGAACGCGAACTCGGATGGCAGGCGAAGAATACGGATGTTCATGAGATGCTCGCTTCGATGGCACCCGCATACGGACTCGAGGTGCGCCGATGAAGACGTTCGTCGTCATAGCGGCGTACAACGAAGAAGCGCACGTCAGAAGCGTCGTACGCGACGTCAAAGAGCACGGATACGATGTTGTCGTAGTTGACGATGGATCAGCCGATGGTACGGCTCAAGAAGCCGAACGTGCAGGAGCGAGCGTGCTCCGCTCACCGATCAACCGCGGCCAAGGATCCGCCCTGCGCACGGGCATCAACCACGCGCTCGAAACGGGAGCCGAGGTGATCGTCACGTACGATGCCGACGGACAGTTCGTCGCAGATGAGATCGCATCGCTCATCGAACCCATCGAACGAAGAGATGCCGACGTCGTGCTCGGAAGCAGGTATCTCGATCGAGAAGCGGTGAACCTCTCAGCACAAAAGCGGCTCGCGCACACGCTCGGACGCATCTGGACATGGCTGTTCAGCGGACGATGGTATTCGGACCCGCAGTGCGGATTACGCGCGATGAACGCCTCGGCTGCACGAACGATCACAATCACGATCGACCGCTACACGCACGCATCAGAGATCCTCGACGAGATCGCACGCCACCGCCTGCGCGTATCGGAGGTGCCGGTCACCGTCATCTACCACCGGCGCGGACAGAGCAGTCTCGCCGCGATCACGATCGGCGTGCGCATGCTCATACGCAAGGTGGTCGAATGGTAGAGCTCCTCGTCATCATACTCCTCATCTACACGATCATAAAAGCCGTGCGAAAGATCATCACGCCGCTCTGGGCCTTCCTCGAGATCGCCGCATGGATCGTGCTCGGAGCCGCCCTCTGGTACGCCGAGCAGCTCATCGGAACCGAAGCCGTCCTCACCGTGCTCGTCGGACTCGGCCTCGTCACCGTCTGGGTGCTCGGAGTGCACGTGCGGGCACTGCGCGAGGACATCTCACGATTGAACGAGCGGATCGCACGTTCAAAGCACAAACCGCGGTAGCATATGGACATACGACGAGCAGTCTGGCTCGCACGGGAGAAGCGCATCATACCGATCGTGCTCGCAGCATACCTTGCAGCAGCGCTCCTCTTCGGAGCAGCCACGAGCACCGTGTATGCGAGCCTGCTCGTACTCACCATCGCATCGACCGTCATGAACCGGAACGCTATCCTCGCCTCCATCGCTGCGACTCCACTCCTCGTGCTCCTCGGAGTATCGCTCGTGAACGAGGGGATCAGCATCATAGCGCTCCTCATCGCGCTCTGGCTCGGATGGACGGCGCGCAGCGAAGACGCGCTCGAACCCCTCGTCATAACCCTCATCGCAGCAGCGATCTGCACGATCACCCTTGCAGCGTGGAGTTCAGGAGCCATCCGCATATGGGAAGGACCGCTCCTTCCCGCCTTCATCGTGATCGCACAGCCGATCATCGGCGTATGGTACCATGAGAAGACCACCGCAGCCCGCTACGGTGGATACTGAGGCTCACACTCCTTTGATGATACGCATCGCATCCTTGCCGTCGATCGATGATCCGAGCTCGCGCATCACGACTCCCATGAGCGCTCCGACCGTCACATCAGGATTCTTCGACTTCTCGCGTTCGACGATCGCGCGCACCTGCCCTTCGACCTCGGACGCATCGAGCGGAGCGAAGCGTTCGAAGACCACGTCGAGCGGATCCTCCGCTGCAAGGGCATCGACAAACGAGCCTTCGAGGATGCGTCCTTCCACGAGAGCTTGTACGAGGGCTTCGAAGCGCTCATCATACACGGGTTCGACGCCGTGACGCGTCTTGGCTTCCTTCGGATACAAGAAGAACGCCTTGGCGAGGAGCGAACCATGAGCGGGATGCGCTTCGAGCAGTTCGTCGAAACGCGAACGCAGAGGAGAGTCGATGATGATACGCGTGAACTCCTCAGAAATACCCTTCTCGGCATAGGAGGATTCGAGTTCGTGGCGTGTACGGGCCGGCGTGAACACCACCGAACCGGAGAGGAACGGTACAAGATCGGTCTCAGGATACATGCGGGCCGAGCCGGGCATGGCGCGCAAGTACTCGGTTGCGTTGTCGGGCTTCGCCCTGCGCACCTCTGATGGCACGCCGTGGGTGAGCATGTCGAGTCGTTCGAGCGCGAGCACGAGTCCTCGACGCGCGGTCTTCTGAGGAGCGGCTATGAGGATGAAGGCATCGGATGCGGTGAGCTCGAGCAACCGGCGGATCCTCTCAACATCCTGCTCGGTGATGCCGTACTTAGGCAACTCGTCCGAGTGGAAGAGACCTTTGAGGCCTGTATGCGCCTTGACGTACCCTGAGAGTTCAGAGCCGACACGATTGTTCGGACTCAACTCGAGTCCGAGGAGTTGTGAGAATCCGGGGAGGGAGAGGGCGAGCACACGCCCACCTTCTTGGAGGGCTGAGGTGATGACCTTCGCCTTCGAATCCACAAATACGCTCGTCACATCGGAGATGAGCGGTTCGGGAACGACGAGTTCCTCGTCGCGTATGCGTTTGGCGAATGCGATGATCGCATTCTGACGCGCGACCTCTTGTCGTGCGAGGTCGTCGAGGGTGCGCACGTCCTGAGCGCCTTTGATCTCACAACGCGAACCACCATCCACACTGATGTTCACATCCTGGCGGATCGTACCGAGGCCTCGCTTCACTCCGGAGAGGAGTCGGAGCGTCGATCCTATGAGGAGCGCTCCGCGTTTGAGCGATCCGGGATCGGTGAAGACCGGGTCGGTCGTGATCTCGAGCAGCGGGATGCCTAGGCGCGAGAGGTTGTACGCCGCCTGAGCGCGTCCGAGCGCGTCGGTCTTCTTAGCCGAATCCTCTTCGAGCATCATCGTAGGGATCGGGATCGCCTTGCCCGACTCGGGATCGGTGAGCACTCCGTCAAGCGCATAGAGCATCGTACGTTGGAATCCGGAGGTGTTCGAACCGTCGATGACGATCTTTCGCATGACGAGGACCTCATCGACGAGTTGAGCCTTACACAACCGGGCGAACTGGAAGGCTGCTTGAAGCGCGCGTGGATTCACATCCATCGGAGGCTCCTCATCGAGCTCTACGAGGCCCGTGCTCTGAGGGTATCCATGGTATTCGAACCTGTGGTCCTTCGCCTTCTCAGCAGCCGCAGCCGCATCCGATTCTCCGAGTTCAGACACCGTCACGTGGAGTTTGCGGTACGAGACGCTCACCGGATCACCTTCTTCGATGATCGACGCTTTGCCGCTGAAGAGCTTGCCGACGTCGAGCTGCTGGTGTATCTCAAGACCCGCCTTCATCACACATCCCTCGCCGGCGTATACTCTCCGGCAACGTTGCGTTCCATCACGACCTCGACGTCCTCGCGGTGGTGCGAGAGCGCCCATGCGAGTTTAACATATGCAGCTTCAGGTGTCGCGTCGCATCCGTGACCGAGGACACCCGCTTCGCGCAGTTTGCGTCCGGGAGTGTAGATGTTGAGGTTCGTTACACCGCTGATCGTACGACGCGTCATGAACACCGGAATCTTCTGAGTGAGCTTCTCGATCGCTTCGAGGATGCGACCGTTCTCAGGATCAGCATCGTGTGATGCGGGCAGGTGTCCGAAGCCCGAACCCTCAACGATCAGGCCGTCATACGAAGCGTACTGCGATACCTCTTCGGCGAAGAGGTTCGGACGCGACACGAGAACACCGATGCGAAGCGACTCGTCGAGCGGCTCGAACCGCGGCTCGTCTTCAGGGAGTTCGAAGGGTTCGATTTCGACGTGGCGGTGTTCGAAATCGACGTATCCTACAGCAGGCCGGTTGATCGATTCGAAGGCATCGCGACGCGAACTGTGCATCTTACGCGCAGACACGCCGAGGATGATACGGCAGCGTTCTTCGTGGATCGAATCGTGCATGCACACGTACACCGCCGGCGGAAGCGACGGGAGGGCAAGAGCCGCGCTGAGCAGGTTGATGCGCGCATCCGTCGAAGGACGATCAGACGAGCGCTGGGCACCTACGAGGATCACGGGTTTCTCGAGCCTGCCGAGGATGAAACTGAGGGCTGCTGCCGTATAGTGCATCGTATCCGTACCGTGCGTTACGATGACTCCCATGAGCGAATCATCCGAGCGGTGCTCATCGACGGCTTTGGCGATCGCGTTGATATGTGAGAAGCGCACGTCTTCAGAGACGATGTTGCCGAGTTCAAGCGTGCGCAAGGGGCCGAGCTCTTCGAGCTCCGGATAGGCGGCTACGAGCTCGTCCGAGGAGAACGAAGGGTAGACGGCTCCCGAAGCGTAGTCGACCTTGGATGCTATCGTCCCACCTGTGTGGATGAGCAGGATCGGACCCTCGGAGTGCGACGATCGAGGAGCGGGCTTGGTCGGAGGGGGCGCGAGGACCTCGACGTCAGAGACATCCGTGCTGAGGAGTCCGATGTTATATCCTGAGTCGAGTTTGAGACGCATCGTCTCGGATCCAGGAGTGAGGATGCCTTCGAGCCTGCGGCCCTTCCACGTGAGGCGTACGCGCGAGAACGGTTCAACCATACCAGGTGATGCACCGTGTGGCCTTTAGAAGGTTACCCCATACGGCTCCGCACCCGTTCCATGAACGCATAGACTTCCTTGGCATATGTCGCGTCGAAGCGTACGCCTGAGTAGAGCATCCGGTTCCGGTAGCCTCGAAGCTCATCGAGGAACCGAACGTCATCCTCTTCGATACCGAGCTCACGGGCGAAGGATACTTCTGCTTCGTGCGCACCAACGCCGCCCGTCGAGTATCCCCGTGCTGAGAGGCGTGATCTGATGGCGAAGAGGAGTACGTCGCAGGATGATTCGATGAAATCGTTCGCGTTCGAATCCTTGATCCCGATCACACAACGGCACTCTTCAAGAGACGCGTACTTCCTCTCGGATTCGAAGGCGAGATCACGAGCAAGGTTCGGGTCCGGGCTTCGGATCCGTACGACTCCTCGTTCTCTGTAGGTTGCGAAGGGTTCAAGGCGTTTCAAGCGTAACACGTCCGCTCAGAACGATTCCCGAGAGGATACTGTTTCTGAGGTGCGTGTCGATATGCATCCACGATTCAAAGGCGCTCACATGGACCGGTCGGAAGAGTTCTGTTTCGAAGCGCGAACCGTCGAAATCGACAGAAGATCGTCCGATGATCGCGACGTCGATATCAGAAGTGGAGATGTCCTCTCCGAACGAGTAGCTTCCGAACAGGATGATCGTCGAACCAGGAGCCGTTCGTTCGCACGCCTCGACCAAGCCGCTGAGCGCGATACGCGTGAGGTTCTCGGCTCGTTTGAGCGCGACCGCACGATGGTTCGAGAGGTCAAGAGCGACCTGATCGGTCGTTTTGATCCTGACGATCGTTACAAGACCTTCAGATGCGAGCATCGTGACCCCGTTCGAAGCACTCATCGGCGATACTCCTGCGTGCTTGGCGATGTCTCGCCTGCTGAGCGGTTCACCTGCGAAGCGGCAGAGCACCGAGAACACACTCATCACAGCAGGAGTCCACCGATAATACATATTATTGGACACGTGTCCAACTTATTATATGTTATGGTTGTTGTCGCTCGCTTCGACACGTATCAGAGGATACCTGTAGTCCGACCATAGAGGACCGATACTACGCAGGCCAGTTACAGATCCTCTCGGGAATGCGAGATGTACCTCATACGACTTCCACTCCAACCAGCGTATCAGTGTTCCGATGCATCACGGAGCGTCGGTGTTCAGCGCGCTTATAACGAGCGCTCGACGTCGCATCGCACAGCTCCGTCGATGATCCGATGCGTGAGTTCGACCGAGCGCAGCGCTCTATGAGCGCTCAGGCTCTCATCAGAAACGCCTGAAGCGATCGAAGCAGCCCACTTCTCGAACATCACATCGTTGCCGAAGTGCTGCCTTTTGAAGGCGACGTTCGCAGCGGTCTTCGCGCTCCCCACATAGTGCTGCAGTGAAGCGCTCAGCGACGTTCGGACGACGTGGTGCGCGAGGTGCGACTCGTCGTCTCTGAGCACGGTGCAGACGTCTCGGAAGATATCGACGATCGCAACGGCCTTCGAACCGAAGACGACGAGGTACCACTCGGAGAGCGGAGCATCGAAGTCCATGAAGAACGAGATGGGAACCGAGCCTTTGAGCGAAGCGGACACTTGGAGCGGCGTATTCCGATCGGCTACGAATGCCGTGCTCGAAACGTATTCGAGGTCTCCTGCGAGCTCTTGGAAGAGGTAGAGGAAGTGCGGAGACTCGTCGTAGAACAATCCGAAAGGAAGCTCCTCATACCATGCAGGGAGCCGGCGTTTGAGGTTCGAACACTGGAATCCATAGATGTTACGGATCTCTCCGATACGAGCGTCTCTGAGCGTCCTGAACGAACGTGAGAACTTGAAGTTCGAGACGACGGAGAGGATGCGTTCTTTGGACTGCGCCTTTCTGATGAGCGCACGCGCTTCTCGTACCGTCATGGTGAACGGCTTCTCACACAGGACGTGCCAGCCGTTCTCAAGACAGGCATCGACCGACGCGTAGTGATCCATCGGAGGCGTGCAGACGATCGCCGCATCGACACTCGTGATCGAGCCGATGTCCTTGACGAGCCAGCGGTTGCGGATGCCAAAGCGATTGCCGACGCGGCTCAATCGTTGCGGATTGCGATCGACGATGCCTACGACGTCGAGCCTGCGATTCTTGATCGCCGCGGGAAGGTGTCGTGTCTGAGCGATGTTTCCGAGTCCTACGATGACTGTGCGTACCATGATCCGATGGCCTCCGAAAAGTGTTGTGCGGTCGTATCCCACGTGAAGCGTTCGAGCACGCGCGCACGTAGTTTGCGCGCGATCCTCGGATGCGGCGTTGCGTATGCGAGCATCGCTTCAGTGAGCGCTGTGACGTCACGCTGCGGTATGATGCGACCGTACGAATCGTCAGGGATGAGGTCTCGTGCGCTCCCACGATCGGTGGTGATCACGAGCTTCTCGTGCATCCCCGCTTCGAGCACCGCAGTCGCGAAGCCTTCCCGATACCACGTCGGAAGCAAGAATACGTCGATCGACGCGTAGAATCCTGGCATCTGTTCGGGCGTGAGCAAGCCGACGTACTCAACCTGCGGGTCTTTTCTGATACGATCGACCAGCGGCCCGGTTCCGGCGATCCGAAACACGGCATCGGGAACCCGCTCTTTCACCGCGTTGAAGGCTTCGATCGCGAGCAGAACACCTTTCTCTTCGATGAGCCGACCTGCGAACCCGTACACGACGCCCTGAGAACGAGATTGTGTGAGGGGTTCTTCGATGTCGACGGCGTTTGGGAAGATCGCATCGCATTCGCGTCCGAACGCACGCGCAAGAAACGCATTCACATCACCTGAGACGCCCGCGCAGTAGTCGGCGTTGCGGATGACGAACCGTCCGACCATGCGGTCGACGAGCCGTGCGATCCGGCTGAAGAGCGGGTTCGGAGTCGAGGCGAGATCGCTCCCGTGATCGAGGTGTATCGTTCTGATACCTCGCCTGCGTGCGATGCGCATACCCAGACACGACGTGAGGAAGTAGCGCGTGTTCGTCACGATAAAGTCCGGCTCGAACGCTTCGATCGCGCGGATCGCCCGTCTCAATCCACGGGACGGATAGGGAACAGGATACTCTCCTCCGATAAGATCGACTGTGGGGATACGATACACAGGGATCGTGTTGACGACCTCATAGGGTACGTTCGAAGAGATGGTTGAAGTGATGACCATCGACTCACACCCGTAATCGGTGAGCGTGCGGGCGAGCCGATCGACGTACTTCTCGATGCCTCCCCGGTGCGGATGGTAGTGTGCGGTGAAGAACACCAACCGCAGTGTGCGGTCCATACGAGCAAGCAGGCCATGCGGGTTATAAATCCTGCCGTGAAAGCGTGTTCGTATGCTCGCTCAGATCGACGTAGCGATCCGCAGCCTTGATGAGCTCACGCGAGGCGTGGCGTTCGAACATGGCGACGGTCACGCGTACACCGTTATCCATGAGACGCGTGATGGCATCGACGAGATCAGCATCTCCTGATACGAGGATGACGTGATCCGCATATCCTTTGAGCCCGTGCCAGAGCATGTCGGTGGCGATGAGCACATCAACGCCTTTCTCGATAAGGTGATCGCCACGGCGTTGCAACGGCTTGGTCTTCACCTCGAAGTCGGGGATCTTCTCGAGGCGTTCGAGAAAGGCGAGGCGCTCTGCTGACGCGTTCTCGGGAACGCCCGTGTAGAAGCTCGTTCTGAGCAGTTCGGAATCGGTGATACGGGCGAGCAGAGCAGGGATCGCAGCGTAGTCGATCGTGAGCCCTTCGTCTTTGAGCGCATGGTAGAGGTTGGCCCCGTCGATGAAGATATGCGAGCGCATAGCTGAGCCGAACGGATGCGACTATAAAAGCCTGATTATTCGAGGATGCGCGCGGTGTGCTCGAGGATACGCTGAGCGGTGTTGAGCAGAACGCCAAACGACTCGTCTTCGAACTCAGTGCGAACACCGTACTGGTACGCTTCGCGTGACTCGAACATGGACTCGGCCGAGGACCCGATCTCATCGAACAACGACGAGGGGAACGCAAGCCCTTCGTCGATAGAACGTCTATCAGCATCAAGTTCGGCGATCGCGAAGCCACAAAGGTTGCTCCGTTGATGACAGTATGAGGTCACCTAGCGCTGTGCCCGGCGTTCGACGAGCAATGCACGCGTCGCTTCGTCGAAGCACAGCGTCGCTTCCTGCGCGAACGCATCGCTGAGCGGCACACTGGCACGATATCGTCCGCCTCCGAAGGGATCTTCGTGAAGCGTGAACCGAACCGTGGGTTCAAGAGGCGTACCGGATGTGTCGCCAAGAGGGTAGCGGTATCTGATGCCGCTCTCCTCAGTGCCGATGGAGCATTCGATGAACCAGTGCCCCATTTGATCCTCGGCGAGGCGCAGGGCGATCCGCGTATCAGGATTCCATGTGGCGTCCGGAAATCCGTATCCGGGAATCGGACCACGAAGGGGTGTCGAGTACTCGTAGACGCCGTTCTGCTGTTCGAGCCGGCTCCGCATCTCCTCAGCGAGACGGGAGAGGTCGTCCTGGCTCCAGGTGCGCACCATGCTCCACTGCGAAGGAAGATGGAGCGATTGCGCCTGTGCGAAGGGTGCGAAGGCGATGAGCGATGCAGCCCCCGTTCTGAGGGTGCGTCCGAGCATGTCCGAGAGACTCATAACCACTAGAAAGTAGTCACTCTTTATCTTGGTTTCCTATCGTTTCTTCTCGGCGAAACGGAAGAACTCGGCGGCCGCGACACCGCGCGTCGTGAACTCATCGAGCGTCTTAGTGACCAGACGGGTGAGGAGCGCGGCGATCGCAGAATAGATGAGGACAAGGACGGCGTTCGCGCGTACGAACTCGCCGAGGGCGCTGAACGTCGACGCGACGGATCCGATCATCGATGAGAGGTCCATGCGGGCACCACACCAAAGAGGTGTTTAAAACTATTCCGACTTGGAGAACTCGGTATATCCGGTCTTGCCGCACGTCTTACGATCCTTGTGGTTCGCCATCATGCGCGCAACATCGGACTTGGGTGAGAACTCGTTGAGGCAGACGAGCGCGTCCCCCTCGACCTTGTAGTTGTTCCAGCGTCCCTTCTTATCAGCCATAGAGCATCACGAATACTTGCGGAATCCGAGCTCCTCAGCGATCTCGCGGAACTTGTGTCGGGAGAGGTTGATGCCGTACTTGTGGATCACGCCACGACGCGAACCCGAGATCTCACAGCGCAGACGGTTCTTGCGCTCGTGCTTCTCCTTAGGCACGCTGTACTTGCGGTACTTGGCGACCTTACCCGGCTTCCCCTTGATCTGATTGAGGACCTTGCTGTGGTGGGACGATGTCATCTACGCAGAGGGTTTTGGGTCGGTTTATAAGGCTTACGAGCGGGCGTTCGGCGGGATCCGATTCCCACTCGGAGCGAGCTGGTCCTCGATCGCAGAGTAGCCGTACGGCCAGATGATCCGATCATACGTCCCATCAGGGTTCCAACGCCCGTACTCGAACTGACCTTCCCGAGGCGCACACCCCATCACGGGCGCTCGAGCCTCAGAAGCCTTGAGCGCATCGAGGTAGAACGCTGCAAGAGCGAAGGCTGCACCTGCATGGTTGAGCGCTTCAGCGAGAGGAGGATCGAAGGATGCCGCTACGACGGATGCGATGCCAGCGGTGTAGAGCGATTCGCGGAGCATAGCACCGGAACACGCTGCCCGTTCAAAAGGGATACGGGAAAACGGTTTACGCAGCGATCAGTCGGCGGGATCCGCATGAACCCGTTGGATGACGAGCTCGACCGTCTCACGAACATATCCCGTCGGACCGCTCGGATCCTGAGCTTCGATGATGATCGTGTACCTTCCGGGCTCACGACCCGCATACCAGAGCTCCTGAGGTTCGACCGAACCGAGGGCATGCGCATCGCGGAGCGATACGATCCGCTCGTCGAAGACCGAGCGCAGCACGAACAGATCGAGCATGCGATCCTCGTAATCGCTGACCGCATGATCCTGTTCGAAGACGATTCCAACGACCGCATTATATATGACCTCGAGCACCCGCGACCTATGGCGCGCATCCTCATCGGTGCCCAGAACTTCGGCCTGGGTCCGGCTTCGAAAGCGGAAACGATCGCACGCGAGCTGAGCGGGACCCATGCGATCGATTTCGTCGGAGATGGTGACGCGCACCGCTTCGCGCTCGATGAGAACCTCTACGCGCGCGTCTTCACCCGAAGCGCGCTCGCGCGCATCGATCTCTCATCGTATCAGGCGATCGTCAGTGTCATGGAACCCCACACCGCACTCGCAGGGTACCATGCGCAGATACCTACCATCGCCGTCGACAGCCTCTTCGGGTTCTGGACGTGGGATGCGCCCGAGACCTATGAGCCGCACGTCGAGACGATGAGACGTCTCACGCTCAGCGATGCGATCGCGCTGCTCGACTCGTTCGAGAACCAAGCGCAGCAGTGGTTCACCCATCGGCTCTCGGACCGATCCTACGTTCAGTCCGACCCTCTACGCGAGCAGCATGACGATCCCGACCGGGGCTTGCGCGCGATACACACCGTCGGACCGATCATCAGCGCAGCGCGACGAGGTGTGAACGGTTCGCGCATCCTCGTCAACACGTGCGGGCTCACCTCGCCGGTCGTCGACCGCGCTCAAGCGCATCGGTACGTCGCACTCATCGATCGTATGATCGAACCGCTCATCGAAGCGTTTCCCCATCACACGTTCGAACACGTCGGCAACGCGCTCGATACCATACCGAAGCGGTTCTGGTCGCATCGCGGCTGGCTCCCCAAGCACGAGTATCTCGCGCGCCTCGCCTCGTCGAAAGCGCTCCTCATCCCCGCGTCCCTCACCTCATACAACGAAGCGCGCGCGAGCGGCGTACCCGTCTTCATCTTGCCCGAACAGCACGATGGGCACCGTCCGAACTACGACGCGATCGGACCGCTCCCCCACGCGCTCTTGAGCGAGCGATACCCCGAACTCACACGCGTCGAAGAATCAGGTGTCACAGCGATCCACGATCGGATCGCCACGATCCTCGACGAACCGGACGGCTACCTCGAATCGACCACCGCGCGCATACGCGCATTCATCGAACATCCTCCTGCGCCTGCACGGGCCGAAGCGCCCGCTCGCATCGGAGCGGAGATCGAACGGCTCATCCGATGAAGCTGGACGCCTACTTCGATCGTGCGATGCGCACGAATACGTGGCCGCCCCTCCCTGTTCCCGATGGCATCCGCTACGTCGAACCCGAGGCGCGCGCCGCTCTGAGCGGATGGCTCACGCGCCGCGCGCTCGACACTCGAGAGGTCGGACGCATGATCGATGTGGGCTTTCTCTCCGGACGGTATCTCGACCAACTCGATCCGAGCATCCGAACCGATGGTATCGACATCTCGACTGTCGCGGTCGAGCAGATACGCGCCCGGCGTGAAGGAACCTATCTGCACGCATCGGTCACCGACATCCCGTTCCCGGACCGCACGTACGATTGGGCGAACTGCGTGAGTGTGCTCGAGTACGTCGAACCATCACACCAGCCTGAAGCGCTCGCAGAACTCGCGCGCATCCTCAAACCAGGAGGCATCCTCACCGTCTCGTTCCCGAACGCCTCAGATGAACGAGGTCGCAGGTACGCACGGATGGAGCGGTTCTTGGGAGTGCCGTACTCGCTCTTCGATCTCGAAGACGTCATCTCGCTCGTATCAGGACCCTTCTCGTTCATCGATTACGAGACGATCGGAATGTCTCATGCGGTGGTGGCACGACATGCGTGATCTGGTGATCGTCGCCCATCCCGATGATGAGGCGCTCGGACTCTCAGGACACCTCGTCGGATCAGATGCCCACGTGCTCTTCGTCACCGATGGAACACCCGATCCACGGATCGATCCGACGCCGTACGAACACCGGCCGTACTCGGACGAGTACCGCGCGATGCGTCGAGCAGAGGCGCAGCGCTCGCTTGCGATCGCGGGCATCAGCTCATACGGATTCCTCGATCTCCCCTGCCAAGAGGTGTCGAGCCATCTCGACGACCTCGTGTTCATGATCCGCGATGAGATCGAACGCATCCGCCCCGAACGCGTCATCACCCACGACTATGAAGGCGGCAACCTCGACCACGACCTCGTAAGCATCGCCGTACACGCAACGAGCAGCGCCCCGGTCTGGCGCTTCCCGCTCTACCACCTCGAAGCATCAGGCATCGTCCATGCGAAGCCGGTGCGCGTCGAAGCAGGCATCCCAATCGCGGTCCCCGCTCAACGCGCGGCAATGATCGACGCGTATGCGAGCCAGGCGCACGAGACGCGATGGTTCACCCAGGTGAACGAAGAGTGGCTCTTGCCCACCCGCCTGCAGGACTTCACACTCAGAGTACCGATACAGTACGAGCGGCGTCATCCGGGCGCCTACACCGCGATCGCACTCCCCTTCAGCGAGGTGGTCCGATGAACTATCTACATGGTCGGATCGAACGTCGAGGAGCACACGGGCTCTGGATGCGCGGGCCCGACGCCTACCCGTACACGATCATCGAGGATACGCGCCAGGCGGATGCACGAACGGCGGTCATCATCGCCAATCACGAGAGCGCCCCGTGGACCGATGATCTCACCGCTTCGATCAACAGGCTCGATGACGCGCTCGAAGTGATCGTAGTCGATGACGCATCATCCGACCGCTCGCTCGAGCGGATCGCGAGCACCACCACCCACCCGATCCTCGCTGTGCGGCTCGCGACGAACACCGGGAACCATGCACGCCCGCTCAACCTCGGCGTGATGCTCTCGCGAGCGCCACACACCACCTTCATCGATGCTGATGACGCTGTGCTCGGGAACGGTACCGTATCATCGCGCGAGATACTCGCACGCACCCCTTCAGCATCCGGAACGGTCTCGAACCTGCTCGTACACGTGGAACCGGGAGCGAGGCTTCCGTGGACCGATGACCTCGAGAGGGTCGGCAACGACGTGTATCTCAGACGCGCGCGCACGTATGCTTTCGACGACCTCACCGAATATGCACGTGCGATCGGACTGCGTGGGTTTCGCCGCGAAACGATCATGCGCGCAGGAGGATGGGAGGAATCGCTCAAGGGCCAGGCAGACTACGGATTGCTCCTCAAAGTCGCACGCGCAGGTCCGATCGTACCCGATCACCACACCTACTACCTCTATCGCATCCATGGACAGAACATGAGCTTCTCCGAGAACGCTTCGATGCGCGAGAAGCAGGCGTTCCTCACACAGCTACGCGGTTGCGCACCGCAAAGAGCACACTCGAAGCAGCGATGAGCACCGCTAACGAGAGCGCGGCGAACGAGAGTCCGAACACCCCTGCCATCGCGCCGATCGCGATGAGCACGATGGCCTGAGCCGCGTTCCCGATCGCGCTCAGGATCGAGAAGTACGTCGCGCGCATCGCGTTCGGAACCCGCTCGTGCACGACGATCTCGACCTGGATGTCGTGCAGGTCACGCGCGATCCTGAAGACGACGAGCGGGAGGACGACGAGCGGCGTGGTGATCAGCGAGATCGCGACGAGCGCGAGCGCACCGAGCAGCCCCGCACCAGCCATGTTCATCGGAGTGATCGAACGCCCCTTGATGAGACGGTGCGAGGACCATCCGATCCCGAAGAGCACGGCCATCACGATGCCAAGACCGATGATCGAATAGCCAGCTTCGACGAGCAGCGGACGCTGGATGAGGATCACGAACGCTTGGAAGGCGGCGAAGAGCATGACGGCGAACCAGAACACCTCGCCGAGCCCGTTCGTGGTGAGCCGGAACGGCTCGCGCACATGGACACCCGCGCGGAGCATGCGGATAAGCACACCAGCGAGGATGAGCACGACCCCATAGATGACGAACGGAAGCCCGGGTGAGATCGTGAACAGGAACGCACCGATCAGACTCGCGCACACGACCGTGACGCCTCGAAGGACACCGCTCTTCGCCTTGACATCCTGGTATGATTCGCCATGCGAACGCACGTGCTCGTAGAGCGCTGACTGATACGCGCCGGATGTGAACGCTTCTGCAGCACCCCACACGATGAAGGCGATCAGGAACGGAACGGTGGCCGGCATCGTACCGATGACGAGCATCGCCGCACCGAACAGGACGAGACCTACCGATGCGACCATCCGATGGCCGATCCGGTCGGAGAGCATACCGCTCGGGATCTCGAGCACGAACACGGTGAATGCGAGCGTAGCTTCGAAGAACCCGATCGCCGTCAGATCGAAATAGCGCAGGTAGTAGATCGTCGTGATCGGCAGCGTGAGCCAGAACGCTCGGAGCACCTCGATCGCATAGAAGAGCCCTACGCCCATACGGCCCGGAGGCTGAACGGACTATAAGAACCCTACCCGAAGTAGCTCGCCTGCGAGCCGCGCACATCCTGCGACTCGCGGATCGTCTTCTCGATCTGAGCGTACTGTTCGAGCGTCTCTTTGGTGACCGACGGCTTGACCGTTCCGAGCGCCTGCTCGAAGTCGTCCATCGTCACCTCGATCTTGGGCGGCTGGTCCTCACGCAGCGAATCCTCATTGCGCTTGAGCGCGGTAATCGCCGCTTCACGGACGAGGCTCTCGATGTCAGCACCGGTGAATCCATCAGTCATACGCGCGATGCGCTCGAGGAATTGAGCGCGGTCAAGATCGCCGAGGGCGAGCGGCGTGTGCTTCGTGTGTACGTCGAGGATCGCTTTACGTCCACGTTCATCGGGCACCTTGATGTGGATGAGCCGATCGAACCGACCAGGACGCAAAAGCGACGGGTCGATGATGTCAGGACGGTTCGAAGCGCCGATGATCACCACGTTCGTCATCTTCTCAAGACCATCGAGCTCGGTGAGCAGCTGGTTGACGACGCGTTCGGTCACGTTGCTATCAGAACCCATGCCCCTGCGAGGCGCGAGGGCATCGAACTCGTCGAAGAAGACGATGGTCGGCGCGTTCTGACGCGCCTTATCGAAGATCTGACGCACCGCCTTCTCGGATTCTCCAACCCACTTGGAGAGCAGTTCAGGTCCTTTGACACTGATAAAGTTCGCCTCAGCCTCGTTCGCGACCGCCTTGGCCAAAAGCGTCTTACCCGTTCCTGATGGACCGTAGAGCAAGATACCCTTCGGAGGTTCTACGCCGAGCGATTCGAAGGCGAGCGGATACTTGAGCGGCCACTCAACGGCTTCGGTGAGCGACTGGCGCGCATCATCGAGCGCTGCCACATCATTCCACTTCGTCGTCGGAACCGTGATCATCACTTCTCGCATCGCACTCGGACGCACGATCTTGAGCGCATCGACGAAATCACGATAGCGGATCTTGAGCGATTCGAGCACCTCACGCGGGATCGGCTCGTCCTCTTGGATGTTGAAACGCGGCATCTCACGTCTGATGACGATGAGCGCAGCTTCCTTGGCGAGCGCTGCGAGATCAGCACCGACGAAACCGTGAGTGACGGCCGCGATGCGTTCGAGGTCGCGATTGATACCATCCTGACGGATCTCATCAGCGAGCTCAGATATCTTCGGAGCCGGCATGACCTTGAGGAGCGCTTGGTAGAGCGCGTTCTCCTCGAGCTCGTGACGGACCTTCTGAACCTCAGGCGTATCGGGACCCGAACCGACCTGTGCGTCGTCGACCTTCTGGAAGCGGAAGAGGAAGTCCGATACGAGCCGCTCGTTCGAGAGCTGTTCTATGACGGCATCAGCGGGTTCTTTGAGCGCCGGCGTCTCACGCGCCTCGCGTTCGAGACGGTTCTTGATGCGTTCGATGGCGAGATCGCTGTGGAACGAACCGAGGATCGGCATGTAGCGCGTGTGGATCTTGAGAACATCGAGCCGACCCTGCTTGCTCGGAGGACCGATCTCGATCTCACGATCGAAGCGACCCGGACGTCTGAGGGCGGGGTCGAGCTGGTTCTGCATGTTCGTCGCAGCGATGACGACGACCTTACCACGGCTCTTGAGCCCGTCCATGATCGAGAGCAATTGTGCTACGACGCGCTTCTCAACTTCTCCTTGGGCTTCTTCGCGCTTGGATGCGATCGCGTCGATCTCGTCGATGAAGATGATCGCCGGAGCGTTCTGCTCAGCTTCTTCGAACTTCTTTCTCAGGTTGCTCTCGCTCTGACCATAGTACTTGGACATGATCTCCGGACCATTGATGACGATGAAATGTGATGATGTTTCGTTCGCGACAGCCTTGGCCAAGAGGGTCTTACCTGTGCCTGGTGGGCCGTATAAGAGAATCCCCTTGGGTGGTTCGATGCCTAAGGCTTCGAAGATCTCAGGGTGTTTCAGTGGGAGTTCGACCATCTCGCGGATCTTGCGGATGGGTTCTGCTAATCCACCGACATCCTCGTAGCTGATATCGAAAGACTTCTCTTCGTCAGAGACCTCGACGGCTTCAGGGTTGAACACGATCTCGGTCTCAGAGGTGATGATCACCGGTTGTTTCGGGTTGGTATCGGCGATGATGAACTTGAGATCGCCGAATCCGAAGCCCGTCATGTCCTCATCGAGCATGCGGAAGATCTCCTCGAAGGGAGATGATGAGAGGGTGGATCTACGTCTTCGAGATCCTCCTAACGAGACGACGTCGCCTTTGACGACGGCTCTTCCTAAGAGTCCGTGCTTGAAGATCTCAGGAGCAGCTCTCACGACGAGCCCTTTTTTCGCCGGAGCGATCGTGACCTTCTTGGCCTGGGCGATCTCAGCCTTCTGGACGGATACGAGCTCGCCGATACTCGTTCCTGCGTTACGACGGATGAGCCCGTCCATGCGGATGATATCCTGGCCGATGTCTGAGGGGTATGCGCGATCAGCGATGGCGACCGATTTTCGCGTACCGTGGATCTCGACGATATCGCCGGGACGGATGCCTGCTTTCTGCATGTAGCCCGAATCGATCCTGATGATGCCCTTGTTGACGTCATCCTGGAAGGCTTCGGCGACCTTGAGCTGGACGGGTTCCATCGTTACTTCTTCGCTTCGAACTTAGGCAGTTGAACGGGACTCTGCAAGTCGAGATCGTTGGCGAGCTCGATCGCCTTCATCTGAGCGCGCATCAAACAGTAGTTTCCGACCTCGAGCACGTTCTTCTCAGGGAGGCGCTTGGATTCCTTCCACTCCTTGAGGATCGCTTCACCCTCCTCTTTGGGAGCGACGTAGAGAACCTCTCCTTTAACCTCGACCTGGGCGAGGTCCTCGCCGTACTTCGTGGTGAAGCCGTAGAGGATGGAGAATCCGCGCGTCGCATCTCCCGAGATATTGGGTTCTTCTCTGACATCGTCGAACGTGACGCCCGAGTTGATCGGGAACTTCCCCTTGAGCTGGCCCGTGATACGAGCGTTGAGCATGGTGTACGTATGTCTCATGATTGGCATTGGTATCCCTCCGAACGACATGGTGAGACACGGTTTTTATAAAGATTGGGTATGTTGATGTAAGATCAACGAGATGTGTATTGGGTGATCATCGCCTCCGCAAAGCCCTCCACATCCTTCGGCTCAACGAGAACACCCCGCTTGATCACTTCCTTGTGGGGTCCGATGTCATAGGCGACCACAGGCGTGCCACAGGCGTTCGCCTCAGCGATCGTCAGATTGTAGCCCTCCCAGAGCGAAGCGGTCACACACACATCCGCAGCCGCATAGTAGCTCGGGATCTCAACGATGCGATCGACGAATTCAACTCCCTCGACCGCCCTCTGCTTGAGCTCGTCGAAGTACTGATCGCTCCGCGGCATCCCGACCACGAGCAGATGCGCGTCGGGAAGCGAGCGCTTGACGATCCGGAACGATTCGAGGAGCAAGTGGATGCCCTTGTGCGTCGTGATCCTCCCGACATAGAGGAAGAGCGGGTCTTCACCGATACCATGGTCGTCACGGACGGAGCCAGGAGAGACACGCTCATGGAAGACCTCGGGATCGATCTCGTTGTATTCGACACGACTCTCGACACGCGTATCCTTGCTCAGTTCGCGACGCATGAAATCGCTGATCGACACCGCCTCATCGACGTTCTTCAGGCTGTAGGGCAGAAACGAACGCATGAGAAACACGTAGAACCCCTCGATCCTCGATGAGAAGGCGCTCGGATGGGGAAAGCCGTGGTTCCAATACGTGTAGTTCGTGCCGTAGCGCTTCTTCGCAGAGCCGGCGACAAACGTCATCGGATAGAAGTGCGCGATGGCCTTGTCAGCGTTCTTGATGAGCCTCGCTGCGCGTTTGATCATACGCCGGTCGAGAAAGGCGAAGAGGCGATAGATACGAGCGAGGAACAGGGATCTCGGAAGCCCGAGTTCGATGATCCTCGCCCCTTCAACCTTCATATCAGCCTCGAAACAGAGGATCGTAACCTCGTGGCCCTCTGCGAGAGCAGCCTTCGCCTGGTTCCTCACGACGTGATCGATGCCGCTGTACGACGAGAACGTAGGAGTCAAGTAGGCGATGTGCATATCACTTGAACAAGTATGCCATTAAAAAAGCATTTCATGCCACCGTAGACCACAACCGAGGTTCAGATGAATGCCCAACAATAACTTGACATCTACAAGAGCAAGAGCAAATAAAGGCCCTCTACTCGTAGAGTTCGCTGGCCCTCAGGGGGCAGGTAAGACGACCATCGCGGACAAAATTGCACGAATCGCAATGAGTGCTCAGCCAGGACTGGTCGCCCATAAACGCTACAGCCATCACTGGAAACACAGGATGGGGAACTGGACCCAAGTCCCACATATCGCTCTATTCGCTCTTAAGAGGCCGCGTCTCATCCGAGCGATTTATCGCTCGACAACCTCAGCAAGACATCTGCTCAAGAACTACTCAGAACTCGTATTCCGAGTCTACACTACTCGTCAAGCACTTATTAGGGCTCGAAAGAAAGGAATCCGAATACTCTATCATTGTGAAAGCTGTGCAGCAAATACGATAATCCTGTATTCTCAAGGAAGACTCAGAGAAACGCGGGAGATCCTGATGATGATGGATAAAGAGGTCTACTCCACAGTCAATACGCTCTTCGTGTACAAAGATGATGCCGTCGATAAAATCGTAGCCCGCAGACTGAATCGAAATGCCCCTTGGGACCGGATGAACAAGTCAACCATCGAGGTCCACACGAAGTTGTACAAGAGCATCGCCCCCAAAGCGCTCGCCAAGGTAACAAATGCTCAACTTATGAAGATACGAACAGACAATCCTGAGAATGCCTATCGAAGCATCCGCCGATGCGAAGATGCAATCATCGAAGAGGGCATATTTAAACCAATTCGGAAAGCTAGTAGCAGAGGTAGCTAATGATACCACGTTAGGAGAAGCACTATGCCCAATAATAACCCGTTGACTATTCCCGCGGTTTGGACACTCAGATTCCTTCGAGCCCAACAAGCACGCGTAGGATCCTTTGCAGCGTATCGCTCGAAAAAGATAAGCTCGTTCGAATACGACCTTTTACGACGATACCATAAGAGCGGGCATGCGTTCGGAGGAATGCGGTTCTATCAAAACTATCCACCACTCAAACTCAAAGGCGAAAGAGGATGCATCACCCGGTACCACACATATGGTTTGAAAGAACTCATCAATCCTGATTCCACAGTCCTGGACGTCGGCGGGAACGTCGGCTTCTTCGCGCTCTACCTCTCACAGTATGCGAAGCACATAGACATCGTTGAGTACGACAAGAGCTGTATCGAAGTATTCTCACTCGTGAAGAATCACGAAAACATTCAGAACGTAGTAGCGTACCATGCAGACTTCAAGAAGTGGACCACAGAGAGCCGATACGATTTTATCATGAGTCTTGCTGTCCACAAGTGGATTAACATGCCTATGCGATTGTACTTCCAAAAGCTCGTCGGGCTTCTCAAGCCGAACGGGGGCATCCTGATCGAGAGCCACCCAGGGGATGATGGTCCTGCGCTCGAGACAGCGATCAAAGATAACTCCGATCTTGTCCGCATCGTCTCAGAAGGATTGTCAGATGATCATGTCCCAGGAGGATTCATACACGACCACTCAGGAGTTCCTCGGAAGTTCTTCGTTCTCAAACCGAGTCAATAGGCGCCTACGCAATATTTCTTAAGCAGGGGGCAACACGCGTAAGTGATGCGCTACTCGTTACGTGAAGTGTGGTCAATCGAAAACAAGCCTGAACCTTGGGTGATTCGGCTCATATGGAAGCCACTAATCGTTTACTTCGTATGGGTCAATGCGAATTCTGTTCGACTAAAACCCAATGAGATTACGCTACTCGGAGGATTGTTCGGTGTAATGAGCGGCTTCGGATTCTACTGGGGAATGCCGCTCATCGGTGCGCTACTCTTTCTGTTATGGCGAATTATGGACTACGCGGATGGCATGACAGCAAGACTGCAAGAAACAGAATCGTGCTTAGGAGCATTCTTGGACAACTACGTTGGAGGTATAAGCTTGTTCTTCGTTTCACACGGTTTAGCTCTACACCTGTCACTGACGCATGGAACATTTTTATGGCTGCTATTTCCATCGGTGCTATTATTTCTCGTGCTGTTTCAGTCCCAGAACTCCTTACGAGTCGCGAATACACTACCAAAGAAGGCACACGAACACGTCGTGGATGATGGTGATACTATAAAGGGTGAGTCCGCACTTAATCCAATCCTCAGATTTCTAAAGAAGAATCGATTGGCACCACCCCTAGGAAAAGAAGACGTAATACATGCAATGTTTATTGGAGTGCCAATTCTCTTACTCGTCGAACAAGTGACTTCTTATCTTCTGGTGCCTCTCATGCTCCTGTTGATCCTCAATTCGATCTTCAGTCAGTACTTCTACATTACACTTCTGCGTGAACACGATGCGAAACATCAATAGCAATCAGGCTAGTTTAAGACCCGTATCAATCGATTCCGTGTCAGTCTGGAGAATACCACATTATGGAAAGGCCAGAATCTGAACTGCGGTACTGGAATAGTCTAATTTCGGTCGTAGATGCATTTGAATTAGCAGGCGTCGGAGTATGGCTTGAACAAGGGACGCTTCTAGGCTTTGTTCGTGAGGGATGGTTCTTGAAAGGAGACAACGACATCGACCTTGCTGCAAAAGGGGCTGATGTGTGGAGTAAAAGGTCCCAACTATATCGAGCATTTGCAAGAAAGGGCATTCAGATCACAATAACCGTAAATGATGTGCTTATAGTTATTCCAAATATGGATCTTCCCATTGCTGTACATCTCTATTGGGAAAGCGGAAAGGAACTAATTAGAAACACTGTGCCAAGCACTCAATTTCGGAATAGTAGTGTTCTAATCCAACCAATCCTACTCTTGTGCTCGTTCGTCATATTCACCGTCATATCAAATGTATTCACAAGAACGAAACCCTTTTCTCGTTTGCGAGCATACAATGCTATCCTCAAGATCACCTTTCCACTAGTATGGGTACTTTCTCCCATATTCAAAAATCAAAGATTCCTGAAGTGGTATGCAGTCCATACTATTCACAACAGTATCGGCACACAATTTGTCATTCCAAAAGATATCGTTTCACCCATAAAGAAGCTCAAGAAGAGAGACAAAGAACTACCAATACCGAACGAAGAAGGTCTGTATCTAGAGCAGTACTATGGACCTGGATGGACCACCCCCGACCCACAATTCGACACCAAGAACTACTACAATAAGCGCTCGACAAGTTAGTACCGCAAATCAGCAGTATTGCAACTGTAGAACCGACTTAGAGAGTTCTCTTCTGCCCATCTATTCGCACGTTCGTAATCCTCAACGGTGTCGAATTCGAGCCAACCACGAGAGATCGTGATCGGCTTCACGTCGAATCCTGAATCGATGATCGCCTGGAGCATCGAGGTCATGTAGGCTTTCTTGAACGAGGGAGATCCCAGCCATGGGCCGACGTGGTTCTTGTGTGCATCGTACGTATCCTTGAGAACCTCGATTCCCGAAGCTGAGAACTTGATAAGACCTACGTAGCGCTGTTGGGCTTCCTCGAGCGAACAATCCCCACGACCCAGATCGACGATGCGTCCATCTCGGATGATCATGCTCTCAATGTCGCTCGCCGGATCATCGCAGCGCGCGGTCCAGTAGTCCCAGTAATCATCATCAACAACGACCCCGATATCCGCATCAGATTCGAGAACGACATTGAGCACCGAATCATCATAGAGGATGTCAGCATAGCAGACGAGAACGTCTCCTTCGAGCTCATCACGAGCGCAGAAGAGCGTCTCGACCATGTTCGTAGTGTCATAATCAGGATTATGCGCGTAGCGCACATCGAACGTGATCTTCTCACGTGCATATCCGGTTACGATGACGATGTCACTGATACCGTTCCTTCTGAGCGTTCCGATCTGGTGTTCGATGAGCGGCTTGCCGGCGAATTCGAGCATTCCCTTGGGCAATCCTTCCGTATAGGGGCGTAATCGTGTCCCCTTGCCGGCGGCGAGGATGACCGCTCTCATGAGAGCGCCCTCCGAACGAGTTCTTGGTGGTTCTTGCTGCGTTCAGGATGCCACATGATGCCGGTGATCTTGTGCTCTGTGTGCCTAAGTGCTTCGACGAAGCCATGCGGATCATGCGCCCACGCAACCAAACCGGTACCGAGGCCTTCAGCGCTGATCCCGAGTTCGTGGTATGAGTTTACCATCATCTCTCCATCAGGAGTATTGACGATGTGCTCGGTTCGTACATGGCCCTCAACAGGTACTGCTCTTCCTCCGAAATGGTGGTTGATCATCTGCATCCCCCGACAGATGCCGAGTAGAGGAATACCATTCGTGATCGCGTGCTCGATGAGCGCTGATTCGATGCGATCGCGGTGAGATACTCCGGTAACCTCGCCACCACCGGTGAATACCATGGCACTCGCTCGTTCAGCGTACGTCTCGATGTGTTTCGTCGTGTTCGGAACGAGGAGAATCGTATAGCCGAGGGATTCGAAATACGAGATGTAGTCTTCCTCGATGCTGCTGATCGCGCTTCCGTGTCGATTCGTATCCTCTCGTTGGGTCATGAGGAGCATCAGCGGATCACCTTGTTCTCACAGTCGAGCACGACCTTCGATCCGTCGACGAGCTTGTGGAACAGATCCGCGCATCCGATCGCTGCTGGGAGGTCGAATTCAGCGCACCGGATCGCCATGTGGGACGCTACGCCCCCATACCTTGTTACGAGGCCGGCGATGTTCTTCGTGAATATCCAGTCGTATCCTGGGTCTGCCTTCTCGATGGCTATGATGCGACCGGAAAGGTCGGGAAGGTCGTCGGTCGCATACTTGTCGAGCAGGATGATCGGCGCTGAGACCTTTTTTGTTGTGATAAAGTTGGGTCGTGGCAGGTATGATCTGATGACTTCGAAGTCTTCACTTGAGAAGACAAGGGAAGGGAAGGGAAGCTTTCGCACCAGGATCGACTCGGTGCTTCTCGACTCTATGAGGCGACTCCATACCTCGACGACATCACGTTTCGACATCGAAGGATCGGTTGCCGTCCTGATCGTATGATAGTCGAGGTGAGCGAGTTGTGATCGGGAAAAGCCGAGTTCAGAGCCGGCTTCTGCGAGGAGTTCAAGGGCAAGGCTGATGTTCTTCGTGAATTCAAATTTGAATGATTCGCGCGCCTGAGTCGCATCTCGAATGAAGGCGCTGATCGTGTCCGCATCACAACCGAATCCCTCGCTCTGACATACTTGATCGAGCGTTTCGAGCAGTCCCGCATCATCGAAGGCTGAAGGCTTCGAACCGGACCTCGTCTGGCCTTCGAAGTAGCCTGGATTCTTGCCGTAGGGAAGCTTCGTGATATCATAGGTTCCCGGTCGGAGGTGGCCGTAGCGTTCGAGGAAGACGTCTTTCGGCAATGAACCTGCGATCACCCGTTCGAAATCGTCGTTGAGTTCGCTCGCCACTGTAGGAATCGAGAGCATGAAGGCATCGATCGCTTTCTGATCAACGAGCCCTCGCGATACGAGGCTCTTGAGCAAGATGCTCGCGATGAATCCAAGGCGAGCCATCCGAGAGAACTGCGGAGTACCGAGTTGACAGCAGTCCTCGATAAGATCGACGAATGCGATGAGCTTCTCACGCCAGGATACCGGTGTCTTGCTCCTGCGTTCAGCCATCCGGTCAAGCGCTCCCTTGTCCTGTTCTATGAGATCCTCGTAGCTGCGGATGGTTCTCTTGGTGAGTTCGAGCAGTGAACGTCTGATCGATACGCGTTCGTCAGGCGTAAGAGACGGCACTCGTTCGAGTCGCGCATCGATATCGAAATGGAAGCAGTTGAGAACGATCTCGAATTCGATCTTATCATGCAAATGCGGGTTGTCTCTGAGCGTCTCATTGTAGAACGTGATGAGTTTCTCCTTCAGATCATCATCAAGGTCGGCAGGCGTGAGTGCGAGGAACGAATAGAGCACGTTGATGTACGTCTTATGACCGAAATGCTCCGCAAGGCGAGAAGGGGTTCTCGAATAGCCGAGCGGAGCGATACCTTCGATCCAACTCTCATTGAGGATCAAGTGGTTATAGAGCGAGTAGTCGAGGTAGTTCGAACCATCACCGATTATCTCAGCCGGGTTCCAAAACGCCATATCGCTCAGGTAGACTGGCTGATCATACATCGATCCTGATGACACGAACTCGGAATACTGTTCTTTGAACTCGCGTACCTTCGAGAAGACCGATTCGTCATCTCCCGATTCGAATTTCACGCTCGCAGCAAGCGGGCGTACCTGGAATATGACCACCTCATCTTCCTTGGTGATGGCGAATTCGATATCAAGAGCGACACCTTTCAGGATATCCTCGATCTCTCGGACGGCCGCGATCAAACCACTCCACTCCGCGGGAATCGCACGTGCGTCACGCAGAATATCGATACGCGCACTCTCAAGACCCGAGGTTACGGTATCTGTCGACTGTGTGTGAGCGTCATAATTGATAACGTAGTAGGGCAGGTTCGACGCGAGGTTTCTCGTGAAGAGCACACCGCTACACCTTATATCGGTCGTCTGCTCCTGGACAAGAATCTGTTCTCCACGCGAGAGACCGTGTTTCTCATAGCTCTCGATGACCGTCTTGATCGCTCGTTCGATACTCGCAGGATCCTTCGGATCGACATCCAGTACGCTCTCAAAGAGGCCTGCATTCGAGGTTTCGATCGTGTCTTCACTCGTGGAAGAGCTTCGGAGCACGACTCTCCCATCGAACTGTTGAGCGATCCTATCGATTACCAGAGGCCTCTTATCATACCATTCTTCGACGGTGAACAAGAACAAGTCCTCGATCCTCGATCGTTTGAGAACGGGCTTGAGGCGTCTGAGCGTATTCGCCTTGGTGATATCCTTGCCGAGCACCGAACGGAGCGTGTCCTGTTTGAGCCGCTTTCTGATCATCGTGCCGTTACGTTCACGAATCCTCGTCAGGTGTTCGATGATGCGCTCTCGGGAAAGCCGATCGTAGTACGCTGACTGTCTGTACTCGATATCGTACTTCTCCATAAGCTCGAATTCGTGCTCGTGCATCCACTCAGGATGCTCTTTTACCACAATGATCTTCGCATCCGGGAACCGGTCTCGAAGCCGTACCAGGTTATCCGTAGCTACGATGTCTCGTTGGGGCCAGACCTCATCAACACAGTCGATGTGTTCAAGCACCGTCTTGCGTTCTTCGAACGTTGAGACCACCCCACCCCACCAGTCTCTTGCTGCTTCATCGGTAAGCACCCCACAGATGTGATAGTCTCCCTGCTCACGCGCACGGAGGAGCGATTGCAAGTGTCCATAGTGGAACAGGTCGGCCATCATTGAACTGTACACCACTACAGCAGGGCCATCAGCCATAGTGAGGAGCACAATCGAACACTTATAAAACTCGTGGCGTACGCTCTCAGATCAGACGAGTTGTCATCTGATGGTGCCGCTACCTAAACAAGATACAGGCTTCTTCGGCAAGGCTGCCTTCGGGAGTATCCTCATGTTCGGGGCTGTTCCGGTCGCCTATCTGATAAGACTCTTGTATGCCCGAGGGTTCTCTGTTGAAGAGTACGGTCTGTTCTATGCGATGATCGCATCTTTCATGCTGCTCTCTATCTTCGCGAATCTGGGGACGAAACAAGCGCTCGGATACCTTATCCCGAAACACGAGGGCACACGAAATGCGAACCGCGTCGCAAGCGCTTCAGGCGTGCTTATCGTTATCGCAACGACAATCGTCGGCACGGTTCTCTTTCTTGGCGCTCCCTGGCTCGAACAGGTCTTCTTCCAAGTCGAAGGAGCAGCGCTCGTCCTGCGCATCATGACCGGCTATTTCATCGCACACCAACTCACACTTATCCCCGGCGGCATCTTCTTCGGCTTGCGGACGGTGTGGGCGTATGCGGGGAGAGAACTCTACCGACTTACACTCGCGCTGCTCTTCTCACTCGTCGCACTTGTTCTTTTTGAACTGACGCTCGTAACCGCAGCGATCGCGTGGGTGGTGAGCCATGCGCTCATCGCGATCGGATACTTCGTCGCGCTCCGGATCAGTGCTCCTCAGATCAGGTATGAGAAGCCGGATGCTAAGGCCTACAAGGACCTGCTCTCCTATGGAATCCCCACGATCTTCGTTGCGGGCGCTGCGGTGATCATGTCGAAGATTGACACGGTGATGATCACGGCGTTCAGAGCGATCGAAGAAGTCGCGGCGTATAACGTGGCGTATCCGACCGGACAAGTGCTCGTCGCGCTCGCATCGCCGCTCGTGCTCGTGATTCTGCCGGAGGTGAGAGCGCTCTTCCACAAGAACCGGCTT
>JBLKOL010000037.1:0-5351 GCA_047602765.1 Candidatus Woesearchaeota archaeon
ATCGATACGCACGGAGAGTATTCGAGCCTGCGATTCCCCAACGACGATGCTCACGACAAGAAACGGCTCAAAGCATACGAGATCAAGCCCAAAAGCTATGCGCAGCAGATCAACGAATACTCGGGACTCTCGGTTCCCGGAACCCTACCGCTCACGCTGCGCGACTCGTTCACGCCGAACGAGATCATCTCGATCCTCCCGACCAAACTGTCGAACAGCCAGAGAGCGCTCCTCTACGCGTCGATCAAAGACCTCGACCACGTCAACCTCGACAGCGTCATCGGAGAAGTAGCCTCACAAGACGGACCGCACAAGTATCCTATCCTGAGCCAACTCGAGATCGTACGCGAATCAGGCATCTTCTCAGCCCAGGGCATGCGAGCAGCCGACTTCGTCGTCGCTGGAAAGGCGACGATCATCAACCTCAAAGGCATCGGACCCGACATCCAACAGATGATCGTATCCAAACTGCTCAAAGACCTCTTCCACGCACGCAAGATATCAGACGTACCACCCCATCTCGTCGTACTCGAAGAAGCGCACAACTACTGTCCCGAACGAGGATTCGGAGAGCAGAAAACCTCGGAAATCGTACGGCTCATCGCCTCAGAAGGACGCAAGTTCGGCATGGGACTGTGCATCGTAAGCCAGCGGCCGGCACGACTCGACAAATCCGTGCTCAGCCAGGTCAACGCACAGATCATCCTCAAAGTAACGAACCCGAACGATCTGAAAGCCGTCACCTCGAGCGTCGAAGGGCTTACGAGCGAATACGAAGAGGAGATCAAACGACTGCGCGTCGGAACCGCCATCATCTCAGGCGTCACCGACATGCCGCTCCTCGTATCCGTGAGGCCGAGGCGTTCGAAACACGGAGGAGTCACCCAGCAACTCGCAGCTCCCGCGAGAGAGTCGAGCGCTCACAGCGAAGAACTCACCCACATCAGCTTCAAACCCGACGTATCATCGTTCAAGAACCGCGGTACGATCAGAAAGCTCAGTGCCTATGCGATCCCAGCCGTGCTCGCACACATCGAACAGGACGGAGAACAAGCCCTTGTGCTCTTCGAACGCGTCCAAGGACGCCTCGTCATCGACGCGAAAGGAGGAAAGACGGCACGGGTGCTCACGAGCGAGGATCTGAGCGAGAACGAGAAGCAGGTCATGCGACTCATCGGAGCGCGAGAGAGCTTCGACATCCAAGATCTGCTCAAAGAAGAATCGCTCTTCGTCGTCGGAGAAGCACTCTCATCGCTCATCCGCAAAGGACTCTTCTACTACGACGGCACGTACAAGCGCTCTCAAGGAGCAGTCTACGAACGCCTGAGCGATTACGGAAACTACTATGATCTCAAGACCGACCGCGTCGAGTACGACAAGAAGTTCGACCCGACGATCCCCACAAGCGACATCCTCAGAACGATCACCCGCGTCGCCTCGGTCATCGAAACGAAGGAATGCTACCTCGTCCACTACGAGCCGGAATTCGCGTGAGTACGGCGCCAAGCATCTGACAATACCCCGTCGAATTACACCGAACAGAGTATTTATATCAAACCAAGCGGTTGGTACTGCATGATAGCGGACGCTCATCGCGACAAGGCGGTCGAAAGAAGGATCGAAGAACTCGAATGGAGACTCTACCCCGAAGGAATCTTGTCCTGCAAACGGCTCAAAGAAGGGTACGTTCACTACGGGCAGTTTTCTATGCCGGTACGCGGTAACGTCGACGAAGGATCAGTACCGTTCATCACGGCCTATGCGTACGGACATATCTGGGGCGACAGCTTCCATCTTACCTGCCACGAATATGTAGAAACAGAGGACCTTGATCTTCGACTCAAGGGAGTCTTCCACAAACAATTCAGAACCAGAGAAGGACTCGAGAGGTTTCTCGAGGAACGTGTCGGACCCAACCCAGTAAACACCAACGGAGACAGCGTGGCCTTCACGTGGTCCGACCTCTACGAACACCTCCACGAGTTTGCGAATCGAGTGGATGAGCAACCTCTTGTGGCCCTTCGCGCAGCAGTTGTCTCGCCGATCGTCCACGAACCAGGGCACGTCTATGCTCCCTAAAGACGACGTTGAGAAACAAGCCGTGCTCTCGCGTATCGCCGAGGCCTTCGAGGACCGTATCTACTCCGAAGACGAGGTCAACGAACTCATCCGAGGACTCGACGATGACGATCATGTCCTCATCAGACGAGAACTCGTCAATTTCGGATACCTGAGTAAGGATTCCTACGAGGGTACGTATCGTCTTGTGAAGCGCGCGCTTGATTCTGTAGAGCTCGAACGCATCGGACAACGACAATCCCAGATATCGCGGTTCGACGAGTAACTCCGAGAAAGGCTTAAAAAGCGAGTCAAAGTCCACTCAGTCCATGGCATTCTCCCATTTCCGCGCGAAGCGCAAGGCGAGCGGTGGACGCTACAAGCGAGCCCGCAGCCATCCGATCAGCGAGCACGGCTCAGAGCCGATGTTCACCCGCATCGAAGAGAAGCGCGTCAAGACGGTCGACGGACCCGGCTCGACGACAAAGCGCAAGGCCTTCTCACTCAAAGACGTCACAATCACAAAAGACGGCAAGGCCGTAACGACGCAGATGCTCAGCGTGCTCGAGAACCCGGCGAACCGCAACTACGTACGACGAAACATCATCACCAAGGGAACCTTGGTCGAGACGCCGGAAGGCAAGGTGCGCATCACCAACCGACCGAGCCAAGAAGGCAACGCGCTCGGCGTCCTCGAATAGTTTCCGCAAAACACACCACAGGTCATTTCTAAACCGGTTCCTCATCCTCTCGTATGGTAACAGAAGCACAAGCACCGGTATTCGAAGAATTGACCACCAAGCAGATCGAGAAGGTCGCGCGCATGCCGATCATCGAAACGCGCGTATCGCTCAGCAAGGATCGACGCTACGTCATCCACCGCACCGAGATCGTCGACATCAAACCGGCGAGCTACTGGGAGAAGGTCTTCTCGGAAGAATAAGCACAACCTAAAACCCTTTATCCGTTACCGATACGCTAACCCGCTCGTTCGAAGCGGACGCCGCACGCACATCCTTAGAGGTCAAGCTTTCGTCCCGAAGCCATAACAAACGTTTAAAAGTGCAGGTCGGGTGTGAATCGTATGGATGTCATGCTGATCTTTCTCGGAGTCGGCCTGATCATCTTCTTCGGATACTTCGCAGAACAACTCTACTCGCGCACCGGCATCCCCGACGTTCTGCTCCTTATGCTCATCGGAGTACTCATCGGACCCCTTGGCGTCGGACTCGTCGATGCCACCATGTTCGTAGGAGCAGCGACGGCGTTCACCACGTTCGTACTCCTCTTCTTGCTTTTCGACGGAGCCTTCAACCTCGACCTCTCAAGCTTCGCACGCGGATTGAGCAAAGGATCGACCGTGGCTATCTACCACTTCACCCTCTCATCACTCATCACCTCGGCCATCATGCTCATCTTCGGATACGACTTCTTCATCAGTCTGCTCGTCGGATTCTCGCTCGGCGGCATCTCATCAGCCTTCGTCATACCCATCCTCAGAGCGATCAAAGGACAGAACAAGGCGAGTTCAGCACTCACGCTCGAGAGCGCATTCACCGACGTATTGTGTATCGTATTCAGCCTCGCCGTCGTCGACATCATCACGATCAGCGCCTTCTCGGCCCAGAGCGTCTTCTCGAACATCGTACAGCTCTTCGCCGTCGCAGGACTTATCGGCGTCCTCGCTGGGTTCTTGTGGATCTTCATACACAACAAGCTGCTCAAAGGCGAGAAGTTCTACATGATCACCATCGCCTATGTACTCATACTCTTCGTCGTCACCGAATGGATCGGAGGCAACGGAGCCATCGCAGCGCTCTCATACGGCCTCGTCCTCAAGAATTCGCGTGCACTTAGCGATCTGATCACCCATATCACAACCAAACGAGAACCCCTCGAACACGCACCGCACGCCGTCGCGAAAGACGAAATCTTCTTCTACGAACAGATCGCATTCCTGCTCAAGACCTTCTTCTTCGTCTACATCGGCGTACTCATACCTTTCAACAACACGACCGCACTCATCGTCGGAACGAGCATCGCACTCGCAGCGATCGGCGTACGCCAGGTCCTCCGGCTCATACTACGAGACATGCCGTCGCAGGACGGAAACCTCATCATCGCCGTTTTCGGACGAGGACTCGCACCAGCGGCCATCGCGCAGCTCGCCGTGGCACAAGGGGCCATCCCGATCGGCATCGCAGCCGACATCGTCGGTATCATCTACGTCACCATCTTCGCGACGATCCTCTTCAGCAGCGCACAAGTCTACCGCTTCACACGACTGAGCCCGACTAAAGAAACCACTCTGGCGTAGTTACAAAGCGGCAGGCATTTAAATCCCCGCGGTATCGTACGAGCATGGACCGGACCGAACTCGAGCGTATCGTGGAGTCCTACATCGGAAGTAAGCATCCTGATGCAACCAGTGTGTGGATCGAAGACTCGGCTGGAGCGCTCACAGGCGCCAATATCGACCAGATCATGGTTGACGAAACACTCTTCGGGTACGTACTCACAAGCACGAATTTTCGAGAAGGCTACCAGTCGGAGCGAACAACCCCGAAACCCGGAAGCATTCTCAATGCGATTGGAGATAAACCCGTCTACGTCTTCGTCCAACCAGACACGCAGAACCAACAGTCGATCGCTGGTATGTTCCGAAACGTTCAGGATCGAGACGGGGGTACCGAGCCAGATTCCTCAGTCATCCTCGCCGGAAAGGACTTCCACAGAGCCAGCATCACACGCGCCAGCCCGCAGTCCATCGTACGCCTCAGCAGAGAAGCCGGCTACATGATGGTGCCTGAACACACGAATTCAACTCCAACAGAAAACCTCCTCGCACGAGCAGGCATTCCTGTAACATACGTTATGCTCGGAGACCCCATACGAGAAGCAACATTCAGGCGCTCATCTAGAGGCGGACTCCTCCACTACACCAAGTGATTCACAAAACCTCTTAAACCGTCGCTCGTCTAGAGCGTCATGCTCAGCAGCATCATACTCATAACCGTCGTACCGATCGTACTGCTCATCGTCGCCTTCTTCATATCACGAGCGATCTTCAGAATCGTCATGGCGGTGATGACCATCGTATTCGTCATCCTCATCGTCGTCGGAGGATTCGTCATCTACGACGCCTACCGATTCAGTGACTCGCTCGAATCCGGACCGAACCGATTCGTATTCGCATCTGAGAGTGCAGGGGTCGAAGCGATCAACGGAACGATCACCGAGCTCGACGCAGCCAGCCTCGCGATCGAGCCGAACGGAACCGTGTTCATCATCAA
>JBLKOL010000038.1:0-5327 GCA_047602765.1 Candidatus Woesearchaeota archaeon
CTCACTCATCGGTCTACAAGAACCTCGAACAACGCCGTGCGAAGATCAGGCGTGACAAGGCGCTCTGGAACGACGAATTCTCCGAAGTCCTCGAATAGCGTCCCGACGTTGACGCGCTTTCACAGTACAGAACCGAACACTCATTCACCAGTCATTGCGAACCACACTCTTTTTAAGCACCCCTCGGTTCGGCTCGGTGGGTTGTATGGTAAGCAAAGCTGAAGAGATGGCGAGCAAGCAGCGCGATATCAGCGTGGCTGAGTTCTTCGAGAAGAACCGTCACTTGCTCGGTTTCGATAACAAACGAAAGGCGCTTCTCACGACGATCAAGGAAGCTGTTGATAACGCTCTCGATGCGTGTGAGGAGGCTGAGATCCTCCCCGAGATCATCGTTGAGATCATCGAGATGGGCGCCGAGCGCTATCGGGTGATCGTTGAGGATAACGGTCCTGGTATCGTCAAGGCTCAGATCGCGAACATCTTCGCTAAGCTCCTCTATGGGAGCAAGTTCCACAAGCTCGCTCAATCGCGTGGTCAGCAGGGTATCGGTATTTCTGCTTCGGTGCTCTACGGGCAGTTGACGACGGGTCGTCCTGCTCGGATCACGTCGAAGACAGGCCCTCATGATGAAGCTCACTACTACGAGCTCTATATCGATACAAAGACGAACCAGCCTGACATCTATAAGAACGAGATCGTCGAGTGGGAGAAGGAGTCTGGTACTCGGATCGAGATCGATTTGGAGGGCTCGTATATCCGCGGTTCTCAGTCCGTTGACGAGTATTTGAAGGAGACGGCGATCATCAATCCTCACTGTACGATCATCTATACGAATCCGAAGGCTGAACAGTTCATTTTCGCTCGTGCTTCTGATGTTCTTCCTCGTCAGCCGATCTCGATCAAACCGCACCCTCACGGTATCGAGTTGGGTGTGCTCTTGAAGATGATGCAGTCCACTGAGGAGACGACGATCCGATCGTTCCTCATGAACGATTTCAGCAAGGTGGGAAATACGACCGCTGCTGAGATCCTCGAAAAGGCTGCTGTTCCTCCGCGTACGAAGGTATCTGCGGTGAGCCGTGATGAGGCTGACAGGATCATGCAGGCGATCAAGACGACGAAGATCATGGCTCCGTCGGTGGATGCGATCTCTCCGATCACCGAGCAGCTTATCGAGCGCGGGTTGAAGAAGGAGATCAACGCGGAGTTCTTCTGTTCGGTCTCTCGTCAGCCGGCGATCTACCGTGGCAATCCCTTCGTTATCGAAGTCGGGATCGCCTATGGCGGGAGCATCCCTGCTGATCGCAGTGCTGATGTGCTTCGCTTCGCGAATCGCGTTCCTCTCCTCTACCAGCAGGGAGCGTGTATCTTCACGTCTTCGATCTCGAAGACGAATTGGCGCACCTACGGTCTCAATCAGAGTTCGGGCTCGCTCCCTCAGGGTCCGCTCGTGATCCTCGTGCACATCGCGTCCGTGTGGGTTCCGTTCACGTCTGAGGCGAAAGAGGCGGTCGCTCACTATGAGGAGATCGAGAAGGAGGTGAAGCTCGCCTTGCAGGAGGCGGGTCGTAAGCTCGGCTCGTACGTTCGTAAGAAGAAGCGTGTGGGTGAAGAGCTCAAGAAGCGCAGTTACATCGAGGCGTTCATTCCGCACATCTCTCAGGCGTTGATCGAGATTCTCGATGAGGACCCTCAGATGGAGGATGTGCTCTCGTCGAGTCTTCACGAGACGCTCGAGAGGTCTCGTGGCGAGATCAAACAGGTCGGTTTGACGAGAGAGCAGAACACCGAGTATGATGAGACGCTCGCACGATACGGTCGTGGCAGCGATGACGATGAGGAGGAAGAAGAAGTATGAGTGGCAATTCTGAGGGTGTGGACAAGGTTCGTGTTGTTGCGAAGAGCATCTACGATCAGATTCTCGAGAAGGATCATCCGAAGGTTCGCATCCCGTTGCGTTCTTTGACGAACGTCGACTATCATGACGACGTCAGGTACTTCACGCTCAAGGGCAAGTATAAGCGTCGCACGCTTACGGCGAATACGGCGAAGACCTTCGCTCAGACGCTTCGTATGATGGCTCTTTCGAAAAAGCTCATCGAGACGGCTGATCTCGCTATGAAGCGAGACGTCTACTACCAGTCGAAGGGTTGGGATAAGGCGTCGTTCTCCGAGCAGGTCGAGTCGGATACGGTGATGGATGATATCGAGGCGATGGTCGGTGTGAATCGTGAGAAGCTCGGCTTCGTTCCTGATGAGGACGGTTCTGCGGTTGCTGGTGAGCTCGTTGTCGTCGATCGTGATCCTCAGACGGGCGAGGTGACTCGTGTCGATTGTTCCAAGCTCGGTACGGGTGCGTACAGCATTCCGAATTCGGTCGAGCACTTCGAGTTCGAGACGAAGGCGAAGTTCGTGCTTGCGATCGAGACGGCTGGTATGTGGCAGCGGTTCAACTACCATAAGTTCTGGAAGAAGCATAATTGCATCATCGTCTCTCTCAAGGGCGTTCCGTCACGTGCTACGAGGCGTTTCTTGCGTAAGCTCTCGGATCAGAACAAGCTTCCGATCTACGTCTTTACGGACGGTGACCCGTACGGGTATCTGAACATCTATCGTACGCTCAAGGTGGGTTCTGGCAACGCCGCTCACATCAACGAGTTCTTCTGTGTTCCTCAGGCGCGATTCATCGGCGTGACGCCTCAAGACATCATCGATTATGATCTTCCGACGCATCCGCTCAAGGACGTCGATATCAAGCGTGTCGAGGACGGTATCAAGAACGATCCGTTCATCGAGAACCATGATGAGTGGCTTAAGGCTCTCAAGCAGCTCGTGAAGATGAAGAAGCGCGCAGAGCAGCAGGCGTTCGCGGCGAAGGATCTCAACTACGTGATGGATGAGTATCTTCCGGCGAAGCTCAAGGATCAGTCGACGTGGCTCCCATAGCACGTGCAATGAGCGTTTCGTAGACGTCTCCAACCGGTGCTGTGGTCATCTTCAGTCGGTATCCTACGAACCGGCCGCCCCGTGTTTCTCCGCGTACGTCGGATTCTGGGGCGAGGCCGACTTTTGGCGGGAGCATGAGTATGGCGTTCGCGTATCCTTTATGACGCGCGGCGGCGAGCAGTTCGTCGATCGAGCCGAAGCGTCCGTTTCCGATAAGTGTCGGGTCGCGTACAACGATCGAGGCGGGAGGTGGGATGTGGGGCGTTTCAGTTTCATTCGTCGTATGAGCAACAAGGGGGAACCCCTTCCGGTACCATCCGACTTGAACGTCTGCTGTCTTTGATGCGTACGCTCTGATACGCTTCTCGAGGTCTTTTCGGGCTTGTCCTCGTTGTTTTCCTCGGAGCGTACGGGGGTAGGATCGAGCGTTCATCGCTGCCTCGAATCCTTGGATCGAGCTGAGGCGTTCGATGGTTTGCTGTGCGGGCGAGTAATCAGCTCCATGGTGGAGGACCAGGTAGTTGAGCGGAGCATTCTTGGTGTGCATAGCTGCGATCATACTCGCATCGGCAGATCCTACCTCAACGATGGTTGCGAGGTTGGGTGTGAGTTCCACGGCACGCATGAGGAGCTCTTCTGAGTCGGTAAGCGATGCGTCTTTGGGATGCTCCGATACTCCTTTTATGAGGTGGAGTACGAGTCTTCGCATATCGTCCATGCGGTGGGCTTCATCGTCGTGCTTTTGAATATGGTGAAAACCTTTTTGAGAGGACACTGATTCAAAGGCCTATGTCGCGCGGGATACAGGTGGCTTTCGATATGCTTGTCATCGCTGCGATCGTCGGCCTTGTCCTGGGCATCGTCATGCTCATCTTCATAGACCATGCGCGTTCCTTCCAGGAATCCGTCGAACGCAATCGGTGCATCGGAGCTGATTGCGGATTCGCATCCGAGGCGCGTGTGGGCGGCGTATTCGTCACGTATCCTTCGACCGTGTATGCGGGTGAGCGGGCGGTGTTCGTGGTCACCGATGAGAATCGGCGGTTCGCTGACGTGCGCATCGAGGGTTCGGGTAAGGATCGGATCACGGCCGGAGCTATCTCTCCTATCTCGGCTCGTCTCATCGATCCCGGCCCTACCGTGCATACGGTCTCCTATGACGATACTGATGAACCCGGCTCGTATGAGTATACGATCATCGGAACCACTCATGATGGCGAGGAGGTTGTGATCGAACGAGGCGTGCTCCGCGTGCTCGAATCCCAAGGTATTGTGCGCGCCCGAGCCGTCGTCGATGCTCCCGATCGCTTTCCGTCTCCGGGCCGGCTTACTGTTCGTGTCGAGGCTGATCCTCGCTACGAGTCGGGGCGGCTCATCTTTGTCAGTTCCGATCGGGTGGTCCGGGTCGATCTCATGTGGACGGGTGAAGGCGTCCTTGCAGGACAATCGTATGGAGGGCTTGATGAGGGTGTCTACGTGCTCGATCCGGATGCGTCTCGTCTCGTCGCTGATGAGGAGCATCCGCTCGACCCTTCGATCTCGCGCATCGTTCGTGTGACGGCTCCGATAGCGTGCGCTTCCTCTTCCGATTGCGACGATGCGATGCCGTTCTGTACGGACGGGTACTGTTCTGAGGTCTGTGCGGCTTTTGGAGAGCGAGCTACTGATGCACAGGCGTGTTGTGCTGATCACGTCCTCGAAGCAGGAGTCTGCCGCCTGCCGGGTGCTCCGCTTCGCATCGTACTCGTCCCCATTGGGGTGGAAGCTGATCGTATGGATGCGCTCGTATCGTCGCTCGAAGAGACGTTGCGATCATCCTCACCGCTCGATGCGCGCGGATGCGAGCAGGCTCTCGGTCGAGGTCGCCTCGTGCTCGTGTTCGCTCGAAGGCGATGTATCTCGTGAGGAGTACGATACATGCCTTGATACCATACTGTCATGTGGCCTTTCAGCTCGTCCCGATCTCGACATCGTCGGTGGCATCGTCGGTCCTCAGGTGAGGATCGATGGCGAGCCCTTCGTCGCTCGGGCTGAGCGTGGCGGGCAACGGTTCGTTCTGAGCGACCCCTCTGAGAATCCCGGTGGTGAACTCGCACGCCAGCTCGGACACGTCTTCGGACTCGGACAACTCGCCTGTGGTGCTCAGGGAGAGGTATGTATGGGTCCGAATTACGTGGATTGCGGTCCGCTCTGTGATACGCCTGGTGCTCCGGGGTGTAGCGAGGACCCCGACTTCAGTTCGGAGTTCGTGATGGCTTCGTGCGATAGGCTCGGATTCGGACCTGCGGCGTATGAGCTCCTCGATCAGATGGATGTGTTCAGGCGTGCGACGGAGGTGTGCCGATGAGGATCCTGATCGTGCTCATGCTCGCGGTCCTCGC
>JBLKOL010000008.1:0-35601 GCA_047602765.1 Candidatus Woesearchaeota archaeon
GCCAGATACCGCTCGACGCTGATCGCTGCCGCAGCTCCGGTTCCCGCGGCGGTTACGGCCTGCCTCCAGATCGGGTCTTGGACGTCTCCGCAGGCGAACACACCTGGTGCGCTCGTCATATAGCGTTCATTGGTGATGATCGTCTTGTGCTGCTCGTCGGTCGTGACGAGCTCTCCGAGGAAGCTCGTGTTCGGGATGTGTCCGATCGCGTAGAAGACGAAGTCCGTCTCGACCGATCGTTCGTCCCCAGTCACCGTATCGCGGAGCCGAGCACCGGTAACCTTCGCACCGTCGCCTGTGACATCGACTACTTCGCTGTTCCACTCAACGCTGATCTTCGGGTTCTTGAGCGCTCTCTCCTGCATGATCTTCGACGCGCGGAACGTGTCTTTGCGATGCACGATCGTCACGTGTTCGGCGAATTTTGCGAGGAACGTTGATTCTTCCATCGCGGAATCTCCTCCTCCAACGACGAGCACGTTTTTTCCTTTGGTGAACGCTCCGTCGCATGTCGCGCAGGTGCTGATACCCTTGCCCATGTACGACTTCTCGGCTTCGAGTCCGAGAGTCCGAGCCGTCGCTCCGGTGGCGACGATGATACTTCTCGCCGCGAGTTTCTCGTCTCCAAGATCACACTCCCAGGCGAGTTCTGTGCCGCGTACGGATTCGCAGCGCTTGAAGATGAATCTCGTTCCGAACCGCTCGGCCTGCTTGCGCATACGTTCGATGAGATCGGGTCCGAGCACTCCCTCGGGAAAACCGGGATAGTTCTCGACATCCGTCGTCCACATGAGCTGACCACCGGATTCGTATCCGGTGATAACAACAGGATTCAATTGTGCGCGTGCGGCGTAGATCGCGGCTGAGAGGCCTGCGATGCCGTCTCCGAGTATGATGACGTGCTCCATGCGTATCGTTTACCGATGGCTCTTCTTATAGGTTGGGGAATCGGATTCTCAAGTTGGATACGTCAGGCCTTGCGGATAAACGGAGCCACGTTCTTCGAATTCCTTAGTTTCACAAGTCGGGAAACAATTCCTCGTACCTTATAAAGCATGTAAACGCCAAATAGAGCCACCCACGCGGTTCTATTCCAGAAGCCATCAACGCTGAAAAGGACAAGAACCAATAATACGGCCGGAATCCAGACCTGACGGAGGAAGAGATCGAATTCGAATATGAACAGCGACCATCTCTTATTGAATTTCAAGAGGGATTCGCGTATTCTCCTGCGCAGAGTCCAATCAAGAGTACCAAGATTGTCCGGCCAGATATATACGCACGGAACCCTGTTCTGAAAGAATACCGACATTTTCGTCTTGTATTCTTCGCGTTCTTTAGGGTCATCCCACTTACCGAGGAACTCTATGCACGCACCATATCGTGGCAGGAAGAAGTCTGCTCTTCGATGATTCCTCTTCGTATCGTTCTTCAATCCTTCAAGCATATACTCCTGTTTGAAGTCATAGCCCTTCTCATCGAGGAACTCAGCGATGAAGTCTTCCCCCTCACTAGCCTCGATAGTAGACTTCTTAGCAGTAGACATGAGGGTTTCAGACAATAACACATTGATGAAGCTTTCGTAATACAATCATTCGTGCACGTCTGGATTTATTGCGATCACTCATACAGTTGATTCAGGTTTGTTTATGATCTTCTCTCCTCTTAGGTCAAAAAACGTTCAGGAGACCCTCTTCATAGTAACCCGGGAGTTCGCATGGGAGAACACCAGCATCAAGGATACTGTGTCTGGTAGAAACGAGTTGAGCGTAATCGTGCGTTCCAAGGATATTCCGAAGGCTTTCGCGACGGTGCAACGCCGTATGAGACGTCAAAGACTCGTCTAAAAAACCGAGAACATAGCTCGATAGCTCTTTTGTGATCGCGTACAACTACCTGATCAAAGGAGTGCGTACAGCCTCATGGAACGAGCGGTATACATCAAAAAGCAACCCCTGATCCTCGAAGACGCCCCACCCCTGGATGGTGACAGGCCAAACAGGCCCGCCTCTTTCAACAAGGCGTATCTCGAGCCGATCACCAGCGTACCTCGCATCACGAAAGCCAGGAGATATCCCCCACGCCCACGAAGCAGGCGTAACTTTCTCAGCTCCCCGATACCCTGCACCGTGTCGAGAGTATGCAGCCATACCGTACTTATCTGTTGCGTCATACCCATGCCTCGCAGCATAAGGTGCAAGAAGCTCGAACGATCGCAGATCGAGAAGCTTCGAGTCAACAGGAGCTTGTACGCTCCGTTCAAAGATCATATCTGTGCTACGATCTGATCGATGCGTTCTTTGAGCGCGGGTTCGGGTGCGAATCCGACGTGTCGGTCGACTTCCTGCCCTTTGTTCGCTACGATGAGCGTGGGGATGCCTTGTACGCCGAACTGGGCGGCGAGTTCCGGGTGTTCGTCCGTGTTGATCTTGACGAACTTGACGGATCCTTCGTATTCTTCTCCGAGCTTCTCGAATACGGGCGCCATCATCCGGCACGGTCCGCACCACGGTGCCCAGAAGTCGATTACGACCGGCAGTTCGCTCTGTACGACTTCAGCATCGTATGTCTCTTTCGTTACTTCTGTAACCATTCATATCACCTGCGGAGCGCTCGCGGTTCGCTCATTAAAAATGTTGAGAATACGTTTTCGCAACTATCCGAGGCATTCTTGTGAGAGGAGTACTGTATACGGATTTCGATCATCGGTGATGAGCGCTGCTCCGACTCCTCCTCGGCGCATGAGGAACACCCGGTTGCCTGGAGTTTCGTTCGCGGTCCTCACATCTGCGATATCGAAGGATGCACGCAGGTTCTGCTCGACGATGCGTTTGCTCGTCTCTGATCCGAAGATCGTGTTCATGATCACCCATCCGTCCGGCTCGAGACGCTCGACGAGTTCGTTGTGGAATTCGTAGGTGATGAGGTGTTCGGGTACGGTGCAGAGCGATCCGAACGTGTCGACGAAGATGAGATCGTACGTCTCGTGCCGTTCGAGGTATCGTCGTGCGTCTTCTACGACAAAGAGGGTATTCTCGCGTTCGGGCACTCCGAATACGCTCGTGCAGATGTCGAACACGCGCGGATTGTTGTCTACGACGGTGATATGTGCATCGGGATGGCTCTCGCGTAGGATGGGTACGTGGGTGCATCCTCCGGCTCCGAGCATGAGTACCGTTCGGATATCGTCGAGTTCTCTGCTGAACTCGTCGAGCCAACGGCTGTATTCGTAGACGGGTACGTGTGGTCGTGCGATGTACATGGCGCTCTGCGGTGAGCGTGGTCCGAACGAGAGTTCTACGATCCCGTTCCCGTACCGCACTTCGATGTCGGAGAACGGTGAGGGGATGACTTCCGGAGCGTTCAGCCCTACGAGTACAGCGAGCACGAGTAAGGGAACCGCCCACGCCTTCGCGCGTGATTGTACCATGAGTACAGCTGCGAAGCCCCCGAGCACGGCCGCGCTCTTCCACACGCCGAGCCATGGGAGGAGCACGACTCCTGCTGTGAGGACTCCAAGGACGGATCCTACGGTGTCGCTCGAGAGGATCGCACTCGAGGCGCGCGCCTTTCCTCCTCGTCGCTGTTCGATAAGCGCTGGGATGTATGCGGCGAGCATGAGCAAGGGCAGTGATGCGATGCACAGACCCACGATGAACTGCACCATCCACATGAGGGGTGCTCGTTCGAAGAACACCTCGAGCACGAAGGGCATGATCACGATGAGGAGCAGTGATGCTCCGAGCAGGTGCGCGTGTAAGGTGCGGCGCGTATTGAACCATCCTCCGAGCCAGTATCCGAGTCCTATGAAGAGTATGAAGGCTGCGATGACGCCCGACCAGGTGAACGTCGAGGTTCCGAAGTACGTTCCGAATACGCGTCCGATGATGATCTCGTGCGCCATCGTGATGAAGCCGACGAGGAACGCTGCGCTAACCACGCGTGCTTGACGAGGGTCAAGACCCATACCCTCTGGCGTCATGGACGAATATTAATGGCTGCTCATTCCCACGACCGAGGAACGATGGAAACTCTACCCCAAGGCTTAAATACCGTTCAGCGGGCCTTGTCGTAATCGGTTCGTGAGAAAACGATTCGCATCGTCTTCTTGCGTATCTTTCACGTCACAGGACACGTGTTGTCCGTTACAGAAAAACGATTACGGAACGATGTTCCACAAACAACCATAGGTGATAGTATGAAGATACACGCTGTCGGAGGCTACGGCCTTGTAGGCAGGAACATGTCGATCTACGAGTTCGACAAAGAAGCGGTGGCGGTCGATATGGGCCTCCACCTCGACAATTACATCGCATACCAGGAAGCTGAGCCGAACGCTGAGTTCGTCGATCGTGAGATGCTCAGCAAGATCGGGGCGATCCCGGATCTCAATCCGGTCCAGCACATCAAGCACAAGGTGAAGGCGATCGTCCTCACCCACGGCCACCTCGACCACATCGGAGGCGTACAGTTCCTCGAGGACCAGTTCGATGCTCCGATCATCGGAACGCCACTCACGATCGCGATACTCAGAACGCTCGTCGCTGATCGTAAGAGCAAGCTCAAGAACCGCCTCATCTCGGTCAAGCCGGGCGCAACGTACATGATCTCTGAGAATCTCAAGGTCGAGTTCATCAGGGCGTCGCATTCGATCCCTGAGACGGCGATCCTCGCCTTCCACACGCCACAAGGCGTCTATGTGCATGCGACGGATTTCAAGTTCGATGCGCATCCGGGCCTCGGTGATCGCACGGATATCAAGCGGCTCGGAGAACTCAAGGGTTCAGTACGTGCCGTGGTGATCGACACGCTCAACGCCGATGAGGAGCGTAAGACGCCGTCCGAGAGGATCGCGCAGGAGATGCTCCGCGACGTGCTCCTCTCCGAGGAGATGGACGGCAAGGGTATCATCGTCTCGACGTTCTCATCCCACCTCGCCCGTCTCAAGGAGATCGAAGACGTCGGTCGCAAGATGAACCGCAAGGTCGTCTTCATCGGCCGCAGCCTCGACAAGTACATGAAGGCCGGTGAGGACGCGGGAGTTACGAAGTTCAACTCGCAGATCATCGGATTCTCGCGCAGGGTCGCTTCTCGGCTCAAGCAGATCGAGAAGGAGGGCAAGGAGAAGTACCTCATCGTGGCTACAGGCCACCAAGGAGAGCCGGGTTCGATTCTCGATCGCATCGCGCGCAAGGACCTCAAGTTCCAGCTCAAGCCTGATGATGCGATCGTGTTCTCATGCCGCGTCATCCCTGCGCCTCAGAACATCCTCAACCGTGAGAAGCTCGATAATACGCTTCGCAGCGAGGGTGTGCGGCTCTTTACCGGCGTGCACGTCTCGGGCCATCTGAGCCAGACGGACCACCGCTTCTTCTTCGAGCTCGTCAAGCCCGAGAAGATCATCCCGACGCACTCGGATTTCAAGAAGGCGATGGACTTGATGCCGGTGATCAAGAAGCTCGGCTACGCCCATGAGGATCTCATCCTTCTCAGCGAAGGGGATACGCAAGATATCTGATGGCACTCCCCACTGCGGTCCTTGACTACGCTGATCCGGATCTTCGACCGGTGCGGCTCGAGGATCTCGGTCGGCGTTCGAGCATGCACGTCGGCGGACTCACGTACTTCGTGCCCGAGCGGTATGCTCGTGCGTACCGTGCAGATGTGCTCATCGCTGATAGGGTGGAATTGAGGAAGACGGTGCGTCTTGAAGATGAGGGTCCTCGGTGGGTGTTCTTCGTGCCTGAAGGTACGCGGTTCACCGGTTACGATCGTTTGGAAGGGAGGCTCGAGGTGACCGGGATCCGTGTGGTGGACGAACGCGGATTGCTCCTCGAACCCGAGAACGTCTTCGATGATGCCGTTGTAGTCCGAGAAGGCGCCGCTGCGCGCACGGTTCCATGCGAGAATCGTGTCGCGATCCACGAGCCGGTATCCGACGATCTCAACGCCGTCGACTGCGATGCGTGCGTCCTCATTGACGCGTACGGCGACGAAGCGCTGATCCTGTCCTCGATAGGGAGGTATGGGATCAGGCCAGTCGTAGCGGTTCCTCAGAGAGCTGACTCCGATGACCACTCCTTCGACGCTGAGCTCTTCGCGGATCTCTCGCTTCGCCGCTTCCGTAAGACCCTCACCGTCCGTGATGCCTCCTTGGGGAAACTTCCAACGATCCCCGGGCCAGTCCCTCTTGAGGACGACGACGAACCGCTCTCCACAGAGGGCTATGACGCATACGTTCGGCCGGTAGGGGAGGTTCATTCGGATTATCTGAGTGTATCCATTAACTCACTTGCGGTTCCCGTTGTGGGAGGGTACTTCTCGAGTAGTCTGCGAACCTCAGCGTCTGCACGGTCAAACAGGTCTGAATGCTCAGGGTAATCATGCTCTCGAACGTGGACGCCCAAATGACGGTTCATCGCGAACTCTGGACCGTTTCTTCGGATCCGGTCTACACGTCCATCTCCGTTGAGATCCTGGTAGAAGTCAGAGGCGAAGAACCGATGTCCAAAGCCATGGTAGCGTTTCACTTCGGCGGAACCATCAGCGAATACAGTAAGCTCGACGTGACCGAGAAGTCCTTGAGGACGCGTGATCGTCGTGTGAGAGGGTGTAATGATGGTTTGAGTATTCAATGCAGCATTAAGTCCAGTAACGAAACCGAGCCCTCCCAGTCCGATTGCGAGGGCCGCAGCTAGACCAAGTCCATCCCCTGATCTCCTGTTCGAAGCCTGACTGCTGTACATGTGCGTAGAGCGGTTAGAGAAATATATAAACCTTCCTAAAATAGTCACTGCGTAGTGAGAACGCAGTCTTCGTGTGTCCGACCAACACCCCTAAACCTTTTTAACGTTCGTGACGAATCCCTCGGTAATTGGGGGTATGACTGTGAAGCTCACGCTGACCGAACCGAAAGTGTTCAAAGATTCCATCAACATCATCTCTGACCTCGTCAATGAGGTTCAGATTACCTTCGACAAGGATGCCGTCGAGATCATCGCTATGGACCCGGCGAACGTGGCCATGGTGGCCTTCCGCCTTCTCGCTTCGGGCTTCGCCGAATACGAGCTCAAGTCGGCTGAGACGGTCGAGGTCAACCTCTCGCTGCTCAAGCAGGTGTTGCGCCGTATCAAGGGCGGCGAGATCCTCACGATGGCTACGGCTGACGGTAAGCTCGACATCGTGCTCAAGGGTTCGAGCAGGCGGAGTTTCTCGCTTCCGATCATCGATTCTGACGGTTCCGAGCAGAAGGTTCCTGAACTCTCGTTCACCGTGTCGATCGCCTTGCCTGCGGATCAGCTCAACGATGCGATCGAAGATGTTGATGTCGTCGCTGATTCGGTGGCGTTCATCGCTGAGAAGGAGACGTTCTCATTGCGCAGCGAGGGGGACCTCTCGAAGGTAACGGTCGATATCCCTGCGTCTGATGATGTCAAGCTCGTCGTCAACGGCGGTGCTGATTCGATCCGTTCGAAGTATTCGGTCGAATACCTCAAGAAGATGATCCAGGCGAGCAAGCTCGCTGATCGTGTCGTCGTCCATTTCAGCAAGGATTATCCGCTCAAGCTCGACTACGTTCAGACGAACATTCTGAGCATGGAGTTCGTCCTCGCTCCCCGTGTGGATACGGATTGATGGTTTCGATCCGCCGGGCGACGTCTCAAGATGCTTCGATCCTCAACGCATCGCTCAGGTTGCTCTCGAAGCACCTCGGCGATGCGCATCGTGCGAGCGATGATGAACTGCGCGGGGCGCTCGAACGAGGACTCGTCCATGCGTTTCTCGCCGAAGAGGACGGTGTTGTAGGCGTCGTGCTCTTCTCGGCGGTGTTCTCGACGACTCGCGGCTCGCCGGGCGTGTATGTTTCTGATCTGTGGGTCACTGAAGACCATCGGCATGAGGGTCTGGGCTCTGAACTGCTCGAAGCAGCACGCTCGTACAGCAGGGAAGCGTGGAACGCATCGTACCTATCGCTCGTCGTCTATGATGAGAATGAGGATGCCTGCGCGTTTTACCGTGCGCTCGGATTCAAGGTACACGGCCGGTTTCTCGTTCGCTGAGTCGAAACGTATTTCAGCGCTCCCTCTATGGTGGAGAATATGATCCGAACCAAGGGTTCTCTCAGGCTCATCGTGATCGGTGTGTTTGCCCTCGCACTCGTCGGCTCATTGTTCGTAACAGCGCTCCTCGACGAGTCTGAGCCGACCGGGAGCGTGATCTCTGCGAACGTCTCGAACGAGAGCGTACACCCCGGGTCGGTTGAGGTGTCTGCGGGGCGGATCGTTAGGGTAGATATTTCATCCGGGTGAGGCGCAACGGTCATAAATACCTGTACGTGTTTCTCTTCGTATGCGCTCGCTCGCCATCGGACTCATCATCGGTCTTGTCGTCGGAGTTGTCGGTGTGGCGCTCTTCTTCGCTGATTCTCTGAACGCTACTGGTGCGGCGATCGGATCGACGGGGAGCACGATCACGCTTCCTGCAGGATCTCTTGACCGTAGCGATCTCGAGGTTGATCTGAGGGTTGAGGACGGTTTCGTCTCTCCTCGGAGCATCACGGTCGAGCGTGGGAGGGCTGTTTCGATGTCGGTGCTTGCGGTGAGTGCTCCGGCCTCGCTCATCATCCCTGATGCGGGTGTGGCAACGCCGCTTCTCTCAGCACGTCAGGTCCATACGTTCTCGTTCCGACTCGAGGATCCGGGTTCGTATGAGCTCATCTGCCGCCCGTGTGGGTCGATGCAGAGTCTCGATTCGATCGAGCTCATCGTAACGTAGCGATAGGGTGTGGGTGGTCGACGGTGGTCTAGAGCCCCCATTCCCGGTCTGAATACCGCTCTTCGGAGAGGAGCTCTTCGATCAGTGCTCGGATCCCTATGCAGTCAGCTTCTGAGAGTGGTTCGAGGCCTTCGTAGAACTCGGGGTGCTCGTTGATATGGGGAACATGGCATGCCTGCCCATACGGCTGTCTGCGTGCATCTTTCGCGCGGCCATAGAGGTTGTAGGTACGGTCCTTCAGGAGAGAAAACCGCCCAGTTCCCGTTATCTTGGTAGTTAATACTTCCGATATCGACTCCGCTGCTGCGCAGAACTCTCGTCATGGCTTCTCCCGTGACGATCGTAGGTCTCATGAGTTCGATCGCTTGTTTCGCAGTGAGCGCTTGGCGATCCCGCACCCGCTCTTTGGGAGCGATCTTCACATGTCCTCCTTGGCTTCGATCGATGTGTGGCTTCTGGTGTGCGGCGATAGTAGTGTTCACTCTCGTAGATGATCATGTGACATCACTGAACGATGCTGTTATCTCGACGCGGGTTTCGACCGAGTTCGTGATGGTGCACACGTGTTCGGCTCGTTCGAGGATCCGCTCCATGCGTTCGTGGTCGTCACATCCGTGAACGACGGTTCTGATGTGACATGATTCGATCCATGAGAGTCCTTCTTTGGCTCCGCTCGTCGTCTCTGCCGTTCCTTCGATCGCATCGTATGAGATTCCGCTCGTGCGTGCGAGTACCTGGACGGTTGCGATGAAGCAGTTGAGGAGCGCTGCTGCGTAGAGGTGTTCTGGAGTGCGGTTCTCGTCTGATCCTTCGTATTTTGCGCTCAGACCGACGCGTACCGCTCCGTTCATATCGCATTCCCACGCTGATTCTTGTGCGGGGACGTAGCTTCGTACCAATACCATACCCCCTTTGGTCGCGAAGCCCTTATATGGATTGCCTCGCATGTACTGGTATGGCTCGTTTCACGATCACCACCACACAGAGTGTTCATGACATAACCGACACCGTCGCATCATTCGCAGAGGGGTGTTCTGCGCTCGTCGTATCAGCACTCCATACGTCGTGTGGCATCATCATCAACGAGCATACCGACGGTTCGGTCGCAGACGACCTCCAACGTGTGCTCGATCGGCTCGTTCCCGATCGCGAAGGCTATGCGCATGATGATGGCAATGCGCATGCACATCTGCGTTCGATCCTCGCCGGTGATCGTGTCGTCGTACCGGTCGAAGACGGCCGGCTCGTGCTCGGAACCTGGCAGCGTATCCTGCTCGTCGAGTTCGACGGTCCGAGGACGCGTACGGTGCATGTGGGAAGGATATGAACGGATACGTTCAAGAAGAAGCAGGACTACGAGTGTAGTATGGCACGATCGAAGAAGCGCGCTCAGCCGAAGAAGAGGCCTCTGCTCCGGATCCTGCTCGCTCCGTTCAGGCTCCTCGGTCGGATGATCAGAGCGATGCATCGGGCGAGCAGAGTCGCGTTTCAGCGCGATGAGCTCGAGCGCAAGTCATGCGTTCGTGAAGATGGTGAAGAGAAGTATCTCGTGATCGCGCACTCCTACGCATTCTTTCTCGCTCAGCGGGTTTCGTTCGCGTTGATGATCTTCGGCATGTTGCTCTTCGTATACCTCTGGTGTGCTGGAGCGAGGTATGAAGAAGCGAACGGTTTTCTGAGGGTTTTCAGTCGAGTTCTACCTCTTGGTATTCGAGTTCCTCTTCGGTGAGGTCGAGGTCTTCGAGGGCGAGAGCGAGGGCGTCGAGGTCTTCTTCGAGGTCTTCGAAGTCGATGATCGGCGCTTGCTCTTCGGTCTGATCAGGTGTTGATTGCGGTTCCGCTTCGAGTTCTGCTGCGCAGGCTGCGAGCATGAGCGTTGCGATTGCTAGGATGACGATCTTCATACGATCACCCTCGCTCTAACGCTCGTTTCGGCATGGAGTCCTGTGCTGACATCTCGCATCTCTGCGATGATCTGTCGGAGTATAAGGTAGGCTTCGCTCAGTTCTGCTCGTGCTTCTCGAGCTGCTCGTGCGATGATGGATCGCGTCTCTTCGCTCGGTTCTGCTGCGTATGCGCGTCGTGCGGTCATGACGTGCTCTGTTGCGGCTTCGAGCCGTGTGTCGTATCGTATTTTGAGGGCTTCGAGTACTTCGACGTCTGCTCCTGCACGTGCGAGTACGGCGATACGCTGGTCCACACGGTTCGAGGCGGTTCTCGCTTCTACGAGGAGGTTGCTGATCTGCGCTACGATGCTCTGGTGAGCGGTTGTCTGTGCGAACGCTTGTACGTGTCCCCATTCTCCTCTGAGGATTCCGATGACGTTCGAGAGTTGTTCGACGCTTGTTGCGGCGTCTACTCTGGCGCGTCCGGCTTCGAGCCATCCTCGGTAGTTCTCGAGTCGTTCGAGCACTCGTGCGCGTTCTGCGTCGTCGTATCCGTCGCTCGATCGGACTCGGCGTTCGAGCAGGTCGAGGTACGTTTCGAGTTGTGCGATCGCTGAGAGCGCTACTCTCTTTCTCTGTTCGAGTGCTGTGTCTCCGCGTGCTTCTGCTTCTATGAGTGCTCTGCGTGATTCGGCGTAGTCTTCGTTGGCTTCGCTGTATCTGACGCGTGCTTCTCGGTAGCTTTCGGCTCGGCGTGCTTCGAGGTCTTCTCTGATTTCGGCTCTGGCTCGTACGGTTGCTTCGACCGCTTGTCGTCTGCGTTCTTCGATGGCGTGTGTTTCTCGTGCGTCTCGCTCTGGTTCTCTGAGCGTATCGCTTTCTCGCACGGCTTCGCGTAGCGTTTCTCGCATGTCTCGGTCTCGCGTTTCTTCGCGTACGGTGGTTGTGTCGTCTCTGAGTTCACGCTCGGTGCCGGTTTCGCGTACGTCTGTGGTTCGGACTTCTGCTTCGGTTCCGGTTCGTGTTTCGATTCGTGTATCGGCTGCTACAGCGACCATGCTCATAAGCATAAGTACCATGAGAACGATCGATCGTGTTAGTTTTGGTTCCATGGGGCTTTCACCTACCCTCCTCAAGGCGCAATAGTATATAAACAAACTTTCGTAAAGCTTTATGAAGCGTGTTTTCGTGACTCTTGCGATGTGGTGGCTTGTCGTCTTGCTTCTTCCCGTTGTATCGGCTGCGACACTGTCAGGTACGGTCTACGGTCCTGATCTGGGAGTTGTCGAGTGGGCAATCCTTACGGTTGAAGGTGATGTCGAGCAGGTGATCGTGATCACGAACGGCTCGTACTCCTTGGAGCTCGATGCTGGTTCGTATCGGTTGTTCATCGAGTCAGGGGAATTGTTCGAGGAGGCTTCTCTTTCTCTTCCTCAGGATGGCTCGTTTATCCGCGATTTCATCCTTCTGCCGAGTCTCGACGTTCCAAATCTTCCGGTGATCCCCGAGTTCTCCGAGCCTGAAGCCCTGTCGGATCCGCCTTCTCGCGTTCTCTGGCCGTGGATCTTCGGGTTCTTGCTCGCGTGCTTCGCAGTTGCCTTCGTGCTCATGCATACGCGACGACCGGTTTCCTTCGACGACTATGAACGTGCGGTTATCGAAGCTTTGATAACCCATGAGGGCAGAGCTACTCAGAAGCAAATCCGTTCTCGCGTTCCGTTTTCGGAGGCGAAAGCGAGTTTGGTCATCTCAGACCTCGCTCAGCGAGGCGTGGTGCGTAAGTTCAAACAGGGACGCGGAAACATCGTAGTGTTGCAAGATGGCGAAGCGAAAGACGAAAAGAACGAAGGCTCGTAAGCGGATTCCTATTCTCCCGCTCGTTCTCGCTCCGTTCAGGCTCCTCGGTCGGATGATCAGAGCGACGCATCGTGCGAGCAGACGTAATGCGAAGCGCGTCGTTGAGCAACGCAGTCGTCCTCGCGGAAAGCCTCACGTCGCTCCGTTCAGGGTCGTCGAGTCTGAGAAGGGTTCGCTCGGCGAGTTCGAACGGCTCTTCGAGCGTTCGACGATCGGCATCATCCTCGGAGCGCGTGGCACGGGTAAGACGGCGCTCGGATTGCGCATCCTCGAAAACGTCGCACCGCTCCGTCCGTGTGTTGCGATGGGCTTCGAGAAGGCGTCTTTGCCTCGTTGGATCGAACCGGCGGGGTCGATCGAGGACGTTCCGAACGGGAGTTGTGTGCTCATCGACGAGGGCGGTATTCTCTTCGGTTCTCGCGCTTCGATGTCCGAGGCGAACAAGCTCCTCTCAGAGTTCATTCTCGTCAGTCGTCATAAGGATCTTGCGATCGTGTTCATCTCTCAGAACTCTTCGAATCTCGAGGTGAACGTCTTGCGTCAAGCTGACTACTTGCTCCTCAAACCTGCATCGCTGCTCCAATTGGATTTCGAACGCAAGATCGTCGAGAAAGTGTATCGTTCTGCGAAGAAAGGCTTCGAGAAACACAAGGGCGTCGATGGCCTCATCTACGTGTATTCAGATGCGTTCACCGGGTTCGCGCGCAACGAGCTCCCTTCATTTTGGGATCACGGTCTCTCGACACAGTTCAAGGAGCGACGTGCGGAGAAGTGAGTCTATGGAAGGTTCGACCGATCGCGAGCCTTCGTGGGTGCGTTCAGATCTGATGCGCGAATACTATCGTAACGAGTGGGGCCGGCTCGTCGATGATGATAGGCGATTCTTCGAATACTTTTGCCTCGAGATATTCCAGGCAGGACTCAGTTGGGAGACGATCATCCGCAAGCGTGAGGGTATGCGTGAGTCGCTCGACGGGTTCGACTACGCATCCATCGCGCGGTATTCCGATGCGAAGCTCGGTGAGCTCTGCTCTGACGCGCTTCTCATCCGCCACCGTGGAAAGCTCGAGGCGATCCGTTACAACGCACGGGTCTTCACAGGTATCGTTGATGGAAACGGTTCGTTCCTCTCATGGCTTCGTGCGAACGAGCAGGATTCTCTGAATGAGTGGACGCATCTGTTCAAACGATCGTTCAGGTTCATGGGTCCTCAGATCGTCCGCGAGTTCCTCGAGTCGAGCGGCGTGCTCGATACCAATGGCATGACCACTGTATCGTTTCGGAGAGGACACGGAATCGTGTGAATCCTATGTGGGTCTCACGTCTTCGTAGTGAGCAATCCTTATAGCCTCAGAGTACACCGGTATCTCGGCCCGTGTCGGGCAGGAGGAGCATAGATGGCTGAGAAGACCGTGCCTAAACGCGTATCGACGGTGAAGAAACGCACATCGAAGAAGGAAACCACAGAACCCTCTCTTGAGCACGAGTGCGTCTGTAGGTGCAAAGGAGACAGTGATACCATGGCTGGACTCGCCTATGTGCTCGGAGTCATCGGAGCTTCGGTATACTACATCACCACAGCAACCTCGTTTTGGATGGGCGTCGTCGGTGTGCTCAAAGCGCTTGTGTGGCCTGCGTTCCTCGTCTACGAGTTGATGCGCATGCTCGGAGTGTGACTATGTGTTCGTTTCCGTAGCTCTGTCGTCTGCTATGAAGAATGCGATGCTGATGGCGATCAAGTCCGGTACGAAGAGCACGATTGAGAGGAATACGAGAATAAATCCTGCTCCGATCATGGCGAGTACTCCTCGAGTGGAGAGGTCTGTGTCTTCGAAGTAGCTCTCGTCGATCATGTCTGGTTTGAGGAGTATGAGCCGGTATACGGCAAGAGTGGGCATCAATCCTCCTAACAGGTGATCAACTACTGATCGTGATTGGATTCATCGCCGAGAATCGCTCCGATGAACACGTGGAGTATCAAGAGGAATACAACGGTTACGGCTCGGTCGTTCGGGCGCGTCCTTCCCACTCTGATCCCGTTCCGAAAGATGAGTGTCTAAAGAAGAGAGGAACACGATCCAACCTGTTTCTCCATCGAAATAGTCACGAAGCCCTGAATGCGAGAGCGGACGCCACTACGATGGGGACGATAACTGCGTGGTACTCTGAAACTGAAGGTACGAGTGGCGCACGTTTCATTCAAGACCTGCAAGTCGTTGGTCGATTTCGGCGAGCTTGCGGTCGATATCCGAGAGGTTCTTCGGTGGCGGCCCTCTCGGTTGTGGTCTTCGTTGGATGGGTTTGGGTGCCGTTATTGGCTTTTCCGCTGGAAGGTTGGGTAGGTTGGACATGACTTTTCCGATCTCTTCGGAGAGTGATCCTATGACGGTGCGCAGTTCTCCTTCGAGGTATATCCGTTGGTCTCTGAGGAGTACGGCTTTTTCGATTCGTTTGATCACGACGAGTGCGTTCTTGCGTGCTTCGAGGAGCTCGCGCTGCATGAGTTCTGATTCGACGAGTCCTACGTAAAACTCATCTTTGGGTTCTTGTTTCTTCGTGCGCTTGCGCGTCTTCTTTTTCGGTGCCATCATTCAGCCTGTTTGAAGAGGCCTTCGAGCTCTCCGATCTTCGCTTCGATCACAGAAAGCTCGTGCTCGAGCTGTTGCATCTCGGTGTCTTGTTTCGACCGTATCTGTTCGAGTTTCTCGAGGAGTTCTCGTGCCTGTGCGAGTTTGTCTTTGCTCTTTGAGAGCGTCGTGAGGCTCTGCTTGTAGCGGTCGATCTTTACGAATACGGGCATGTCCATGATCAGTCACCTGAAAAGAGGAGTTCGTCTGTGTGTTCGAGTGAGGTTTGGAGCGTTTCGATCGAGGCGCGCATCTTCGCGAAGAGTTTCTTCTCTTCACGTGATATCGTGTCGATCCGTGTGAACTGTCCGCTCGTCTGGTCTGAGAGTCCTCTGAGTGAGCCGAGGTCGGTCAGGTGTCGTGCGAGCGCGTGCTTTTCGATGAAGAGCATGCCGTCGCGCATGACGACGTCCGGGTGCTCGGGCTTCGCGGGCTCTGGCGGCGCGGGCTGTGAAGGTGGTCTGCTCGAGAAGGGATCTGGGGCGTTTCCCATCTCCTTGCCCTCGAGCCATGATGGTCTCGAGTCGTGCTCGAATGCGTTCGTATCGTGATGCGTTTCGAAGGCGTCGAGAAAGTCTGATCGTGGTTGCCGTTCGGAAGGGAGTCGTGGGAACGCCTGTGGTCCGGAGGGTGAGCGCTGATCCGAGGACCCCGCAGAACTCTGCAGAGGTGCCGGTGGAGGGCTCGGTGGTCGAGGACCGGACGGTTGCTGAGCGGTCTGTCGTTGGGGTTCCGGCGCCTCTCGTGGAGCATCTTCCATAACGCTCTCTGATGGGTGGAAGTCGAAGTCGAATTCAGGTAGGTCGTCGCTCGCCGCCGATGTGCTCACAGCAGGTGTGTTCTCCGGCCACTGTGCGCTCGGTGGAGGACTCTGTGGAGGGTTCTGCGGAGCAGTAGGCAAAGGACGTGCTGATTGTTGTGATCCGAACGGATCGTGCGGTTCTGTTCGAGTCTGCTCGGGTGGCTGCGCTTCGCTCTGAGGGGGTTGGAACGCTTCGTGCGTATCCGCTCCGGGAGCTTCTGATGCCTGTACAGGGGGAACCTCTCCGGGAACCGATCCGGTGTTCTGTTCCGGTAAGGGGCCTGAGAATTGCTTCTCGAACTCTGCGAGTATGTCCTCACCCTCTTGGGTTTCTTGTTTAGAATCGTGAATCACGCCTTCAGAGACTTGCTCTTTCTTGCCGGATTTGCCGATACCGAAGAATGCCACGCTTGGAACACCTAGAGAACCACCGGGAGATTTCTTTATAAATGTTGTGTGTTGTGGTAGTCGACATGCGTGAAGCTACTCTCGTGTTCCCTATCCGCGATGGATCGGTTCTGCTCGGACTCAAGAAGCGTGGGTTCGCCCAAGGGTTGTGGAACGGGTTCGGAGGCAAGATCGGTGATGAGACGGTCGAGGAGGCAGCGGTGCGTGAGGTCGAAGAGGAGTGTGGCCTTCTCATCGATCCTTCGTCGCTCGAACCGCGTGGCGTGCTCGACTTTTCGCTTCCCGATCTCGAGCTGCGTGTCCATGTCTTCCGGGCGAAGCGCTTCTCCGGCTCGGTCACCGAGAGCGAGGAGATGAAGCCCGAATGGTACCGTTTCGAGGACATCCCTTATGATCTGATGTGGGAGGACGATCGGCATTGGCTTCCATACGTCTTGTCGGGCAAGTCGGTGTCCGATCGGTTCGTGTATGAAGGTTCGAACATCGTATCGATCGATCTTCGCATCCGATGAGAGCGCTCATCATCAAACCGAAACCGCTCGAGCTCATCCTCTCAAGCCTTAAAGTATGGGAGTTGCGCGGCTCGAGAACGCACGTTCGCGGTCCGATCAAGCTTATCGCTTCAGGCACAGGCCTGATCATCGGTCAAGCGGTGCTCGTCGACTGTATCGGTCCGCTCGACAAGTCGACGTACGAGAGTGAGCGTTCCAAGCATCATTCCACAAAACCGTTCGAAGAGCAGTACGCCGCTCTCTACGCATGGGTGTTCGAAGGTGCGCGTCGTATCGAACCGGTTCCCTACTCTCATCCGAAGGGAGCGATCATCTGGGTCAAAATCCCTGATTCCTAAGGATCCACGATCCGAACACCTTCGTTGCACGATGAGGATCGACGAAACGTCTCACCAACACAGTTCAAATCCCAACAAATACACGAAAAGATGAGGGTGGTGGGATTCGCAACAACACTCACGTGCTGAGGTTCGCCTCACGCCGAACAACATCGCTACACGATGAACCTCGACGAAACGTCTCACCAACACCGTTCGAAACCCAAAAAAGAATCAAAGAGATGAGGGCGGTGGGATTCGAACCCACGAACCCACTAAGGGAGCGGATATCCCTCGTGTCATCGCGCAGTGCGCTCATAACTCAAACGTCTTGAGTCCGCCGGATTTGACCGCTTTCCTACACCCTCAAGGGTACGGAGATCAGAACGGATTATAAAATCGACTCCGAACCACAAGTTATGCGCATCGGACCCGTCCGTGACCTGGCCGCTCTCGCGTTCTGGCTCGAACCCTGATTCACCCAATTCCAGCTCGAGATGTTCACGACTGCTGTTTCGACGGGGAGGATCGTGCTTGCTGCGTATGATCACGATAGGATCGGAGGGTGTGTTCAAGCGCATACAGCACCTCCGTCGACGCATATCGAGCATCTCTTCGTCGGCGAAGGATATCGGCGTAACAGAGTCGCACAGCAGTTGTATGGTGTGGTCGCTCAAGGAGTCCGCCTGCTCACCGCCAAGTTCCTGAACAGTTTGTGGATTCGATCGCCTTCCACGATGCGTACCGAGGACGTATCGATCCTCATGCGCCTCAATTCAGCGGCGGGTGGTGGGAATGCCCAGCCCGCAACGCTTTTAAACCGACTCGAGCGCCTCTGTCGTGATCATTATGGTTTCCCGAAGGCTCAGATCACGCTCATACCGCCGTATTAAGGTAACGACTCCTGGCGGTACGACGAAGACCCGCTACGAGCGTCGTGGTGGCAAGGCTGCTCACTGCGCTGCTACCGGAGAGGTGCTCAAGGGTACGAAGCAGAAGGGTTCTCATTCGAGCAAGAGGCCGAACCGTCCGTTCGGAGGCCAGCTTTCGAGCCGTGCGATGAGACGCTACTTCACGTTCATGGTGAGAGAGCGATGATTTCGGTCGGCTCTGTTGTGATGAAGATCGCCGGTCGCGATGCAGGTCGCATCGGTGTCGTGCTCGACGTCAAGGACGGCCGAGTGCTCATCGATGGCCAGGTTCGGCGCCGCGAGGTTTCCTCGGCTCATGTCGAGCCGGTCAACCGTACGGTGGAGGTGTCCAAGGGTGCTTCGACCGAGACGGTCCGTGAGGCGCTCAAAGCTATTGGAGTCGAGTTCCCCGAACCGTTCGCGAACAAGCGCGAGCGCGTCGGCGGCCCCAAACCAGTCAAGAAGCGCGCATCCAATAAGAAGCCCGCCCAGCCAGCGAAGACTCGCAAGCAGGCTCCGGCGAAGAGCGATGCGAAAGACGCGCCTGTAAAGAGTCCTAAGAAGCCGAAAGCTAAGAGTTCTGCGAAGAAGACTCCGAAGAAATCTGCGAAGTCCAGCGAAACATCCAAGTAGTCTCGTCTTCTCGCGTGTCGCATGGAGATCGAGGTCAAGATTCTCGAGGTCGATGTTCATGCGATTATCGCGTCGCTCGAACGCCTCGGCGCTGAGTGTGTGTTCGACGGAAGGCTCAGAGCGGTCTTCTTCGATCGTGGGCGCTCGCTTCGTGATTCGAACGTAGTGCTCAGGGTGCGCTCTTCTGCTGATACGTGCATCATCACCGTAGGGGTTCTGCGCGACTCTGATACCTACAAGCGCAGTGAGGAGTATGAGTTTTCAGGGTCGTTCGATGATGCGCTCGCGGCGCTTCGAGCCCTCGGATTCGAGGAGTATGCGAGGAGCGAGAAGCACCGATCCAGCTACCGCCTCGGCTGTGTTCGTGTCGATATCGACCGTTTGCTCGATCACTCGTTCGTTCCTCCGTTCTTAGAACTCGAAGGCGATCCTCATGCGATCGAGAAGGCGGTCGAACTCCTCGGACTCTCCGATCATCATCGCGTTACGTGGACGGGAGCGCAGGTCATCGAACACTACCGCCGTTGAATGAGTTGGTGTATCGCTTCGAGGTTGAGCGTTACGGCTATGACGGCGTGGTGTATCTCGAGTTCGTGGAGTACGTCGGGGTGTACGTCTCCGATCTCTCCTATGACGGTTCCCTGGCAGGTGACGTGCGACCGTCGTCCTTCAAGGAGCATCGTATGGTCCCATTCGTTCTCGTTTGTGAACGAGTATTCGAGTCCGTATCGTGAGAGGATTGTGTCGACGACTTGTTGTGCGGTGCTGAACGTTGCCTGATCGTCTTCGAGTGCTACGGCGAGTTCGTCGTGTTCGACGATGCCCGTCTCGCTCTCTCCGCGGTGGAATACGCGTCCGATCTCGTATACTCTGCGCGGCATCGCTGCGTTGCGGTTGCGGCTGAGCACGTCGAGCAGGCTGATGAGTACGCTCATGCGCAGCGTGTCGTATTCGCGGTTCATCGGGTTGGCGAGTTCGATGGGTGCGAGTCCGACGGTTTCTTGTGCGGATTTTGGTATGAGGTGGTACGTGTGCGTTTCGTGGTATCCGAATCCTGTGAGCAGGTATGCGATCTTGCGTTTGAACGTTTCGAACCCGTCTTCGTGTGCGGTCGTCGAGATATCAGGTAGGTCCGATTCGACGTTCTCGTATCCGTAGGCGATGATGAGGTCTTCGATGATGTCGATCGGGTGCAGTATGTCGGTTCGGTACGTGGCTACGAGTGCGTGTCCTTCGTCGTATCCGTGTCCCATGCGTGCGAGGAGTTCTACGAACGCTTCGGCGTCGGGTTCGTGTCCGAGGATTTTGCTCGCCTGCTTGGGTGTGATGGGGATGCGCTGAGGTTCGGTTCGTGGCGTTACCACATCCTGATCAGGGTATCGTACGGTGACTGCGTGTATCTGTGCTCCGAGTTTCTGTAGGTTGAATGCGATGATGGCGAGTGCTCGTTCGAGCGTGGGCAGGTGTGATCCTGATGTTTCGATGAATACGTCGGTGGTCTTCGTCGTGAGCCTGCCGGTCTCTTCGCTGTTGATGATCGGTGGGACGCTGAGTACGTTGTCCTTGGCATCGACGAAGAGCGGGTAGAGCGGTCGTCCTTTGAGCAGGTGTCCGTATGTTTGTCCGGCGCTGTGCTTCTCGAGCATCTCGCGTGCGCTCATGCGTTCCGATCCGAGGGGTGTGAATACGATGTCGTCTGCTCGTCGAGCCGTGTATCTGATCGGCCATTCGATGTGCTCCATCGGGTAGATTCCGATGGCTCCTTTGGCTCGTTTGCGCAGGTAGCTGATGTGGAGTTTCTCCTGGAGTTGTATGAGTGCGGTGAGCGATGCATCGTCGAGGTGCACTCCTCGTGCGACGGCTGCTACGGTGTAGGGTCTCACGTCGGTCATTTTCGGGTCGACGTCGATCTCGTACTCCGACTCGTGCGCGTGGACGTCTTCGTATCCGTCTCCTCGTTCGATGAAGTTCTTGAGTGCGTGTATGAATCCTTGTTCTGAGAGCATGTCGGTGCGGTTCGGGAATATCTCTACGATGATCTCGTCCGTAGTGATGCGTTCGAGGTCGGTTCCCAGCATGCTGATGCGATCCGCAAGATCCGAGTCGCTCAGATCTCCGATTCCTTCGAGGACTCGTTTCTTGGTGAAGGTGACGGTCGGCATCACACCCACCCCCGTGCGTGTCTGACCTGTTCGAGGTCGTTTCGTGCGAATTCGCGCAGGTCTGCTATCTCATAGTAGTCTGAGATGATGCGTCCGAAGCCCAGTCCCCATGCGGCTACAGGGTAGTCCCGTCCGATGAGCGGTTTGCTCACTTCGGGTCTGAAGATGCCTGCTCCTCCGAGTTCGATCCATTCTCCTCGTGCGGGGTGGAATACGTCTACTTCGATGCTCGGTTCGGTGTAGGGGAAGTATGCGGGTCTGAGCCGTATGCGGTCGTATCCGATCTTTCGGAAGAATATCTCAAGGTATGCTTTGAGGTGTGCGAAGGTGATCTTCTTGTCGATGACGATGCCTTCGACCTGGTGGAATTCGAAGAGGTGTTTCCAGTCGAGGGTTTCGTTCCGGAACACGGTGTCTACGCTAAAGAATTTTGCGGGTAGTTCGTTGACATCGAATTGTGCGAGTGTCTGTGCGCTGATGCACGTCGTGTGCGTGCGCAGTACGTTGAGTCGTGCTTCTCGTTTGCTCCACGGCTGGTTGTAGCCGCTCGACCCGGTCGTCCATCCGTCGATGTGCGTTTTGGATACGCGGTTGACGATCTTCGCATCGGGGAGCTGTCCGCTCGCAGGGTGTTTGATGAAGAACGTGTCGTGTTCGTCTCGTGCCGGATGGTCTTGGGGTGTGAAGAGCGCGTCGAAGTTCCAGAATCCGGTTTGTACCATGTTCCCGCGCATCTCGCTGAATCCCATGTCGAGCCATACGGTTCGTACGAAGTCGGTCGCTTCGTTGATGAAGTGCCTTCGTCCGGGTGCGGCTTTGGGGAATGGGGCGGTTACGTCGTAGATGCGGAAGTCCTTGTCTGTATACGTCTTGTCGCGTATCATCTCGGGGGTGAGTTGTTCGATGAGTTCGAGCGGTGTGTAGTCGAGTGTGGCCGCTTCTTCGGTGAGGTGTGCTTCGAGCGTGTTCGTCGTCTGCTTCGTGTAGAATCCTCGTTCAATGGATTCTTTCGACACGTTTGAAGATTCTTCGTGTGCGAGTTCTGCTTCGATCGCGAATCCTTTCTCGAGGCGTTCGCGTCCTACGTCGGTGATCGTCACGTTCTTTGCGATCTCGACTGCTCCTTCGCGTTTGAGGGTTCCGATGGCTGCGTTGAATCCGTCTGCGAGCTGTGTTCGTAGTGTGGCGAGCGGTACGCCTTTCTTCTCGATGTGTTCGAGGAGCTGTCGTTCGGGCAGTCCTTCGTTCGCGACGCGCGTGCCGAGTTCGGTCCTCACGTACGTCTCTGTTCCGATCTCGTGCGTGTGTGCGAATCCCTTCTGTTCGAGCCATTGTACGGCGCGTCGTATTCTGAGCGGATCGAGTTCGAGGACCTGTGCGATTCGCTCGACTGTTGAGCGTCCGCTCTTTTGGAGGTGGTGTGCGACGGCGAACTCGTCTGGGGTGAAGGTGCGTCGTGCGTCTTCGAGCGTCATAGGCGCGTGGCTCTGCGCAGAGTTATAAGCGTGTCGTCACGAAATGATGCGAGCTCTCGAATGGATACCCACAGTCCGGTCTGTGTAAGAGTCCTGAGGCGCACGAGCCATCCTATGAGCGTGCACAGAGTCCTCTGTGGAGAGGTGGGAACGAGAATCGAAAAAATGGTTCGTTACTTCTTCGCCTTGACGGGCTTCTTCTTCATCGCAACCCATGCGGTCTCGAAGAGTTCTTCAAGAGCGTTCGCGAAGAACGGAGAGTTCACCCAAATACCGACGTCGTACGTCGGGTGTACGTCCGAGTCATCCATGATCATGAAGGCTACTTCTTTACCGTCGATGCAGATGAAGCGTGCTTTCACGTTGGTGTCTCTGACCTCTGCGTAGGGTTCGAGTTCTTTGATCGTCTTTTCGGTGAGTTTTGTGAGCGGTGCGGCGATGCGCACGGTGACTCCTCGTTTGTTGATCTCTTCGAAGATCGGTTTGAATCCTTCGACTTTGCGTATGAGCCCTTGTTCAGTCGTCACGATCGTAACGGTCTTCTCGGCGCTTCGGATCATGAGTTCGAGGTGGTTGTAGAGGTTGTGTCGTCCTTTGAGGCTTCCTGAGAGTTCCGACGGTTCGACGAGTTCGATGCCTTGTTCGTGGAGTTCTTGGAGTTCGTCGAGGACTTCGGTTTCTCGGATCGTGTCGAGGCGTTCGATGCGCGTCTTGGTCTCGCTCATCATGTGTTTCTTGACGCGTTCGACGACTTCTGATGGTTGTACGGCGATGTACTTGATGGGCTTTCCGAACTTCATGGTGACAAAGCCCTTCTTTTCGAGCGATTCGAGGATGTCGTAGCTTCTCGAGCGCGGTACGTTTGCGATGTCGGAGAGTTCTCCGGCGGTTGCGATTCCGCGACTCAGGAGCGCCGTCCATATCTTGGCCTCGTACAGGTTGAGGCCGAAGTACGTGCGGATCTTGCTGAGGAATTCTTCTTTGACGATCATTGTATACCCCCCTGCGCGTAATACGCGGTCCGTGTCACCATCCGACAGTCGTTTATATAATTTTGCATGTTTCACTCTGACGGAGTTGTGAAAATCACCCCGTCACTCCTCGAGAAGTAAGACACCTTCCAAGATTATAAACCTTTGGTGGATCGGCGCGTCATAGCTCTCGAAACGCGTCGGAATCCGAGAACGAAGTCCTTACACGGACCGATGCTCGCACTCACCGAAGCCTACTGCGCACTCATCCACCTGCATGCGCAGGCTCGACCACACACCGTGCAATAAACCACAAGTCATCAGAGCGCTCCAGGCATCGTACGGAAAGAATACGCAACAGTTTTCGTGTAAGGGGTTGGAAAGCGTTTCGATCTGCTTCAAGCACGGTGATGGATACAGGTCCGCTTCTAAATCTTTCGATACGAGTGTTTCGTCGGGCACCGCTCATCTCCCGACGGTGATGCTCAGGCGAACCGCTTCTCGAGAGGCGGTACGACCTGTTTCTTGCGCGACATGAGCCCTGCTACGAATCCCTGTCCGAGCGCTTCGCTGATTTCGTTCTCAAGTCCGTTGACGAGCACGTGCGTTCCTTCTTCGAGGATGTCGGTTACGAGGAACACGAACGAGTCGTATCCTTCTGATTCGCACGCGTGTTTCATCGCTTCGAGGTAGTCATCTCTCCGATCGAGCACGATCGAGGGCTCTGCTACTTCGACTTGTGCGATGGCGATGCGCTTCGAGCCCATACCATAGGCTTTCATGTCGATGCCGAGCACTTGCGCGGGTTCTTTCGAACTGATGTTCGCCTTCGCTTCGAACTGTGCGCGTCCGAGTTCTATGAGGTCGATGCCAAGGTCCTCGGCGAGTGCGTTGGCGACGTCTTGGTCTTCTTCGGTTGTTGTCGGCGAGCGCAAGATGACGGTGTCTGAGAGGATGCAGCTGAGCGCGAGTCCTTTGAGTGCATCGGTCATCTCCACGTCGTACTGATCGTAGAGCTGTGTGAGGATCGTAGCTGTGCTTCCGAGCGGGGCTATAATCACGCTTGGAGGGTTCGTCGTCTGGATATCTCCGAGTTTGTGGTGGTCTACGATACCGACGATTTGATCGGCCAAGAGGTCTTCGGGCGCTTGGCTGCGCTCGGTGTGATCGACGATGAGCACGTCGGCATCTCCGACGGATGTGATGACTTCGGGCGTTTCGAGTCCGAAGCGTTCGAGAACGTAGCGAGTCTCCTCGTTCGGCTCTCCGAGTGCGTGTGGTTGGGTGGGTCGTCCAAGGGCGGTTTCGAGATGTGCGAGGAGGATCGCTGATCCGATGGAGTCGGTGTCTGGGTTCGTGTGTCCGATGACGATGCGTGCCATAGGCGTGTTGCGTCTGGTTCCTTCTTAAGTGTTTGACCTGAACAGAAGACACAGGCACTCGTTCTGATACGAGTAAAAACCTTCTTAAACGAATCCCCTGATGAGCATGTATGACTCTGATCCGATCTCTCGAGGCGCGGGCAAAAGACGTCCCCAAACGCATCGGGTTCCCCGAGGTTGAAGAGGAGCGGGTCTTGCATGCGATCGCGAAAATCCGTCGCAAGAAGACCGCTGTTCCCGTTCTCATCGGCGATCCTGCGAAGGTTACGATGAAAAACGTCGAGATCATTGATATCACCGATCCTGAGCTCGTCGAAAAGCTCGTGAGACGCTACGAGGTGATCCGCGCCCGTAAGAAGAAGAAGGTGACGAAACGCGACCTAGAACGTGTTCGGAAGGATCCTATCGCGCTCGCAATGGTGCTCTTGAGCATGGGGTATATCGATGCTGTGCTCACCGGCGCGAGCCACAGTACGGCCCACACGCTGCGCAACGCCTTCCAAATCATCGGTGTCGAGCGCAACATCAGCAAGGCATCTTCGTTTTTCATTATGGATAAGCACGTGCGCGATTTCGAAGACATCATCCTCTTCGCTGATTGTGCGGTACAGGTGAATCCGGACTCGAAGGAGCTCGCTGAGATCGCCTATCTGACGGCGAAGACCGCTAAGCTCCTGGGTATGACGCCTCGCGTCGCCCTCCTCAGTTTCTCAACGAAAGGAAGCGCGATGCTGCCCGAATCCAAGAAAGTGCGTCGTGCGGTGAGCATCGTCAAGCAACGAGACCGTTCGCTCAAGGTCGATGGAGAGCTCCAGTTCGATGCAGCGCTCGATCCGGATACGGCCAAGCGCAAGGGAGCGTTCAACGAGCTCGGTGGCATCGCGAACGTTCTCATCTTCCCCGAGCTCGAATCGGGGAATATCGGATACAAGGTGATGCGTATGTACGGTAAGTATGATGCGCTCGGTCCGTTCCTCCAAGGGCTCAAGAAGCCGGTGATCGATCTTTCGCGTTCGGTATCCGTCGATGAGATCGTTGACATCGCGACGGTCGTCTCGGCGATCTACTGATGCGCATCCTCGTTGTGAACGTCGGTTCTTCATCGGTCAAGTATGCGGCGTTCGATGGTGATCGGCTCTTTGACGGCGCGATCGAAGGCGTATCCGGACTCAAAGGGTACGATGCCGCAGCGGCGCAGATGCTCGAAGATGCGCACGCTCGTGGTTTCGAGCCTGAGGCGATCGCGCATCGTATCGTTCACGGGTTCGGTTTGACGAAGACGACGCGGTTCACCAAGTCAGTTCGTACGAGGATCGTCAAGGGGTGTGCTCCTGCTCCGCTCCATAACATCCCTCAGTTGCGCGTGCTCGATGCGCTCGCAACACATACGATACCCCAGGTCTGTGTCTTCGACTCGCTCTCCTATGACTTCTCAGACGAGGTGCGAACGCTCCCGCTCCCGCAGGCGATCACCAAGAAGCACGGATTGGTGCGAATCGGCTTTCATGGCATCTCGCATACGAGCATCGCACGGCGTGTTACGAGCGATCGTCTCATCAGCGTCCACCTCGGTTCGGGCTCGTCCGTGACGGCGTTCAGACGAGGTACGGCGGTGTGGAACTCGATGGGCTTCACCCCTGAGGATGGGGTGCTCATGGCGACGCGTCCGGGCGCGCTCGATCCGGGAACCGTGTCCTACCTCTACCGGCTCGGGTATCCGATGAGTCGTGTCGAGGATATCCTCACGCACGAGTCGGGGCTCAAGGGCCTCTCGGGAACGGCTGATCTCAAGACAATCCTCGATAAGAAGCGAGCGGGCAACCGGTATGATCTCGCCTACAGGATGCTCGTAAGTTCGATCGCCGAGTCGATCGCTCGTGCGGCTACCCATACCGGAGGTGTGGATACGATCGTTTTCACCGGTACGATCGGTGTGCGTGCCAAGCAGGTTCGCCATGCCGTGATCCGGCGCCTCTCATTCCTGCGCCCGTTCGAAGTCAAGGTCCTCGAGAGCGATGAGGAGCGGGTCATCTATGATGAGGCGAGAACCCTGCTTTCTCGACGGTAACGACTATCGTTCGCTCCTGTTATTCGATGGCGTACCGCAAGAGTGCTGCGATGCCTCCGAGGCTGTCGAGTTTCATCATCGCCTGCGCGTCGGTGTCGATGATCTGTACGCGTGCCTGTACTGCTTCCGCTCTCTCGAGCAGGGCGGTGATTCGTTCGAACATCTCTTGTTCGTAGGCTTTTTCGAGTGCTCGTTGGGTGATGAGGATCGTCTCTGCCGCTCCGTATTCGATGGCTTTCTCGACGTCTTCGTATCCGTAGGCGTACGTCTTCTCCGTGCTGATACGCCGGAGGAGTTCTTCGACGAGTCCTGCTTCGTTCATCCCGCCGAGCGCTGAGAGTTCTTCGGCGATCTCTCGTCGTGAGAGCAGGCTCGTGACCGAGCTCGAATCAGCTCCTTCGATCGGAACGTACCGCACGGGAACCTTCGGCTCTCGTTTCTTGATCTCCTCGAGCCACATGCTCGACCCTGCGAGGATCACGGCCGAGTATCCACGCTGTGCGAGCCGCTCCGACTCTCTGGTGATCGTCGTGAAGAAGTCTTCGGATCCTGATTCGTATCCTTTTCGTGCGACGTCTCCGGTGAGCCGTTCGATCTCGCGCGACCCTTTGCCTGATACTTCGGTGAAGAGTGCGAAGTCGCGGTCGAAGAGGACGACGAGGTATTCGTGCTTGGTGCGGTTGAGGGCGCGTTCGAGCTTCGCCTCACTGAGCGGATCCCACGAGCGTACGAGTTCGATGCGATCCCCGGCTTGTACGAGAATCGACTGGTGGCTTCCTTTGGTTACGTCTTCGAGTTCGTTACGTACGGTTCCGAGAACGCGCAATCCTGACGGTTGGAGTTCTGCTCGTTCGACGTCGAGTTCGAAGCGGTACGTCTTTCTCACGACGTCCTTCTCGCCTGCGGCTACTTTTCGCGTTCCGCTTCCGACGACGACGGAGCCTGGTTCGACGAGTTTGAGCGCGAACCAGAGGTCTTCGGTGTCTTCGATCGTGAGGACTACGCGTTCCTTGTCCCGTCGTTCGAGCCTCATGGCCTTCGGACTGAAAATGTTTATATATAAACCCGCGGGAAGAATGGGTATGCGCGCACAGCAGAGTGCAACGCCGGCAGGGGGTCTTGTGATCCTCATGGGCCTCTTCATCATCCTCTACATCCTCTTTCTGCCTCCGGCGGATCGGGCAGCGCTCATCGGTGGGGCGACGGGTGATACGCCTGACCCGACGGTGGTCGATCCGATCGACCTGCTGCTCGATGAGAGTCCGGGAATGCTCACACCTCAGCGTGAGACGAGCGAGACACGCAATCTGAACAGTTTCACGCTCCTCGCCCGCGGGGAGTATACGCCGGTCTTCTCAGCAGGGGAGACGCACGTCTTCTCGAGCAGGTATGATCGGCGCGTATTCGAACGTACGTTCGAGTTGGATGCGGTTCCTGTGGATGCGCGTATGTCCGTCAGCCTTCGCGAAGTCCAAGGAGGGCTCCGCGTGTATGTGAACAACCAAGAAGTGTATTCAGGTCGACCGATGAGCCGTTCGAACAAGCAGATCCTCGATTTGCCGATTCGTCAGGGTATCAATACTATCCGTATCGAGAGCACTGAACGCTGGTGGTTGTGGGGGAGCAACTCTGCTCAAATCGACTCTGTACAGGTCATCGCGAACGTCTACAGTCCCCAGACGGCTCGTTCCGAACAATCCTTCAGCCTCCCGCTCGAGAATCGCCAACACCTCGAACGCGCGTCGCTGCGCTTCTTGCTCGGATGCGACGAGATACGCCAGCAGATGACGATCAGGCTCAATGATCGTCTCATCGGGAGCACGGTCTTCGACTGTGAGAGTCCGCAGGAGATCGAACTGCCGATCAGCGCGCTCGACGATACGAACCGCATCGTCTTCGAGGCGTCACGAGGCGTCGCCTCGGTACAGTCCCCTACGATCCGCTTCCTCTACACGCGCAGCGTCGATCCGCTCTACTACTTCCACCTCACCGATGATCAGTGGGATGATGTGAACGACGGCACGAAAGAGGCGCGTCTCTACATGAGCTTCGTACGCGACGGGCACGAAAAAGATCTTATCGCTGATGTGAACGGGAACTTCGTCTCCGTACGCCTCGACCGTGACGAACGCGAATTCCGCCAGGACATCACGCGTTTCATCGAACGAGGAGAGAACTATCTGCGTCTCGAAGCGCGAAGATCCGCTCAGATCGTCAAAGTCCAAGTCTTCCTCGTCGCCAAGAAGTAAAGCTTTTTGAACGCGTGACGAGAGGAGAGGGGTATGGTCGATAGATCACTCATAGAGCGAATAGAAAAGACTCGGAGTGATCTCTACCAGCTCGAAGAAGAACGAAAACGGGCTGAAGCGAATGGTGATACATCGGAGATACTCAGACTAAACGATGCCATATTCGGAGCGAAGAGCATATTAGGAGCGCTCAAATATGAACTGAGCCAAACCGCAACGTCAAATCCCCAAGCACCTCCAAACCCACAACCCGTACAATACAATGCGGGGCGGATGGCAGTCAGAGACCCTCGAGATGAAGAAGCGCGGCGGCGGTTATGGGAAGCTGCTCAGAGGGCGGGTCACACCGCACGAGCTACCGGACGTGCGGCTTTGGGGGTTGGCAGAGCGGGAATAGCGGGCGTACGAGCCGTACAAGCACATTCGGGGAACATAGCGTTCCTAATCATCGCGTTCTCCGTTATTTTCTTCGAGTTTTCGTCTGCGTATTTTGGTAATTGGCAGACGCGTGTCGGATTCTACACGATACTGGTGTTTGGCACCTTACTCTTCCGTGATGTTGCGCTCACCAAGCGGGCAGCCGTCGCAGCCATCGTGATGAACGTGGCATGGTATGCATACCTGTCCGCCGCAGGCACACCTGCGTTCTCGGACATGCTCAACTCGCAGGCTGGCAAGGCGGTCGCGAGCGTACTCATTCTTCCCGCCTTTGCATGGTATTTCCTCTATCTCGAACCGAACGTTCAGATCTCCAAGCTGTGGAGAAACATCGGTTGGCTTCCGATCGTCGGTTTGATGATCGCACTCGGCGTTCCCATACTCTCGCATGCTGCGGGTCTCGTCCCGATGCCCGCTACCGGATTCGACCCCGGACCAGCTGCTCGGGATACAGGAATGTTCATCTTAGGAGGTGTTGGTGAAGCGCTCCGCGACTTCGTCTGTTTCCTTGGGGTCGGCGGGGGAGCATGCGGCGTCGCTGATTCGTGGCTCGCACAACTCACCGAGCCGTTCGCTCACGATGCGACGACCGTTCATGAAATCCAACACCGTAATCTAGGGGTCTACATAAGGGATGCGCGCGTCGATGGACCGATCGACGTTGCAGGGTATGGTGCGGGTAGTTTCCTCCCTCGTTCGATCGACTTCTATGTTCACGCTCCCATTCCTGAAGATATCGAGATCGACCTGTGTAGCGTTCGAGCTGAGGAGCTCAAGGCCTTCCCCGGGATCTGTGATAATACTATCAGGATACGCTGTGACGTCGAGGATGTCGGTACGACACAAATCATACCGCGAAGCCAGATGTCTATCCGAGGTGCTGTCGCGTCGCTGGGTTCCTTGTTCTCATGTCGGATGCAGCCTCCCGATGATGCTGCACTCCAGCGATCCGGGGGAACGGTCTCGAAACGTGCGCACGTTTCAGTTGAGTATCCGTTCGTGACTACTACTTTCAAACTCATCCGTGCGGTTTCGATAAACGAGGCGACGAGCCGAGAGGCGCTCTCTGAATTGAGGAACTTCCGGGAATCGAGGGTTATCTCATCAGGTGGACCGGTTATCGTTGAGGTAAGTGATTCGGAGTTCATAACGGTTGACAACCGGGATGATGGACAAGGGTACGCTCAGGAGAGTCTTGTCATCCGCCTCAAAGCTGAACCAGAGGTTCGTATCGAAGGCCTCGATCAGATGATCGTATTCGTCCCGAACGGTTCGAGGATCGAATCTACCGGACCTGGGTCGTATTGTGACTTCGTCAAAGGAGACGCTATCTTCGAAGAACACCGTTCCATCTGTGAACGCACACCCCAATGTCCTGATGGAGAGCGGTCCTGTGCAGGGATATGCATCCCTGACGACCTCGATACAACGGATCAAGACTGCGAGGAGTTCGGTCGTGAGGGGGGAACGCGTTCAGATGTGAATACTTGCGCATACGACTTGGGGAGCTTGCTTGGTGGAGACATGGTCGATCGGCCTTCGAACGTGTACCTTCTCTCTGCGAACGCGATCAACCGTATCAACAGTGATCTTGCGAGCGGAGCCCTCGATCAGGATTCGCGTTGGATCGCTGCTCGTTCAAGAACGAACGGTGTTGACATCGGATGTAGACTTATCGTAGATGATCACACAGAGTTCTTGCAACAAGAACGGCTTGTGACTGAACGTGCGCTTAACATCATCACGAGTTATCGGGTTTCTCACGCTCAGGACGTAAACGTTCGGTTCACCGGAAGACCCGAGCCGACTCCTTCAATGCTCTCATCTGCTGCGCTGTGTTCGATCACCAATCTCAACGCGGACATCCCGACCGGGATCATGCCGCTTGAAGGGAGTCCTCTTCGCATTACCGATCCGTACGGCACGACGCCACGCTCAAATGACGTCGGATACCATGTTGGGGTTGATCTTGCAGGTCCGAGGCCTGGCGACAAGCTCCCTGTTCGTGCAGCCTGGGGCGGCGTTATCGAATATGTCGAGTCGGGTTGCCGGGAGGGGGACCGTGATTGCGGAAACAGATACGGCAATTACGTAACGATCAGAACGAATACCCCTGATGGGACGTTCATACACCGGTATGCGCACCTCGAATCGGATAGTACGTTGCGAGGTCTCAGACGCGAGCAGGTCGTTCATGCAGGTCAGCGGATCGGTACGATGGGCAATACGGGTTTGAGTGACGGGGTTCACTTGCACTTCGAGGTGAGAGTGCAGGGCATACCGCTCAACCCGCTCTTGTTCATGCCTCGAAACGAAGTCCGTGCACTCGGTGGTTTCGGCACAAGGTTCTCGGAGAGCCAGGTCTTCAAGAGCCATCATGAAACGCGATGCGTGCCGATCGTTCATGACTATTCGAGCGACGACTTGTCGAATATGGCTAATGCTGTTTCGCGCATCGCAAGCGAATTCGGAGAGTTCGCGACCGAGGAGAAGGTACGAAAAGTGATCGATGCAGCGGTCGAACAAGGCATCCCACCAGACATCTTGCTCGGGGTAGTCATGCAAGAGAACCGCTTTAATCACCGGATCGGCATCGGAAATCGAGGAGTCCATACGACGAGGGACGGTGAGACGATTTCGCTCTCAGTAGATGGCGAGAGCGTGGGTATGATGCAGATCCAATCAGTCGGTCGGCAGACGCTCTGTGACAAGAGGTGGAATGAGTTCCAGAATCAGAATCCTGGTGTCTCCTATGCTGATGCCCATGCGAATCTCGATTTCCACATCAGATGCGGGGCTGAGATCCTCAAACACAAATACGGAGAGGCTCAACGCCTTCTTCGCGATCACGGTGCATACTGCGGAGTAGTATGTGAGTGTGCTCCTTCCGATAGAAACAGGGTTAGAGAAGCGTATGACCAGAGAGATATCTTCCCACCAGAAACCGATCCATGGACGGCGGGTGTGAAAGGATACAACGGCTGGGGCTGCCAGCCAACCGCTGCAGAGGCTTTCGCGTACGTCAACAACGTACTCGGATACGCTCAGCGGGCACGAAGCGCTGCAGAAGTGGCCATCGAACGAGAGAATGAAGCGCCAACAAGAACTCGAACAGAGATTCCTATGGACGTCGTGGAGTGAACCATGAACACAAACATGAAGATCGGAATCATACTGCTCACCACGATACTGCTCGGGGGGCTCGCTTCGTGCGAAGTTCCTCTCGACTGCGATGTAGGCACCAAAGGAGTGGACGCATCCTTCACCGATCGCGCTTCGATCAGAACACTCGAACAAGGCATTACTGCGCCGATCATCGTTTCGATCAAGAACACCGGCGCGAGCAGCGCATCGGGCTTCGTACGCCTCGGATACAACCAGGACTTGCTCGAAGTTGAGACGAGTACGCACGAGTTCACGAGTATACCTGGTAAGGAATCGTGGAATCGCTGCCAAGGCCAAGAAGAGCGGATAAGGTTCGATGTGAAACCATACCCTCTTCCGATCGTGACGCAAAGGTTCGAAGCAGACCTGACGCTTGACATCTGCTACGAGTATGAAACGAACTTCTCAACGACGGTATGCGTCGACCCTCGCATCCAAGGGATCAACATTCTCGACCCGAACTGCGTTCCTGCAGAGCGGACGTTCAGCGGAGGACAGGGGGGTCCGATCGGAATCGTAAGAGTTGCCGCTCCAGTATACCAAGACCATGATGCGGGAACGGTCCGTATCCGATTCACGGTCGAGAACTTCGGGAACGGACGTATCGTAACCTACGAGGAGCCTGGCGAGCGCGAAAAGTCATGTTCGGTCAGCAGCGACGTATCTGAGAACTACCTGTTCGTAAGGACCTTTCTTGATGATATACGGATGGAGTGTACCGAGCTCAATCCTTCATTCGAAGGGGCTCCGATCGCCGCTCGTGACTCGAATGGGGAAGTAGCGTTGTACAAGACCTTCTTGCGCCCCGACCCTGAACGGATAGAAACGCGCGATGGCATGCTCACATTGAGACGATTCACCTTCGTCTGTACGGCGAGCGGCATCGATCTCGAGCGGGAGATCGACATGCAGGTGAACACCGAGTTACGATACTTCTACCGCGATACGCGTTCTGATTCGATCACGACGGAGTTGAGGAAGATATGAGGGTTCTCGCCCTCGTCATCCTCTTTGTGCTCGTCGGATGTGACTTCGGAGGCGGTTCTCAGACGGGAGTGTTCCTCTCGGCGAGCGTGTCTCCGTTCGGAGAGCGATCGGGGCTCGTTCTTATGGATGAGCCTACGACGACGATACCGCTCGTGATCGAGATCGAGAACCACATGAGGCAGAACGCTACGAACGTTCGCGTCGTTCCTTCCAACGTGAACCACAGGATCATCAATACAGCAGCCATAGGACAGGGTTCGCTTGACATACCTGGTACAGAGTACCTGCACGGCACTCCTGGATTCGCGACGATCCAAGCGGAAGTAGGCGTCGCACGCCAGAAGCGTGAGTATACGACGCGGATCGAATACCACTTGTGTGCTGATACCACGACTCGTTTCGAAGGGGTTGTCTGCATCGCTCCGAGGGGCACGACGACGTACCATCGCGAGGGGTGTCAGCCGTCCGATCTGAGGATTACCGAAGGACAAGAAGCGCCGGTGGCGGTCGTCGCATTGCGTCAGATGGATGCGGTGAACTCGGTATCGCTCATGTTCGATCTTGTAAACTATGGGAACGGCATCGTGTTCGAGGCAGGGACTAATTCATGTTCGTACATTGAACAGCAACATGCGGGTAAGATACGCCTGAGCAACCTCACGATCGGAGGTACCCCAGTCGAATGCCTCGAAACAGACCCTACTCCTACGAGACGTATGGGTTTCGACCAAAGGTACCAGCGATATACTGGTGTGACCTTCCAATGCGTGATCGATAAGGATGTCATCACAGAATCCTCGGATGTTCCGCTCGCTCGTCCGATCACCGCGGTTTTCGAATACGCGTATCATACCAAGCCCGCGCAACAAGCGGTGATCATCCGCGGGATACCGGGGTACGACGATACCCTCGACCCGCAAGCGGTGGGTTCGAAAGCTGAGTTCTGCTCGGAATCGCGTGAAAGAGCATGCCGAAACGTGGAAGTACCTGCAGGCAGCGCTCCAGTATCGGGACCTGCAGATGTCACGGATGGTTCCGAACACGGTGTACGTACTCCCTGAAGACCATCCCGAACGGCATACCGATACGTTGAGAAGCAAAACCTTCTATAACGAACCAAGACGCATGTTCTCGGTAGACATCAAGATCATAATCCGCTCCGATAGAATGAAATCACGAGTAGTGTGGTACTCAGCGTCACAACTTACACGGTTTTCAAGATGTTTTTTAAATCTCGAACGCGGTTGGTGACGTATGAGGTTCTGGATCGTAATCGGGATCGTCTTCATCCTCGCATCATGTACCGCAACGGAGCGCTCGAGTGATCTGTACGCCGGAGGCCCTGGTGGACTGGTCTTCTCTTTCGAGGATGGGACTCCTCCGCGCATCGTACAAGACGCAGGTCAAACACCGATCGACCTGCTCGTAAACGTACGAAATACGGGGGAGTATGACACTCCGTACGTCCGGTTCATGCTGACCGGAATCAATGACCGTGACTTTCCAGGATTCGACGCCGGCCCTCACACGCTCGGCGAGATCACTGGACGCGCACTCGTTCAGAACCAGATCATAGAAGGAGAGACACGATTCCTCGAACTCGGCGCGACGAGTTATGCGCGCGAACTGAGAAGCGCAAGTCTTGACTTCACGGTACACGCACGAGCATGCTATCCGTATGCGACGAGCGCTACCGCAACCGTATGCCTCACAGACGACTACTACGATCCTTCCGTATCGTGCGACCCGAATACGGCGAGCATCGCATCGTCTTCAGCTCCGATCACGATCACAAACATCCAAACATCACCTGTGGGTCCCGACCGACTTAGACTTTCGTTCGAACTCAAGAAGAACGGACCTCACCGGATCTGGGCTCCACACGCAAGCCAAACCTGCCCGAACGACCGACAGAAGACGATCTCTGAAGGAGACTACGTGTACGTACAAATCGACGGATCGGGAAGTGTCGTTTC
>JBLKOL010000039.1:0-5148 GCA_047602765.1 Candidatus Woesearchaeota archaeon
GATTTCTCTGTTCCTGAAGAGAAAAAGATGCATGATGAGATCGTCGAGCTTGTCGATCGCATGCTCGATCTGCACAAGAGGCTCGATTCGCTTCATGGTTCTGAAAAGGAGGCGGCTCTACGTGAGATCGAGCGCACGGATCGTAGGATCAATGATATCGTCTATGAGCTCTATGGTATCACCGAAGAAGAACGCCGGATCATCGAATCTAGTAGTTCGAGAGCGTAAGATCCTTGTCTTCAACGGCCCAGTCGGTTTCTAGGTCCGAAAGTCCGATCTTCGCACCCCACACTTGCGCTGAGCGTTCAGACATGTTGATGACAACAGAGCCTTTCTTGAACGTCTCGACGGGAAGAACGCTCGACGAGAGCCGTTGTATCCGCTTCAGATCGGCTTCTCCGAGCCGGTTCTGAAGAAGGTGGCGGACTACGTAGCTCGGTACGCGCAGATGGCGAAGAGACTCCTCTTCACGCAAGTACAAATCCAACTCTCCCGAATCCACACAAGGTAGGTGGAGGATGTGCTTATATGCCTTGTTCCCCCATTTCCAGAGGAATCGCTTAAGTAGAGCGTTCCTCTCGTCGTACTATGCGCGCTTCTCCGAGCAGCCGAAAAGGTGTTATAAGACTCTCTTCAGGCATCTTCAGACGAGAACTCATACACGCAGCTGAACCGACAAACAGCTGCATCCTCTTCATACCAGGACTCTCAGGCGACTCTGTGCGCTTCGACCCGTACATCGAAGCTCTCAACGACGCAGGATTCGACGTACTCCGATTCGGAGGATGGAACGGCATGGAAACGATCGGCGAACTGCGGATCCACGATCTGCTCGTAGCGCTCGAAGACACCGTGAAGATACTCTCAGACCGAGGATACACGTTCATCGGAGCCGTAGGCAAGAGCTTCGGAGGACTATTCGCGCTGCTCGGACACCTACGCGTTGATCGGATCGTCCTGTGGGCGCCCGCGATCGGATACGGCACGCCTACGGATGCGAACCGGACCATCGGATCATTCGCACAACTCACCGACATCACCGTGAGCGCTCAAGAGCTTGCAGTACGAGCTGAGCCGATCCTCATCGTAGCCGGAATGAGAGACGACGTGCTTCCGCTCGAGCGAGCTGAGCGCATCGTGAACGCGCTGCCTGCAGGAGAACTCCTCATCGTGGACGAAGGACATTCAGTAGACAAGAACGAGCAGACCATCACGCGCACGATAGAGTTCTTCACAGAATAGCACTACGGCTTCTTGAAGAGCGCGATCTCATCGATGAGCTCGACGTGACCGAGCATCTGCGTACGGCAGCAGTACCGCGTGATCTTCAGAGAATCGAGGACTTTTTTGGGGTCTTCCTTCTTCGAACGCTCCTCGAACGACTCCCAGTGCTGCCCGATCGGGGTACCGCACGTCCAGCAACGGATCGGAGACATCATAGAAGGGTGGTGAAACCCTCGTTTTAAAAGCGTATACGGTCGCGCGTGAGCATCGATAGCAGAATATGAATCGAAACAGGTTTAGCGAAGTCCCAGCAATCCTATCGATAACTCTTCTGAGTCTTGGACCGCGCTTTGCCCGCTGTGTTGGGCTTGCGCTTCTCCTTACGACGCACGTCGGCTACGAGCAGCGTACGATCATACTCCTCGAGCGCCTGCTCGACCTCAGCCTTACCGGAGGCTTCGACGAGCGCCTTTCCAAGAGCGAGGCGGATCGCATCAGCCTGACCAGCCATGCCACCGCCCGAAACCGAGACGGAGATATCGAGCTTCTTCGCTACGGATTCGGCGATCAGCAGAGGTTCAGAGATACGCAGCGCATACATGGGCTGCGCGAACCGCTCGAGCGGAAGCGAATTGATACGGAGCTTCCCCGAGCCCTTCTTGTACGTAACACGCGCGATCGCGCTCTTGCGCTTTCCAGAAACGTTCATTGCCTACCACCCATGGCTTTCGTGATGCGCTCGACAGTAACGAAGCGAGCGTTCGGAAGCTTCGTGACCGAAGCACCCTCGACCGTCGTATCAGCACTCATACCTTCAACAGTCGAATCGAAGACGCGAAGACGTTTGAGCGCCTCTTCACCACGCGCATTCTTCGGAAGCATCCCACGAACCGTCCGCTTGACGAACGAACGAGGCCTGCGCTGATAGTACGGACCCTTCAGGTTCGAACCCGTATCACGCAATGCTTGTTCTTCGCGCAAGACCGACTCGCGCTTACCGGATACGACCATCTGCGATGCATTGAGCACGACGACCTCATCGCCGCGCAACAAGCGTTGAGCGACGAACGTAGCCGTGCGTCCGAGAATGAGTCCTTTCCCATCGATCGTGATCTTCATTTTCATCCCATGATCCGGACCTTACCGGACGTGCCTTTCGAGGCGAGTTCATCGATGCTGACGGCTGAGCCTGCCTTCGCGATCTTCTCACGAGCGCTCTGCGAGAATTGGAACGCGACGACGGTAACCTTCTTGTCGAGCTCGCCCGAAGCGAGCACCTTTCCAGGTACGACCACCGTTTCGCCATCCTGCGCGAACCTGTTGATCCTCGAGAGGTTCACGATGACTCGCTGCCGTGTCGGTCTTTCAAGATCCTCGGCGAGACGCAAGTAGAGCGGCGACTCTTCAGAGTACGCCTTGCGTCGTAACGCCGAGATCGTTTCCTGCAGCTGTGGATTCGTTTTCATGATGTTTCACTCGATATATGCGGGGGACGTGATTCGAACACGCGCACCCACTAAGGGACTAGCCCCTCAAGCTAGCGCATTTGACCAGGCTCTGCCACCCCCGCTTCTAAAGGGATTTGACCTCCCGCTCGAACGAGTCGAGCATGGAAATGAGTTCGCGAACGCCTTGTACGAGCATGTCCTTGCTCGAGAGCTGACCGAAGCTCTCAACCTCGAAGACGAAACTGTCCTCAGGCCGGTTCACGACGATCACATCCGGGTCGATACCATCGACCGCATCGATGAGCGCCGGATTCGTGATCCGACTCACATCGAGTTTGGTTCCGTCGAAGATCTGAGGGGGGAACTTCTCACGGACCGACTTCTCGGGTTTCTCGTTTTTCACTTTGAACGTGACATTCTCATGGTACGTTGCGATACCAGGCACATGCTTGGCATGCTCCTTACCCCGCCCCATCACCGCGCGCGCCTCGAATTCGAGTTCTTGGTCCTCACGGAGTTTGACGATCGGCATCTTCGGCTGCGCAGCAGCGACTCCAAGGTCGCGGCCGACCATCAGATCAGCATACACGGTGCCCGGGCCCTTCGCCGAGAGCGTGAGCGTCGTCATAGACTTCGCCGAACGAGCGTTCTCATCATCGAGCTCCTCGTATTCGTACGAGTTGTAATCGGTCGTAAGCGGAACGAGCCCGAGTCTGTGAGCGAGTATCTCATCATAGAGGGCCGAGCCCTGCTTGCGGAATTCGACGTCAGCGATCGCAAGCGTCGGAACCTCAGCGGTGATCGCGCGCCTGAGCGCATTGACGAACCCGTATCCGGTTCCCGAAAACACGACCTTGGCCGTATTCTCATCGGACTCGTGCACTTTGACCTTCATACGCGTCGACCTCTCTTACCGCCCTTCTTACGGCAGCCGTCATGAGGGAGCGGTGTGACATCCTCGATCGTACCTACACGTAGGCCGATCCTCGAGAGTGCCCTTACCGCTGCGTTCGCACCCGGACCAGGAGAGTTCGGACCGTTATGTCCTCCGGGCGCTCTGATGCGCACGTGCACACCGGTAAGTCCCTTATCACGAGCAATCTCACCGACCTTCTTAGCAGCGACCATCGCCGCCGTCGGAGAACTCTCAAGCCGGTCGGACTTGACGACCTGGCCTCCCGAAGAGGTTCCGATCGTCTCAGTACCGGTGATATCAGTGACGTGGATGATCGTGTTGTTGTACGATGAGTAGATGTGGCATACGCCCCATCGTTCGACCGCTTTCTTTCTGACCGGAGCCTTCGCTTCGGGCTTCTCCTCGGATTCGACCGGTTCTTCGGGTGTCTCGACATCCTGCGTTTCTGCCATCATTCATCAGCCTCCGGAGCTTCAGGAACCTCAACGGTCTTCTCACGCGCACGTTCAGGATGCTCCTCATCCGAAAGCGACGAACGCTCACGGAACGAGAGCTTCTCTTGTTCCTCGAGTGTCGTGAGGTGTCCTGGAGCGGTGATCTTCACACCATCGATCGTGATATGAGCGTGAGCGATGAACTGGCGTGCCTGCTTCATCGACTTAGCAAGTGCCTTACGGTAGACGATCGTCTGGAGGCGGCGTTCGAGCAGATCCTCGATCTGGATCCCAAGCACCGCATCAAGACCGTCCTCTTCACCGATGAGACCGAGCCTACGCAGCCGAGTGAGCAACTGGGCCTCCTCACGCGCATCCTGATCGGTCGCACGCGTCGAAAGACGCTTGGCCTGTGTACGGAAGTTACGCAAGATGAACGTCGCCTTGTAGATCTCCTTCTTGTTCTTCAAACCATAGCCGCGGACGAGCTGCGCCTCGGATTCGATACGCTCCTTGTTCCACGGATGGTTCGGAGTCGCATACTGCTTACGTGCACGCCTCATCGCTTCCGACCCCCACTGCCCTTCGTCTTGTTACGACGGAAGTTCGAACGCGTACGCTGACCACGCATCGGAGCACCAGCCTGATGGCGGAACCCACGGTACGACTTGAGCCGGCGCAGACGCCTCACATCCTTCTCCTTGCTGAACGTAAGATCAGCCGAATAGAGGTGCGTATCCTCGCCCGTCTCGAAATCCTTACGACGGTTCAAAAGCCACGACGGAAGGTTCTCCTTCGCGTTCTCGAAGAGCTCCTCGAGCTTTTCGATCTCCTTCTCATCGAGATCGCCGATCGGCTTCGACTTAGGGATCGAAGCGAGGTGGAGGATCGCGTTCGCGACCGATACAGATACGCCGTGGATAGCGGTCAACCCATAGAGCGCATGCTTGTTACCGTCGATATCCGTATTGAGGATACGGACGACGCTCTGGGACCGTTGCTGCTGCTTTCGTGCCATTGGTGATCAACTCATTCACACGAGAACCGGATCGAAACCCTACGAGCGCTCGTGTGAACTCGGGTCTGATAGCGGGAGGGACAAAGGTCGGTTTAAAACAGTGTCGGT
>JBLKOL010000040.1:0-4986 GCA_047602765.1 Candidatus Woesearchaeota archaeon
ATCACTCGCGAACCGCTCGAGCATCACGAGCAACGATGAAGTACGTACCGCAGAACGATCCGATGATCATCGGGATGAGATACAGCCAGTTCTGCGTATAGCTGAGCACTCCGAAGGCGAGCAGCACGTACATCATCGAACCGGTCGCTGCAGCCGCAAACGGTCGCCGCTTCAGGATCGAGAGCGTATAGTACGAGTAGCCTGCATCGATGACCAGGTACGATCCGAAGATCACGAGCGCGAGCACGATACTGAACGGCTCGTTCTGAACGAAGACCGAGAAGACCATACGGCCCTCACAGTCCTCCTCTTGAAAAACCTATACAGAACCCTCTTAAACGAGTCAGCCCCAAAGCTGCGTATGGAGCCCCCACAGGAGATCTTCAGAGCATACGACATCAGAGGACTCGTCGACACGCAGATCACCGAAGAACTCGCCTACCACCTCGGACGCGCATTCGGAACCTACCTCGCACACCACAAAGCGAAGAACTGCACCGTGGGATACGACGTGCGCGCAACCGGCCCAGCATACGCGCGAGAGTTGAGTCAGGGACTCATCGACTCGGGCATCGACGTGATCGAGATCGGACTCGTATCGACACCGATCAGCTACTATACCGTCTGGACCGGAATCGCGGATGCAGGAGTGATCATCACCGCCTCACACAACCCGCCCGAATACAACGGGTTCAAGATGACGCATCGCAAGGAGAAACTCTCGAGCACCGCATACCAAGAGCTCTACGAACTCATACGAGAAGGAGCCTACGCGGAAGGAACCGGAGGACGAGAGAAGCGCAGCGTCGATGCGGACTACCAGAAGGACTGCCTCGAGAACCTCAAAGGCGGCCGAACGCTGCGCATCGTCGTAGACACGGGGAACGGAACCGGAGGGATCGTACTCCCCTCACTGCTGCGCGCACTCGGCCACGAAGTCATCGAACTCTACACCGAACCGGACGGCTCGTTCCCGAACCACCATCCCGACCCGTCAGAACACGAAACCCTTGAAGACCTCCAACGAGCCATCGCCGATCACGAAGCCGACCTCGGACTCGCACTCGACGGAGATGCGGATCGTGTCGCTGTTGTAGATGAGAAGGGAGGATTGCACCACACCGACGAGATCATCGCGCTCTTCGCACGCGAGCTCCTCACAGGAACGAAGGGATCGATCGTCTACGATGTCAAGTGCAGCAAACTCGTCAAAGACACGATCGAAGCAGCCGGAGGAACACCGATCGAAGGACGCACAGGCCACACGTTCATCACACCGCTCGTAGCCGAACACGACGCGCTCCTCGGAGGAGAGATGAGCGGACACCTCTTCTTCAACGACCGCTACCACGGATACGACGACGGCATCTACTCGGCCTGCCGGATCGCCGAACTCATCAGCACGCTCGAAGAACCCGTCTCAGAAACGATACCCACAAACCCGTATGCATCAACACCTGAGATCAAAGTACCCGTATCAGAACAAGCGAAATTCGCCATCGTAGACGAGATCACCACGGCAGCTCCAGAAGGAGCGCTCACCATCGACGGCGTCAAAGCCTACGGCGACGACGGATGGTGGCTCGTACGCGCGTCGAACACCTCGCCGTACCTCGTCGTACGCTGCGAAGCACTCACCCCAGAAGGGCTCGAGATGCGCAAACGACAGGTCGAAGCACTGCTCAACCCGATCCTCGTATCGCACGGACAGAACGAGGTCACGCTCTGATGGAAGCGTACCGCCGAAGCGCACGGGCGGTACGCGATGAGCTGAGCAGCGCTGACGGACTGAGCGAGCGAGACGTGCTTCTCAGACGCGAGAAGCACGGTCCGAACACGATCCCTGAGGAGGCGCTCCCAGGATTCGCAACGCTCTTCATACGACGGTTCAAAGGATTCCTCATCTGGCTGCTCATCGTTGTAGCAGGACTGACCGTCATCATAGCGCTCGCAACCGGATCCTACCGGTACCTCTTCGATGCGGCGGTCATCGGCATCATCATCCTCATCAACGCCTCGCTCGGAGCATACCAGGATCACAAGGCGGAGAAGGCAGGCCGGGCGCTCGACGAACACCTCGAACCGGTGGCCACGGTCGTACGAGACTCGGTACACCACGTCGTACCTGCACGAGACATCGTACCCGGAGACCTTTTCGTACTCAGAGCCGGAGATCACGTACCCGCAGACGGTCGGATCATCGAATGTACGAACCTCTCGATCGACGAATCGACGCTCACCGGAGAGAGCACGAGGAGCGAGAAGTATGCACGGGCGATCAGACGACGCGTGCCGATCGCAGAACGCCGAAACCTCGTCTACCGCGGCACGTACGTACGCAGCGGAACTGCACTCGTCGTTACCACCGCAACCGGAAGCGCAACGCGCATCGGAAGCGTAGCCGCACAATCACACAGCCACAAACCCTCACGGTTCCAAGCCGAAGTCGACACCGCAGCGAACCGGATCATGCGCGTAGCACTCCCCCTCATCGCCGTATCCCTCGTATTCTTCGGCGTGAGAACCGACTCGTGGATCGACATACTCCTCCTCGCATCAGCACTCATCATCGGATCACTCCCCGAAGGGCTGCCTGCGATCACCACGTTCACCGTATCACACGCAGCCGTAGAACTCTCACGAAAAGGAGTACTCGTAAAACACCGATCAGCACTCGAAACCCTCGGATCGATCGACGTACTCTGCGTCGACAAGACCGGAACGCTCACCGAGAACAGGATGAGCGTCACCGACATCCACACCTTCGCAGGAACACGACTCGACGACTTGCCCGAACGGCTCGGTGAAGAGCTCGAACGATGCGCACTCCTCGCCAACGAAGCCAAGAACACGCTCACCGGATACGTCGGAGAACCATACGACATCGCACTCATCGACCTCTACAACCACCATGGAGCAGACATCATCAGCTTCCGAAAAGAACACCCGATCCTTCGCATCGAACCCTTCGCATCAGAGAGACGACGCATGCATGTCGAAACAGCTCACGGAACGTACGAGAAAGGAGCGCCCGAAGAACTCCTCCCAGAACTCACCCGTACGCTCGCAGCGCGCAGCTCAACACTCACGGCCGCGAAGCGACGCGAGATCGACGAGTTCATACAACGATGCTCACAGGAAGGCAAACGCGTCATCACACTCATCAGGAAGGACCCGGAACCGACGTACCTCGCATCGATCGCATTCGAAGACCCGCCGAAGAAGGATACGGCTCACGCGATCAGAGCGCTCGAATCAGCAGGGATCACCATCAAGATGATCACCGGAGACTCGCTCGAAACCGCGCTCGCCATCGCACGACAGAGCGGATTCGAACAGCCCGAAGGGATCAGCTGGGAAGAACTCAAAGACCTCTCAGAACAAGAACTCTCAGAAGCCGTCGAACGATGCACCGTATTCGCACGGATGTCACCGAAGCACAAGCTTCGCATCGTAAGCGTACTGCAGGCCAACGGACACGTCGTAGGGATCACCGGAGACGGTGTGAACGACGCGCCAGCACTCGCCCACGCGGACGTCGGAATATCCTTCAAGAACGGAGCCGACATGGCCAAAGACGCATCGGACCTCATACTCACCGACGAACACCTCGACCGGATCATCGACGGAGTACGAAGCGGACGAACGATCTTCGACAACATGCGAAAGATCCTCAACTACCTCGTCACCTCCAACCTCTCACAAGTAGCCGTCGTACTCATCGCAAGCGCCTTCGGACTCATACCCTTCACCGCAATACAACTCTTATGGGTGAACTTCGTAACCGACATCGGACCCGCACTCGCACTCGGAGCAGACCCCGCACACCCAGGCGTTATGAACCGGAAACCGACCGGAGCATCAGAGAAACTCATCGACCGGCAGAGCATCATACAAGCAGGCATCATCAGCACGAAGAAAGTAGCCTTCCTCCTCGGAGTCTTCTTCTTCACCTACACGATGAGCGGCAGCCTCATCATCGCACAGACCACCGCATTCACCTGGCTCGTACTCAGCCACATCGTACGCGTCATCACCATCCGAATCGACGAACACTACTCGATCTTCGCGAACAGAGCGCTCCTTATGACGATGATCGTGCCCGTCGCTCTTCAAGTACTCATAACCTCAACACCACTCTCACGGTTCTTCGGAGTCGTCACGCTCGACGTATTCTGGTGGTTCATCCTCGCCACGACGATGGTACTCGCCATCGGAACCGCAGCGATCATCACGAAGATCGTCGACCGCGCCACCGGAGGATTCATCGAAGACCGCTAATCGAAGAGCGCACGGAACGATTCGGAGGCCGAGCGCTTCGTATGGTCCACGCTGACCGCAGCATCGAAATACGACACGTCCGAACCGAACGCAGCGAGTAGCTCAGGATCCGCATAGCGCGGCGAGATCGACGCTTGGAAGGTGAGATTCTCATACGCATCCGGACGTTCACGATGCGAAGCTGCGAAGCGCTCCTCGAGAACGCCGACGTCAGGAACCATTCCGATAAGGACGTGCGTCGGGGGACGCGAACGGGCGAGGAGGCTTCCAGGATGAGAGAGGATCTTATCGATCGAGAGATCGGATCCTTCCATCTGCGCCTGACGCACCTGGTAGACGAGGGTCGAGAGGAACGTACGCGATTGTACGACGATCTTACCCGCATCGAGCGCAGGATGCACGGCGCTCACCAGGTGTTCGTAGCGATCCTCGCCGAAGAGGTGCGCCATGCGTTGGGCGTCGGGAAGAGCGTTATGCAAGTGCCAGCGCACGTCCGCACCGACACCGACGTACCGCGGCTCAGCCGTGACAAGCACGTCATAGTCGTCGCTCGTGATCGCATCGAGTCCCGGATGCACACCCCGCCTCCACTCGTCGTGAAGGTCGAAGACGCGCAATCCACGCTCTATGGCAGCTTCTTTGACCCCTTCGAGGGCGACTCCTTTGCCGATGCCATCGATCCCCTCGATGACGAGGTAGCGGTCA
>JBLKOL010000009.1:0-32930 GCA_047602765.1 Candidatus Woesearchaeota archaeon
GCTTCGAGCGAGGTGAAGCTCGGTCGCGCTCCGACATCCGTGGTTAGAACCCCGCTCCACTGCGCTTCGAGTTCGAGCGTGCTCGCTTCGAGCACCTCGGTCACGGCACCCGCAGCGGGTATGAGGATGAGTACTACGAGCACGGCTCTCATGATGCAACGGACCTGTATGGGGTATAAGAGGCTGCCGATACGCTCGAGATCCGTGAACAAAACGCTTATAGTCGATGGTCCGCATGGAAGGGTATGGTGCTCGGAGTCGGCTTTCTCGTGGCGGCGTTCGCGTCGGTCTTCACGATCGTCAATCCGTTCTCCACCGCTTCGATCTTCCTCGCGCTCACCCGTGACATGACCCATGCGGAGCGCAAGCTCATCGCCCGTAAGGCTGCGATCTTCGCCGTCGGACTCCTTCTCGTCTTCGCCTTCGCGGGTTCTGCGATCCTCGCGTTCTTCTCGATCACGATCGACGCCTTCCGCCTCGCCGGTGGTATGCTCATCAGTGCGTTCGGATGGCAGATGATCCGTGGAAAGCGAGAACGGCTCAGTTCGGATCATACGAAGGCTACCTACCATCGTGATGACATCTCGATCGTTCCGATCGCCATCCCGTTCCTCGCAGGTCCGGGTGCGATCACCACGGTCCTCGTCCTCGTATCGGAGGCTTCGAACGCGCTCATGACGTTCCACGTGGCCGTTGCGGTGATCGCTGTCATGGTCATCTCATACATCGTGCTCTCCGAGGCTGATAGGATTGTGCGTTACATCGGAGAGGCGGGTAAGGAGGCGATCGAGAAGATCATGGGAGTGATCGTCATGGTCGTCGGTGTACAGTTCATGATCAACGGGATCAAGGCGCTCCTCGTATCATGGGGCTTCATCGTATGATGCGCAACGCTCTTGAAGCCCTCCGGCTTTCGCATCGCCATGGATGCCACTGCTGCTCTCGAAGAACTCAGGCGAGAATTCGAAGGATCCGAATGCGCCCTCGTCTATCCTGACATCACGAACATCGTATGGATGCGCGGCTCCTCAGATCCTGATATCGTATTCGTGGGCGAAGCGCCCGGTCGCGAAGAGGACCTCCAAGGTCTGCCCTTCGTAGGTCCCTCGGGGAAACTGCTCGACCGTTGGTGCGAGTACCTCGATATCAATGAGTATGCGATCGTGAACGTGATGAAGACGCGTCCTCCGAACAACCGCAACCCCACGCCTGAAGAGGTAGCGTGTTGTGCTCCGTGGCTCGACCGTCAACTCGCGATCCTCGAACCGCGCATCATCATCTGCCTCGGAGCTTTCGCCATGCAACACTTCATGCCGAAACGCAAGGGTGTCTTGGCGAATACGAAGCGTCTGCTCGAAGGAAGGTATTTCGTCATCCCGCATCCGAGCTACTTCCTGCGTAAGGGTGGCAACGGGTGGGAGGAGTACGTCGACCCACTCAAAGAAGCGTTCTCAAGCCAGCAGACCCTGCGACGATTTTAAGTAACCGCACGGGGGTATGCGTCTATGCAGGGTTTGATGCGACTCATGCGTACGCGTGAGTATGATGCGCTGCGAAAGCTCGCTCAGGAGCGTTCCCCTGCTGAGATCGCCCATGCGATGCACGCGCTCTCACCCGAACACGCCGCCGAAGTTTTCGTCGAACTCGAGGACGCCGATGAGGTATTCGCATACCTCGGCGTCGGACAACAACAGGCGATCCTCGATCGCATCGACGAGTCGCATACGGCGCGACTGATCTCACAGATGAGTCCTGATGATCGCACGATGCTCTTCGAAGAGCTCTCGCAGCGAAAACTTACGAGCCTGCTCTCACTCCTCGATGAGGATGAACGAGCCGAGGCCCTCATGCTCCTCGGCTATCCTGAGCAGAGCGTCGGGCGCCTCATGTCGCCGTCGTTCGTGGCCCTCGAGGAGGATTGGACGGTCAAACGCGCATTGACCCACGTCCGCTCGAGCGGGAGCGATCGGATGCACATCGAGATGGTATACCTCGTAGACCGTGACGGTGTGCTCATCGACGAGGTGCGCCTCGCTGATCTCGTGCTTGCCGACCCGCGTACGAAGGTATCCTCACTCGTCGATCGTAGGGTCGCAACGCTTCTGCCGACGGATGATCGTGAACGTGCGGTGGAGATCCTCAAACACTACGATGTGTTCATGATTCCGGTCGTCGATGAGGCCGGCGTGCTTCTCGGTACGGTGACGGCTGATGACGTGTTCGACGTAGCCGAACTCGAATTCACCGAGGACGTGCACAAGGCGGCTTCGATCGCGCCTCTCGACGCGAGGTACTCGCATACGGGTATCGCCTCGCTCTTCAACGCCCGTGTCGGATGGCTCTTCGCCCTTGTCTTCGTGAGCCTCGCATCGTCTATCGTCATAGGTGCGTACGAGGACGTGCTCGCATCGACGATCGCACTCGCCTTCTTCATACCGCTACTCATGGCGACAGCCGGAAACACAGGCTCCCAGTCAGCGACGATCATCGTACGGGCGATCGCGACCGATGACGTGAGGCTCGTCGATTGGTTCACCGTGTTCGTACGCGAACTCTTCGTCGGAGTGCTCCTCGGCGTCGTCCTCGGCGTCGTAACGTACGTGCTCGGCATCTTCCAGTCAGGACACCTCATCGGTGTAGTTGTCGGATTGACGATGCTCTCGATCATCATCGTATCCAACCTGCTCGGAGCAGTGCTCCCCTTCGCACTCTCGAAACTGCGCATCGATCCTGCCGTCGCCTCAGCTCCGCTCATCACATCGCTCGCAGACGCGATCGGACTCGTGATCTACTTCGGATTCGCAATCATGCTGCTCTGATTCAGATGAGCACACCATCGATGACATGGACGATCCCGTTGCCAGTATGTGCGTCGAGGCGTATGGTTCTCGTGCTCAGATCAAGAGGTCGGCCTCAAAGAGCGGCTACAGCGCTACGGTCGTATCTTTCTCGGTGATAAGTGACGTTCGATCGCCTGTTTGAGCTTGCGCTCGGTCTCAGGTTCACGTCTCGTATGCGCTCCCACGGTGAGTTCGAGCTCGGCTCCGATCGCTCGTGCGAGTCGGTGCGCGTAGCGTGGCGGACAGAGCGCATCGTACCTGCCTGAAACGATCGTTGTAGGGATCGAAGCGAGCGTCTTCGCGTTCCGGATGATATGCTCGTCATCGAGGAAGCAACCGTTCACGAAGTAGTGGGGTACAAGAACCGCTTGTGGTGATGGTGCGTACGTGTCGAGCTCTTCGAGCACGTCCTCCCATCGTGTCGAGAGGCTTTTCGCCGACCGCTCGATCGCGAACAGCGCCTTCTCGTATGCGAGGCCCTTGTCCGTCTTACCGATGTGCGCATGCGCTCGCTCGAGAACATTTTCGGGTGCGACGGCTCGCACGTACTCCCAGGTTTCGGGGAAGAAGCGTGCGAGGCTGCCGTCGTAGAGTGCATGGATCTCCTCGTTCGTGCCGAGAAAGACACCGTTCAAGACCATCGACGAGACGCGTTCCGGATGTGCGATCGCGAAGCACAGGGCGAGCGTCGTCCCCCATGAACATGCGAAGAGCGAGACCCGTTTCACGTTCAGATGGTCGAGTAGATCGAGCGTATCGTTGACGAGATGCGGCGTAGTGTTCTCAGCGAGGATGTTCTCATATGTACTCGTGCCGCAGCCGCGTTGGTCGAAGAGGATGACCCGATGCTCTTGTGAGAAGAACGTCAGGTCCCGTTCCTTGCTTCGCCCTCCCGGTCCGCCGTGGAACGAGAGGAACACAGTGCCATCTTCGGGTCCGAACGCTTCGTAGGATATGTTGTGTCCTCCGCTTACGGGAAGAAGACCTTTCATCGTCGGCGGAATCGCGTTCCGGCTTTTCATGCTTTGCCTCGCGGTCCGTCGTACGCAGCGAACCTTTTTGCGCGAAACCGGTTCACAGACGTATCGGGGGCTTCGCGTTCCTCTACGATGATCCGTGCAGGTGCGTTCGGGAGCTCTCGGTACGGTTCCATGGTCGTGGTACTCAGGAAACACGTTGCGGGTAGTCTCCAGCCTATCTGAACTTTTTTTCGAGAAGAACGCCGCGAGTGGGATTTGAACCCACGATTCCAGTGGAACGGGATTAGCAATCCCGCGCAATACCAGGCTATGCGACCGCGGCGTGCTCGAGAGACGCTTGAGGGTGGTTTTAAAGCTTACGAGGTAGGTTTAAGATGTTCATACGCCTCCTATGGTCATGGAGTCGCTCGTCGATGAGGATCTTCGTGAACTCGTCGAGCAGGGGAGGATCGGTCCGGGTCTTGAAGGCCACATCCAGCCTGCTTCTATCGACATCCCGCTCGGCTCCTCAGCATACTTGGTGACTCAGAAGTTCCTGCCGTTCTCGAGCGATGTAGCTTCGCTCGCCAAGAGTCTTGCGATCGAACAAATCGACCTCTCGAAAGGAGCGGTGTTCCTGCGGGGCCAGACGTACCTCGTCAAGTGCATCGACCTCGACCTTCCATCAGATCTGCACGTTCGTATCTCTCCGAAGTCTTCGATCGGTCGTATCGACGTTCTCGTACGCGCCGTCGCTGATCGTAACGGGCTCTACGATCGGGTGCTCGAAGGCTATCGTGGCGAGCTCTGGCTTGAGATCACGCCGAACTCGTATAACATCCGCGTCGAGCAGGGTATCGCTCTGAGCCAGTTGCGTGTCGTGCGCGGTCGTGGTTCGGTCGAGCAGCGTACGTTCCTCTTCAACGATCGTGGCGAGCCGGTCAAGCACGAATGGTTCACGCCGGGTAAGGCGCTGCTCCACCTCGCCGTGTCCGGTCACGTCGGCTATGAGGGGGTGTTCACCAATGAGGTCGTCGACCTCTCGAGGCGCGATGCGGATCCGTGCACGTTCTTCCGTCGTATCGATACGGAGCGCAAGATCACGCTCGAGAAGGATCGGTTCTATATCCTCGCGACCAAAGAGCGTATCTCGATCCCGCTCGATCTTTCGGGCGAGATGGTGCCGTTCTTCCATTTGGTCGGTGAATTGCGCGTCCACTATGCGGGGTTCTTCGATCCGGGATTCGGACATCCCGTTGCGAACGTCGGTGTCCTCGAAGTCCGACCTCAGGAGACCCTGACCGTCTATGATGGTCAGCCGATCTGTCTGATGGAGCTCTATCCTCATGCGCGCAGAGTGGCGATCCCCTATGGTGGTGCGGGCAACAACTATGCGACCCAGCACGGCCCGCGCCTCGCTAAGTACTTCGCATCAGAAGGGTTCTAAACACGCCGTCCTACCCATTTGGATGGACGACGAACGCATGAAGGATATCGGAGCGCAGCTCGTCAGTCGGGTCATCGCGGACCTCTACACCCGCACTCCCGTCGGTCCGAATCATCGAGGGTACCGTCAGATCGTCGAATCGGCAGGGTGGGTGTTCGAGCGAGGTGATGTTCGCCCGTCTCTCGCATACGAGGCGAACGTCGTGAGGATCCCGAAGGGGTGGCGTACGATGTGGTCTGCGAAACTCGCATCTGAGAATCTCGTGGCGCGCGTCACGTTCGACGAGCCCGTGCGCGGCATCATCCCTCTCGAGGCACGTACGTATGATCCGTCGATATCCGAACAACGGCTCCTCGAGCTCGTCGGGTCCGCTGCGGATCGTTACGGCTTGCGGATCGGTGTCCGTACCGCGTAGCCGGCCCTCAACCCAAGGTTTATAAAACGATATTCGGCCCTGCGTCGCAGCGAGGTAGGGCAGTCAGGAGTGCCCGGGGGGCTCATAACCCCCAGGTCGAAGGTTCAAATCCTTCCCTCGCTACTTTTTATTGTTCTCGATGTCCTTCAAATACGAAACGTTTAGAATACGAGGCGTGAGGATCGCTTATGGCGACTCCAGAAAAAAGACCTTGGCTCACAGTCCTCCTGTACGTCTCGATCGCGGTTATGATCATTTCGTTCTACCTCCTCAGCATATGGTTCCTCTTGGTCGTTCTTTTCATGGCCTTCGTGACGTACTACGTGAAAGTAGCTCACAAGAAGGGTCGGGAGCTCTACGTTGCACAGAACGGTTTCGTAGAACTTGCGCGCGACGAGCACTACCTTGATCTATTCCGAGGCTTCTCATTTGTAGAAGGATATGCGAACGCGAAAACTCCGGAGTACCTCTATGAGAAACGGATGGATGGTGCGACGCTCGTTCTGTTCGGATACCTGCAAACGTATAGTCCGGGCGGAGCCGTTACTTCGGCGATCAACGGTCGTGGACCATACGTTTCGAGGTCTGCGAGTGTGAGCAATAGGGTGTTCGCACTTGTCGATCCAACGCTCGATCTTCCCCACCTTCGTATCACGAAGAACAAGATCATGTACAGGTTAGGTCGTCTTTCCCACAAGATCTCTCTTTCCGATCGTCGCGATATCGCTCGCAAGATCCTCGTTTCAAGCGGATCGCCTCTGTCTCGCAAAGATATCTCAGACGAGGTACTCGATGCAGTCGTTAGGTCTGGTCCGCTCTATCCGATCGAAATGAAAGGGTCGGTCATACTCACGTATTGGAAGGATGTTCCTCCTCGCTATTTCTCCGATCTTATCGATTTGCTCATGCGAATACGTAGTGCGGTGCGTTCGCACTGAACGCCTTGTGGTTGGTGTGGTGATTATATTGTGTTGAGTGCACTCTGGTACTCGGTTCAGCGGTCTGCTCAGGCAGATGGCTCGCATGATGAAAGAACTCTTGTGAGGATCAGTCGCGTTCTCGTGCCCTACGCTACTGGGATCTTGATCTGTCTGGCCTCGGTGAGTGTTCGCGATGGATTGCGCATGTAGTGTCTCGTAGGTGGTTCGTACAGTTCTGTAGGTGTACGGCATGGTTCTTTTCCGTGTCGAATTCGATGATCGATACGCTCGCGTTGTGCGGTCGGTACGATGCGTATTCGTCGTCCGATGCTCCGGCGAGCGTGAGCAGGAATCGGGTGAGTACGCCGCTGTGGCTTACGACGAGGACCGTTTCGCCCTGATGCTGCGCATACAGCCTGTCGAGCATGTTCGTGACGCGTTCGGTGAACGCATGGATGTGTTCGCCGCCTGGTGGTGCGATCCACGTTCCGATCTGCGCTGCTCCTCGTGCGATGACGTCGGGTTTCGATCGGTTCTCGAAGGCTCCGTAGTGGCGTTCTCTGAGCCGAGGCTCGTATGAGACGCGTACTTTCGGATGTCTTCGTATGATCGGTTCTGCCGTCTGCTTCGCTCGGGTCAGATCGCTCGAGTAGATGTGATCGATGCGCTCTTGAGCGAGCCTTTGAGCGATGAGGGTTGCTTGACGGTGTCCCTCGTCGACGAGCGGATAGTCTGCGTGTCCTTGTATGAGTGACCGTTCGTTGCCTTCGCTCAGTCCGTGGCGTACGAGTATGAGTCTCATAGGTGGTTCGTGCAGTTCTGCAGGTGTACGGTGTGGTTTCGGTCGATGTCGAATTCGATGATCGTCACACTCGTGTTCGAAACAGGGTACTTCTCGTATTCGCTCGGATCCGCGCCGGCGAGGGTGAGGAGCGTGTGGGTGATGAACCCTCCGTGGGTTACGAGCAGAACGTGCTGTCCACGGTGGGATGCTGCGATCTCGTCGATGAACGAGCGGATGCGTTCGTGGAATGATTCGAGGCTCTCTCCTCCTTCGCTCGTGCCCCATACGTCGACGTGTGCTACGTCTGCTCCGTTGCGTCCTTCGTGGATACCGAAGTGTTTCTCTCTGATGCGAGGATCGAACGTTACGGGCGTATCAGGGTGTCTTCGTATGATCGGTTCTGCGGTTTGTCGTGTGCGTGTGAGATCGCTCACGTAGATGTGGTCGTATGCTTCGTCTGCGAGTCGTGCTCCGACTTTCTCGGCTTGTTCGAGTCCTTCCTGGGTGAGCGGGTGATCGTGGTGTCCTGATACTTTTCGTCCGATGTTCCCTTCGCTGAGTGCGTGGCGTACGAGCGTGATCCGAAGTCCTGCGGCGCGTTCGCGTTCTTGGAACGTTGAGAATCCGCTTCGCTCGTCGTCTGCGAGGTGTTCGATGTTGTTCGCATAGTGGAGCGTGACTTCGTCTCCAACGGTTAGGTATGCGACTCCGGTGTTCTCCGGGTCGAATTCTGCGAAGCGCTCGTCGGGGAGTTCGAGCAGGTGTAGCAATGCGTTGAGTATGAATCCTCCGTGGGTTACGATGACGACCGTCTCATCCCGATACGCTTCGATGATCGAGTCGACCGCTTTGTGGACGCGTTCTTTGAAATGTCTGATCGTCTCTCCTCGTTCGATCGGATGGTCGAGTCGTCCGTGTGGCCCTGCGTCCATCTCTTTGAAGATCGTGCCGTACCCTGATCCTTCGTGGACTCCGAGGTTCCATTCGCGCAGGCGTTCATCGGTTGTGAACGGCGTGTTCGGGTGGTGTGCGCTGATGGCTTGTGCGGTCATCCGTGCTCGCTGCAGGTCCGAGCTGATGATCCGATCGATCGCAACGCGTGCGAATCGTGTTCCGACGCGTTCGGCTTGTCGTCGTCCGAGTTCGGTGAGCGCTCCATCATGCCATCCTTCGTTCACCCGGCTGATGTTGCCTTCGCTTTGACCGTGCCGTACGAGGTAGATTTCCATCCGTCTGGCGAGCGAGCTTGGTTTTTTAAAACAGTGCTGCTCTGTCGGTGTATGTCGCTCGTGTTCACCGCGTTGCGGACCGCATTCGAACGCCTCGTCCGCTACGCTCCGAAGATCATCGTGTTCGCACTCATCGTATTCGTCGTTCAGCTCGTCGTACGCGCTGTCGCTGTGGTGAGCGAGCGTTTCGGACCTCTTGTGAGCATCACAGCGGGAGTCGTCGCCTTCGTATTCGTCGCCTACCTCTCTTTCGTAGCGTTGCGTTTCTCGTTCAGAACGCTCGATCATCCCGTCTTCGACTTCTCGCTCAAGCCTGGAGGAGTGTTCAGGCTCGCTGCAGCAGAACTCGTCTTGCTCATCATCTCGTTGCCCTCGCTCATCCTCCCGCTCGCCGTCGTGTTCTCGAGCATACCTGACGTTCCTGATGGGATTCCAGTGTTCCTCGCGATACAGCTTCCTTCCTCGGTTCAACTCGCCCTGCTGCCCTTCGCGATCCTTTCCGTCGTGCTCCTCGTACGCTTTTCGATGACCGGATTCCGTATCGTCGTCCTCGACGAGACTCCGATCCAAGCTCTGAGAGGTTCGTGGATGATGACGCGCCCTGCGTTCTTCTCCTTGCTCGCCTATAGTCTCATCCCGCTCGTGCTCATCTTCGTGCTCGCAGCGCTCCTGCTCGTACTCTCGGTTCCGTTCGTCTTTGTAGGGGAAGCTGGCTTGATCGCCATAGCGCTCTTCGCCGTCGTATTCTCGCTCGTCTACCTGCTCGTGATCGACCCGTCGCTCTCGATCGGCAAGGCGAAATTGTTCGAAGAGCTCTCAGGCGTTCGCAATACAGATAAACGGCCGCGTTGAGCACGCTCCATGATCTTCGAAGTATTCATGCAGACACTCATCCCTTGGGTCGTGCTCCTCGGCATGGCGATCGCCTTCGCTCTGCTCGTCCTCTTCATCCTCACGTTCACACGTGCGTATCCGAACATCGCTCCTGTACATGGATTCGTACGTTCGTACGGGGTGGTCCTCGCTGGCTTCGTTGCGCTGAGCGCTACCCTCGGCTCGCTCTTCTACTCCGAGGTCCTCGGATTCTTCCCGTGTCCGTTGTGCTGGTACCAGCGCATCCTCATGTACCCGTTGGTCATCCTCTTCGGCGTAGCGGCCTTCCTCGGGAAACGCGACGTCTACAAGTACGCGCTCTCGCTCGCAGTTCCGGGATTCGTCGTGGCCGTATACCACTACATCGTCCAGATATATCAGATCACCACTGCGTGTGTCGCTCCCGGAGGCCGGGAACTCGTCGAAGAAGCGGGTCAGTGTACGATGCGCTTCGTCTTCGACTTCGGATTCCTCTCGATTCCGTTCATGGCTGCCGTAGCGTTCTTCATGATCGTCCTCATCTCCCTGATCGCGTTGAGAAAGCCGCCGACAAGCGCTTCGCATGAGGGGTGGTGATGTTCCGAGCCGGCGTCGATGAGGCGGGCAGAGGTCCGCTCGTAGGCCCGCTCGTAGCCGCTCTTGTGGTCCTCGACTCGCAGAGCGAAGAGCTCCTGCGCGAAGCGGGAGTAGCGGATTCGAAGGTGCTCACACCGGCGCGTCGCGAAGCGCTCGTACCGTTCATCACCGAACACGCACTCATACACACGATCGTCACCGCTGATCCGCAACGCATCGATGCGGCGCTCGATGATCCGAACAGCAACCTCAACCTGCTCGAAGCAGAACTCACCGCTGAGCTGCTCGGATCCCTCCCTGATGGTTCGGGATTCGTCGTGATCGACCTTCCGACGCGCAGCAAGGACGCATACGAATCTTCGATCCGCTCGTTCGGACGCATCCACCGCGATGTCTCGCTCGTCCTCGAACACAAGGCGGATGCGAATCACGTGGCCTGCGCCGCTGCGTCGATCCTCGCCAAGGTCGAACGCGACCGCCTCGTACGACTGCTCGAAACAGAGATCGGTGTTCCGATCGGCTCAGGATACCCTTCCGATCCGAAGACCAAGGCCTTCTTGCTCTCGCATGGGCTGAGTCATGCGCACGTCTTCCGTCGTACGTGGGCGTCGTACACCAACCGGTACGGTTCGAAAGGCCAGCGAACGCTCATCTGACACTACCCGAAAGCTTATAATCCACCGTACTCAGGCACGGGTGGGGGCATACCATGCGCGATGAAGAACTCGAGCCGGTCGACGAATACCAAGATAACGAGTCTGAGAACGTCTACGACGCGGACAACCTCGAATCCATGGAAGAGGATGACGAGATCGATCCGCTCGAAGAAGGGTTCATGCGCGGATACGACGACGAGTCGGTCTTGCGCTGCGACTGGACGGGTCAGGAGCTCGGTGACACCTTTGTCACTATGGAGATCGAAGGTAAGACCTTCAGGTTCGTCAATAAGAAGGCGATGCAAGAATTCCTCGACAACCAGATATGAGTGAGCACACGCTCGTTGTTCTGATCCACGGCCTGTTCGCAGACCGTACCGTCGGGGTCATCCCGCGTCTCGAAGCCCGCCTCTCCGAACACGAACAAGTAGTGAGTTTCGACCTTCCCGGACACGGCGAGTCCGATACTCCGCTTGAAGGCCTCGGACTCGACGATTTCGACGCTGCTCTTAACGCGATGCTCGATGCTGCTCTCGACGAATCCTGTGCGAATCGCGTCGTGCTCATCGGACACAGCCTTGGACGAGTGCTCGCCTATCGGGTTGCGGCTCGCAGGAACGATGTTTCGGGCCTTGTGCTCCTCGCACCCGGTTTCACCGTCACGTCCCGACTGCTCCTCGGACTCGAAGAACAAGCCATATGCGAAGGGAGTGTGACGTTCTCGTGGGAAGGCCGCGAGTATACGCTCTCACGAAGATTCTTCGAAACCCGCTTCGACCCTTTCGAACTCGCACCCCTCATCGAACAGCCGACGATGATCGTCGTCGGAGCATATGATTATACGGTCAGCCAAGACGATTGTGAATCGCTTGCACACACGCTCTTGAACGGTTCGTTCCATCGCATACCAGGTGACGGACATGCGCTCGTCAAGCTCTCGTATTGGCCGCTCATCCGATCGTTTCTCGATGACCTACAGGCGAGAGGTATTTAAATGCCCTGAGGGGGTTCTGATAGTATGGTGTTCCAGATCGGGTTTCCTGCAGGCCTCATAGCCCTCGCCGTTCTGGTTCCGCTCATCATCATCTACCTGCGCCGGCCCAAGGCGCTCATGCGTACGATCCCCTCGCTCATGTTCTTCTCCGAACACAAGGGGCGTTTCCGCTCGTCGTCGTGGTTCCGAAAGCTCGTGCGCAATATCCTCTTCCTCATACAACTGCTCGTCCTCTTGATGCTCGCTTTCAGTTGCGCGCAGCCAGCGGTTACGAACGAACGTCTTATGTTCCTCCAGCATACGGTCCTCGTTCTCGACACGTCGGCTTCGATGACTGGCTCGTTCGAAGCCCTCCAGTCAGAGGCGCGGCGTGCGGTCGCAGCCGAAACCTCGATACTTGTAGCGACGAGCCCGTCGCGCGTCATGGTCGAACGCGCTACGCCTGATCGTGCGCTGGGCGCTTTGCAGGATGCCACTCCGACCGATCGTCGTGCGGACCTCTCGGGAGCCGTGCTGCGAGCGGTGGGTATGGCTCAGGAGACGCCTTCAAGGATCGTCGTCATCACCGACCGTCGCTCGGCGCTCTCAGAAGGTGTGATCGAGCTCGCTGAGAATCGAGGACATCGCGTCGCCATCGTTGACGTCTCCGCACCTGTCCGAGACAATGTCGGGTTCACTGATGCGCGTATCACCGCGTACGATGCTGATGTGGCGATACGCAACTTCGGAGGAGCGACGCAGGTAACGGTGCGAGGACCCGAGTCTTCGTATGCCCTTGACATCCCTTCTCGTGGTGTGCGTCGGCTCACGCTTCCCCTTGTCGAAGGTGAGAACACATTCACGCTAGAACCTGCCGGGGCGTTCGGATTCGATTCGACGCTCTACGTTTCGAACACGGCTCGCTCGAGCATCTCCGCACTTGTCGTCACGATCTCAGATACGACGCTGCCGGTTGAACGAGCACTCTCTGCGATCGACAGAACGGATATATCCATCACACGCAACCGTCTCGGTACGATCACGCGCGAATACGACCTGCTCGTACTCTCCAATTATGCGACTGACCTCGTCCTCCCATCGTTCTACTCTGATGCGCGCGGCATGGTCGAGCGGGGAGCGATCCTCATCATAGGTAAGAACGCGCGCACCGGTCCGATCCCTGATGATCTGATGCCGGTCACGATCGATGGGGTTCGTGAAGGGGAACACGTCGTGTCAGGACAGGGATCCGTTCTTACTGAAGCTGTCGAATTCTCACCGATCACTGATCCGCTCGAAGCGAGGCTTCGTAACGGTTCGATTTCGCTCGCTCGGGCAGGCGATACGCAGGTCGTCGCGATCCGTCCGCTCGGAGCGGGGGCCGTCGTATACTATGGGTATGATGATGCGTCGGACTTTTTCGTGAACACGCCGTCCTATCCCATCCTCTGGAGCAATATCGTCGATGAGATCACCGGCGCGCGTACCGTCGGCCGTTTCAACGTCGAGACGGGAACGACCCGTACGCTTCCCACGCCTTCGCGCGTAGCGTTCCCCGATGGGTCGGAGCGCGTCGTGCCGTCGATACCCTTCGACCGCGTTGGATTCTACCGTGTCGGTGATGCGGTGTTCGCTGCGAACGTCCTTGATAGTTCCGAATCGGATCCTTCGTACGTGATCGAGGAGCGGATCATCGAAGCGCAGGATTCGGCTCGTTCGAATGTAGAGATTCCCCTTGTAGGGCTGCTCGCGGCTCTCGCGCTTCTCTTCGTCGTCTTCGAAGTGTACCTTCTCAAACGCAGGGGTGAGTTGTAGTGTTCGACCCGATCATGCAGGTCTTCGGCGTGCTCGACACGTTCGGATTGCGGCATCCGTTGCGGCTCGTCATCTCGCTCGTCTTCATCGGCATCCTCTTGTTGATCCTGAGAAAGACGTTCGTATCCTTCACCGATCCCGAACAGCGCCGTGCGTTCGAACGTTCGGTACGGCTGCGTCGTATCCTCATGTTCGTATCGCGAAGCGTGATCATCGCATTGATCTGTGTGGCGTTCGCAGGTCCGTTCGTCGTATTCCCTGACTTCGTACCGTCAGAACCTAAGGCCGTCTTGCTCGTCGACAACACGCCTTCGATGTCGAACGTCGACACAGGTGGTCTTGACGCGTTCATATCTGATGTCGAGTCGAGGATCGCCCTTGACGTCTATCCGTTGGAGCGTTCGAGTTGGGATGCGGTGCGACCGTACCTTCGAGAGGGGACTCCGCTCCTGCTCGCATCCGACGGCATGCTCTCGGGTGACGGTCTAGCCATCGCACGATATGCTCAGGCGCTCAACGCATCGATCAACGTCATCGACCTCGAACCGATCAGACCTGATGTGGGGGTTTCGATCGAGGCTCCGGCGCTTACCGCTGCTCGTGTCGAGACGCCGATATCTGTTCGGGTGGATGCCAACAGTGCTGCGCGCGAACTCGAATACCGTCTTATCGTATCCGTCGATGATGAGATAGTGAGGAACGTATCGGGGCGTGGTCAGAATACGTTCGAACTCACGCTCCTTCCCGATGAGGGTGATCGTATCATCGCAGCTGAACTCGTGGTCGACGATGCGTTCAGGGAGAACAATATCGCTGCGGTTCCGATGGTCGTATCCGACCGCCCGCCCGTACACCTTGTCACCCGTGATCCGAACACGCCGCTCGCTCAGGCGCTCGACCAACTCTACACGCTCACAACGTCGTCGCGGATCCCCGACTTGGAAGACATCTCGGCCTTGGTCGTCGATGATCTCTCTGCGTCGGTTCTCGATGCGCGCTTCGACGACCTCTCGGATTTCGTCCTTGACGGAGGTGGCCTCGTCGTCGTCGGTGGCGAGCAGAGTTTCGACCTCGGTGATTACAAGGGTTCTCGTATCGAGACGATCCTTCCCGTGATTTCTGAGAAGGGTACTCCTGAAGATGACGGTACGGTGTCTGCGGTGCTCATCCTCGATATCTCTGCTTCGACCGGCCAGGTGTTCCGTGACGGTTCGTACGTTACCATCGCTGATATCATCAAGTCCGGTGCGATCTCCGTGTATGACGCGCTCAAAGAGAGCGATTATGCGGGTGTGCTCGTCTTCAATACGGAGCCGCGTGTCATCCAGGAGTTCTCGATGAAGAGCGATCAGTCCGGTGCGACCGATCGCATCCGAGCGCTCGTATTCACCGGCGGGACGTACATCCACACCGGCATGGGTGCGGCTGCTCATATGCTCGCACGCTCTCCGGGAACGCGCTATGCGATCGTCTTCTCTGATGGTGAGTCGCAGACGATGCGTCAGGATCGTGAGACGGCGATCGCGCTGCGCAACCTCGGAGCCACGCTCCACACGGTGAGCGTTGGGGAAGGATCCGATCGCGACCACCTCTTCGAGCTCGCCCGTCTGACCGGAGGGACGCTCTTCGAACCCGAGGAGACGAGCAAGTTCGAGATCCTCTTCGGAACGCATGATGAACCTCCTCCTGAGGATGCTCCGGTCATCGCATCGCTCGTACCGTGGGATACGAACCACTTCGTCAGTTCAGGATTATCATTGAGTTCGCGTGTCTACGGCTTCAACGACGTCGTTCCCAAGCGCAGCGCACAACGGCTTGTGGTTACGACGAGCAACCATCCGATCGTCGCGTCGTCGTTCTTCGGGCTCGGCCGTGTCGTTGCGATCGCGACCGATAGCGGCCGGCAGTGGGCGGGGGAGGTGTTCGAACGCGATGCGATGCTCTTCGCTCGTTCGGTGAACTTCGCACTCGGAGATGCTGCCAAGCAGCAGGAGTTCTTCGTGCGCTCTGAGGACCCTCGTGCTGATGAGCCGTTCGAGATCCTCGTCTTCTCCAAGCCGCACGTTCCTTCGTTGGTGATCGATGAGGTGAACGTCTCGCTCACCCAGCTCGATGAGGGGGAGTTCCGTGGTGAGCTCGTACTCTCACAAGGCGTGTACGAGGTAGGTTCGCGATCAATCGTCGTGAATTATCCTCGTGAATATGTATATCCGAGAACATCGATGCGTTCGGTGTCGTTCGCATCGCAAGGCCAGCTCTTCACTACTGCTGATGCAGCGCGTGTCGAGACGTTCGCGCTCGAGAACTCGTTCGAGAGTTCGCGTCGGCTCCGTCCGATCGGAGACTTCTTCTTGTTCTTCGCAGCCATAATATTCTTAATCGAGGTCGTCATAAGACGGCTCACCGAGAGGCGCCCTGTATGAAGTTCATAACGAGCAACGTGAATGTTATCCTTATGTCTGCGATCGTACTGCTCGTGATATTCGGGATCGCATACTACAACTACCAAGAGGTCCGCTTCCAGGACGTATCGCTCGAAAATGCGCGCTATGAGGCTCGTATCGAACAGCTCGAGATGAACCTGACCGCTCAGGAAGAGCGCCTCAGACGCATCTTCGGAGAACTCCAAGAACAGCTCCAGGATTCGGTACAGTTCGAGAACCTCTATGCGGAAGTCACCTCAGAACGCGATTCGATCCGATCCGATCTCGAGGAGCTCGAGGCCGACTACGAACGCGAACGTTCTCGTAGGCTCGGCGCAGAACGGGATTTGAGGGATGCGGAGCGCAGCATCGCGACGCTCGAAGACGAGCGGTCGAGTCTTCGCAGCGACCTCGATCGGTGTATCGAAGATCTCGATGAGTGCGAGGCGCTCTGCTCATGATCCCGCTATCCCGCGCTCGTATCCGTGCGCTCAGCGAAGAGCACCCGACGAAACGTGACATCGTGCGGTTCTATACGGAGATCAGCGCGGCTCAAAGGCGTTCGAAACTCTTCGAATCGATGTTCTCCGTGCTCATCGTGGCGATGCTCTCGTTCGCCGTCGGTAGATTCTTCCTGCTTCCCTGGTACGTCATGCTCCCCTTCCCTTCGCTCTACCTGCTCGTCGTTATCGTACGGATCCAACGCATGGACACGATAAGGAACGCTGAACGGGTTTTTCCTCTGTTCCGTGAGCGGCTCGTGACGATCAAGGATAACTTCTCGAAAACGCATGAGATGGAGATCGGACTCGAGAAGGACGTCCTCGCGAGTTCGCATGAGGTTGAGGCTTCCGGCTTTTTCGATCCGCGCAGGTTTTCGATGAAGATCATACTCTTGCTCTCGCTCTTCTTCATCTCAGGCTTTTTCACGACGTTCACCTACGAACACCTCGAGCCGCTCTGGCCCGATTTCTCGGATGACGAGGAAGGTGGTGAGGGGTACGATCCGAACTTCTGGTTCTGGCAGCGGACGTCGATCACCGGTATGGACGAGAGCGGCGATATGGACTCGATCGATCTCATCTATGGGGATGAAGCAGAACTCCTCGAAGGGCTCGAATCGATGCCGATCGAGCTCAAGGCGGCAAAAGATGCGCTCGGACTCACGCCGTCAGACGGCCCGCGTTCTCCGTCTGAGCGTTTCGAACCGACCCGTATCGATGCTGTCGGAGCCGAATACTATGAGGATTCGATTCCCCTCTCCAAACACGCGGTTGTACGAAACTACTTCCGCGATCAGTCGTGATGCTGCCTGTTTGACGCACGGATGGTTCGTGAACGGTTCTGCGCGTGAGTGGCTCTGTGAATCGTGAACGGTCGAATCCTCTGTGTCGTGGATGGTGTCCTTCCCTTGATCGCACATCACAGTGAAAACGTATATAAACGGCTCGTCGGATGCACGCCTATGGCGCATGCGAAGCGGTTCGAGAGCGTGTTCTCAGAGGTACAGAAGGTTATCATCGGTCAAGATGAGATGGTCGAAGGGCTGCTCATCGGTTTGCTCGCCGACGGCAACGTATTGCTCGAAGGGTTTCCAGGTCTGGCCAAGACGCTCACGGTGCGCGCCTTCGCCGACGCGCTCGACCTCGACTTCCGCCGCATCCAGAACACGCCGGATCTGATGCCTTCAGACATCACCGGTACGCACATCATCCAAGAATCCCACGGTAAGCGCGAGTTCACCTTCCAGCCTGGACCGGTCTTCACCAACATCCTCCTCGCGGACGAGATCAACCGTGCGACGCCCAAGACCCAGTCAGCGCTTCTCGAAGCGATGCAGGAGAAACAGGTGACGGTGGCGAACGAGACGTTCGAGCTCGAACTCCCGTTCTTCGTGCTCGCAACGCAGAATCCGATCGAACAGGAAGGAACGTATCCTCTGCCGGAAGCGCAGGCCGACCGGTTCTTGCTCAAGATCATCGTAGGATATCCGACACCGTCACAAGAGGTTGAGATCGTACAACGCTATACGGATGCGAAGGTCGAGAAGCCGAATAAGGCGCTCTCGCGAAAGGAGGTTCTCAAACTCCAAGAGCTCGCCGCTCAGGTTCCCGTCTCGAATGACGTCATCAAGAAGGCGGTCAAGCTCGTAGCCCTCACACGCGCGTCTAAGCACCTCGCCTTCGGGGCATCGCCGCGTGCTTCCATCTCGCTCATACGAGCCGGGAAGGCTCGGGCGCTCATCTACGGTCGCAAGCACGTGTCGATCGATGATGTGAGTGCGCTCGCCAAGCCCGTGCTGCGTCATCGTATCATTCCGAACTTCGAAGCGGAACGCAAGGGTCTTACCAACGATGCGATCATCGATGAACTCCTCAAACACCTGTGAGGCTGGTGAGCGGTGATATCCGAAGAGTTCCTCCGCGACCTCGAAGCCTTCTCGCTCATCGTGCGCAAGCGGATCACCTCGCAGTATTCGGGCACGCGTTCGTCCTTCGACCAGGGTCATGGTCTTACGCTCAAAGAGTACCGTCCGTACACGCCTGGTGATGATGTTCGTGCGATCGACTGGAAGGTGTTCGCCCGGTCCGATGAGCTCTTCATCAAACTTTATGAGGAGGATCGAGACCTTACTGTTCATGTGATCATCGATGGGACTCGTTCGATGGACTACGGCACGGCGCTCAGCAAGTATTCGTATGCGTCGATGATCGCAGCAGGCTACCTCTTCCTCGCCATGCGAGGCAACGAACGGTTCCGATTCTCGTTCATGCGCGATGAACTCGAAGTGCACCCGCTTCGTCGTGGGCGTAACCACTTCGCGACATTCGTGAACGAAGCGAACGAACTCGCGCCTTCTGGTGATAGCAGTATCAGCACGGCGATCGAGAATTACCGTCCGCTCCTCACCTCTAAGAGCCTGATCATCATCGTATCCGATTTTCTCTTTGAAGCAGAAGAGATCGAACGGGCGGTCGGCCAGCTGCGCAAACACGACGTTCAGCTCATACGCGTCCTCGACTCTGATGAGACGACGCTTCCGCTCGAAGGGGACTACCGTCTTCAGGATCTCGAATCCGGCGAGCGCCTGCGCACGTTCATCGCTCCGGCTACGCGCCAACAGTACTTGGATCGTCTGAATGCTCATACGCTGATGCTCTCTGACTTGTGTGCGTCGCTCGGCTTCGGCTTTTTTCCGGTGACGACGTCCGAGCCGATCTTCGATGCTTTCTACCGGATCATACGATAAGCACAACTGTTTTAACTTTTAAGTGGTGTCTTAATATGTGTGTGCTCGTAGCGACGTGAGCGATTCGGACCGTGCCGTGGCGGTCCCTGGTGTTTCGAAGGCCTGGGGGTGTGTGGATCGCGTGCTCGGATTCGCGGTACCAGCATATGGGGGCGCGATGCGAGCCTACCGCTCAACGCGTGACCATTCGGCGAGCGCGTGGGATCGTGCATCTCTCGCGGTCATCGGGGGTCTTGGCGGAGCGGTGCTCTCGTGGATGGCCTCCGTCGTCGTAGGAGCCTTCTGGGAGCGCGAAGCGGTGATCGCCTCTGCTCCGGACATCACATACACGCTCCACGCGCAGCCCCGAGTGGAGAACGCCGCAGCGGGTACCGCTTCCAAACTCGTCTCTCCTTTCGCGTATGCAGCGTTCCTCACACACCAACCGACGGACGTCACAGGCCGAGTAGAGGTATCGTTCAGAGACGCTACGGATCGTGATGCGGATGGAGGTATCGAAGCGCGCTGCCGCTACCGTGTCTCCATAGGCCCTGATACGCAATTCGATACGCTTCGAGACGATCCGCCGATCGTGACGCTCGATGAGCTCGGCCGTCCTCTGTCAATAACGTATGGTGACCAACCTGTTCCGCTCGATTCTGCCGTCGGAAGTATGGTCGAAGAGATGTGCAACAAGAATCTAGAGGGCAACATCGAGGATCTGAACCGGTCGATCCGCTCAAGCACGTTCCTCGGTGAATCTCAGAGGCCCTAAACGTTTAAAACACGATTCGAGATATCACTCGTATGAAGGTGGTGGTCATTGGAGCGGGGTTCGGCGGTCTTTCGGCCGCTGCGCTCATCGCCAAGCAGGGCTTCGATGTCGAGGTGATCGAACAGCTCGACCAGCCGGGTGGACGGGCGACGCAGCGCATCGAGAACGGCTACGTCTTCGATCTGGGTCCGAGCTGGTACCTCGCTCCGGATATCTTCGAGCGGTTCTTCGCTCGCTTCGGTACGAAGCCGGAGGACCACTACGAACTCATCCGACTCGACCCGTCGTACTCGGTCTTCTTCGACGAAGAACGCGTTACGGTTCCGACCGGGCTCGATGCGGCGCGTGAACTCTTCGAATCGATCGAACCCGGGGCTGGAGCGGCCTTCGACCGCTACATGGACGACGCTCGGTATAAGTATGAGGTTTCGATGGATCGCTTCCTCTACAAGGAGTACCGGAGCATATTCGACTTCTTCACGCGTGAGATACTCGCGCAAGGATTCAAACTCAACCTCTTCAGTTCGATGCGAACACATGCGAGAAGGTATTTCTCGGATGAACGTCTGCGTCGCATCGTTTCGTATCCGGTCGTCTTTCTCGGGAGCAGCGAGAAGCGCACGCCAGCGCTCTACTCGCTCCTCTCATGGACCGACTTCGGACTCGGCGTGTGGTATCCGAAAGGGGGATTCCACGCTGTTGCGCGTTCGTTCGAAACACTCGCACGTGAGCACGGAGCGGTATTCTCATACGATGAACGCGTACAACGCATCGAATCCGACGGTTCACGGGTGCGAAGGATCGTAACCGACAAGAGGAGTGTCAAAGCTGATGTGGTTGTGGTGAACGCTGACTATGCGAACGCAGAGATGACGCTCCTCTCGCGCAAGGATCGTTCGATATCACAACGGTCGTGGTCGAAGAAGACGATCGCGCCATCAGGACTCGTCGTATGCCTCGGCGTCAAGGGTCGCATCGAGAATCTCGATCACCACATGCTCTTCTTCGATGGGAATTGGGATGAACACTTCGACGAGGTGTTCGAGCGTCACGAGTGGAGCGAGCACCCATCCTTCTACGTGTGTGCTCCTTCGAAGACGGATGATTCGGTAGCTCCGAAGGATTGCGAGAACCTCTTCTTCCTCGTACCCCTCGCTCCGGGTCTCGACGATACTCCCGAGCGTAGGAGCCGCCTGAGAGATGTGATCATCAGACGCTTCGAAGAGCGGGTCGGTGAGCGTATCAGCGATCGGATCGAAGCCGAATACGTCTATGCGCACCGCGAGTTCTCGGAACGCTACGCCGCGTATAAGGGTACGGCATTCGGACTCGCACACACACTCTTCCAATCAGCGGTCTTCAGGCCTTCGCATCGTTCGAAGAAACTCTCGAACCTCTACTATACAGGACACTATACGCATCCGGGCGTCGGCGTACCGATGGTGATCATATCATCAGAACTCGTCGCCGATATGGTGAGCGCACATGCCCCGCAATGAAGAGATCCGCATCTTCAAAGAAGCCTCACGAACCTTCTATTTCGCATCGCGCTTCTTCCCGCGTTCCGCACGCGAAGACATCTTCATGCTCTACGCCTTCGTACGCACCGTCGATGATTTCGTCGACTGCACTCCTCAAGATCGCGAAGGGTTCGATCGGTTCACCGACCTGCTCTGGGAATCGCACCGTTCAGGACCCGTCTCTGATCCGATCATCGACCGTTTCGTCGATTTGTGGAAGCGCGTCGGATTCGAACGCGGTTGGGTCGATGCGTTCGTACAGGCGATGGAATCGGACTTCGAGAAACGAGAGTATCGTACGCTCAAAGAGACCGAACACTACATGTACGGATCCGCCGAGGTCATCGGTCTTATGATCATGCGCATCCTCGATCTGCCTGAGAAGAGCGCTCCGTATGCACAGAGCCTTGGGAAGGCCTTCCAATACATCAACATGATCCGAGACATCAAAGAGGATCTCTCCTTCGGACGCCGATACCTGCCGCTCTCAGAGCTCAAACGCTATGGTCTTGAGAGCCTTGATGAACGCTCCGTCCGCGAGAACGAGGCTGCCTTCCGTATGTTCATACATGCACAACTCGCACACTTCGAACGATGGCTGCGTCAATCCAGAGCAGGGTTCTCATACCTGCCCAAGCGGAGCCGTATGGCGATCGAAACGGCCTGTCGACTGTACGAGTGGTCGGCGCAGGTCATCAAAGAAGACCCGCTTGTCGTCTACGAACGCAAAGTCCGTCCTCCGACGCACGTCGTCGTACGCGAAGCGGCGCGTTCGATCCTATGAACCTCGAAGGGCTCGACGCGGTCCGTGACGTCGAGGGATTCAGATCGTTCGTATACGCACATGCCTCTGAGAATCCTCTTTCGTACCCGTGGCGCGAGACGTCTGATCCGTGGGAGATCCTCGTCTCGGAAGTCATGCTCCAGCAGACACAGACGAAGAGAGTGATAGCGAAGTACCCTTCATTCGTAGCGCGTTATCCGATTCCCCTCGCTCTCGCAGAATCGTCGGTCGAGGAACTCCTCGGATTGTGGAAGGGACTCGGATACAACCGGCGCGGATTGAACCTCAAGCGATGCGCAGAGCGTATCGTGAGCGATCACGAAGGTCGGGTGCCGAACGATCAAGAGGCGCTCGAAGCCCTTCCGGGCATCGGTCCGTACACCTCCTCTGCGGTGCGAGCCTTCGCCTTCTCAGAGCCGGTCGTGCTCATCGAGACGAACATCCGAAGGCTCTTCTTGTACGTGTTCTTCAAGGATCGCGAAGACGTGCACGACCGCGAGATCCTCATACGCATCGAAGAAGCCCTCGACCGCTCGGATCCGAAGGCGTGGTATGCGGCGCTCATGGACCTCGGATCAGACCTCGCCCGCCACGTTGAGAATCCGAACCGCAAGAGCCGCCACTACACGAAGCAGTCGCGCTTCGAAGGATCGGATCGTCAGATCAGAGGGTGGATCCTCGATGTGCTCCTCACCGGACCCAAAGATGGATCAGAGCTCACTGCGCTCCCGTTCGAACGAACACGGATCGCCGCTCAACTCGAAGCGCTCGAACGGGAGGGGTTCATCACGACACATGAAGGAGTATGGCGCCTCTGCTAGGGTATCTTTATAAGAGGAGCGGACTCCGGTAGAGTAGGTGTGAGTCGTGAAGTTCTACAGGAGCGAGGATACCGAGTATGCAGTGAGCGCTGTGCGTTCGAGCCAGATCATCTATGCGAGCATGGAAATCGCTCTCGACCCTGCGATGTTCACCTATAGCGGTGGGCTCGGCGTGCTCGCGGGCGATACGCTCCGCAGTTGTGCCGATCTGAACATGAAGGTGAGTGCGATCACCCTCCTCTACCGTGGAGGATACTTCAAGCAGGTCATCCGCGACGGTCGCCAGATCGAAGAGGTCGAACCTTGGGATCCTGATGCGTTCACTACGCCCCTTCCTCAGGCACGGGTGAGCATCGTGCTCGAAGGACGCACAGTGACTGTTGAACCGCGTATCGGTATCATCGTAGGACGAGAGGACGCTATCGTACCCGTGCTCTTCTTAGACACGCACCTCGAAGAGAACGACCCAGCTGACCGGGAGATCACCGACCACCTCTATGGTGGTGATCAGCGGATGCGCATCAAACAGGAAGCCATCCTTGGAATCTGTGGCAAGCGCGTCCTGCGCGAGTTAGGTGCGCGTTCGATCCACACGTTCCACATGAACGAGGGTCATGCCGCGTTCGCTCCGATCGAAGATGCGCGTTACCTCGGACGCTACTACGGGTTCAACCGTCGTAAGATCCAAGAGCTCGTGCGGAGCATGCACGTGTTCACCACTCACACGCCGGTGCCTGCCGGTCACGATCGGTTCAGTTATGATCTTGTCCGCAGTGTTCTCGGCGGTGATGATATCGCGTGGGATCATCTCGATCTCGGAGGGCATCGCGAGCTGAACATGACCAAACTCGCTCTCAACCTAAGCCGGTATGCGAACGGAGTCGCTCAGAAGCACGGTGAGGTGAGCCGTAAGATGTTTCCCGGGTATGATATCGGAGCCATCACGAACGGCATCCACCTTCCGACGTGGATGAGTCCCCATATCCTCGAGCTGCTCGACTCGACCCTGCCCTCGTGGCGCCACGAGCCGGGGATCCTCAAACACGCGTATCGCATCGTCGATCCGCTCGCCATCGAAGAGATGCACCAGCGTTCGAAACGCGACATGATCCGCTTCGTCAAGGATCGGACCGGATGCGAACTCGATGAGGGTCTGCTCACGATCGGATTCGCACGTCGTTTCGCTCCGTACAAACGTGCGGATCTCATCTTCACCGACCTCGAGAGGTTCTTGCGTATCTGCGAGGGAAAAGTACAGTTCGTGTTCGCCGGCGAAGCGCATCCGAACGATCAGGCCGGAAAAGACATCCTCGCACGTATCCTCGCCTTCAGCCGTCAACTCGAAGGTCGCGTCGGGATCGCGTTCATCGAGGATTACAATGCGGTGATCAGCCAACACCTCGTGAGCGGATGCGATGTATGGCTCAACAACCCCCTCCCTCCCAAGGAGGCTTCGGGTACGAGTGGTATGAAGGCTGCTGCCAACGGTGTGCCGAACCTCTCGACGCTCGACGGATGGTGGATCGAAGGCATCACGGTGAGCCCGCTCGCAGGCTGGATCATCCATCATCGCCGTGACGGGCGTGATGAGCTCAGCCTCTACGAGCAGCTCGAACACGTCTCGCGCGTCTACTACGACAATCGCCCGCGCTGGCGTGAACACCAGCTCCACGCGCTCTCACTCGCCTCGTATTTCAATACGCACCGTATGGTCGCCGAGTACGAGTCTGAAGCGTGGAGTCTCAAACTCTACTGAACGGTGCGTTGAGTAAGCTTCAAGAACCGCAGCGTTCGTATGATCGTATGTCGTTCATCGAGCGGTTCGAGAGGATTCTCGATCGCAGTGTGCCGTGGCTTGTTATCGCGCTCATCCCGTTCATCATCCTCTCGTTCTTCGTCGATGATTCGAACCGGTTCTACCTCATGTTCTCGTGGTTCGATACGTTCGTGCTTGTCATGGTAGCCCTCGACCTCGTGTTCAAGGCGTTTCGTGCGTCTTCGATGAAGGGTTTTCTCAAGAGCTATTGGTTCGCCATCATCTCGCTCATGCCCGTCTTTCTCGTCTTACGGTTGTTCGGGGAGCTTGCGCTCTTCGCCGATCTGATCACCGGCGCTCAGGATGTGGGCAGTGAGGTCACTGCCATCCAACGCCAATCGGGACGATCGACCCGCGTCTCGCATACGCGCCACGTCTCGCGTATGCGCTACTTTGCGCGATTCGCACGTCCGCTTGCCCGCTTGCCGCGTCTTGCTCGTGCCGCTGAATTCTTCCACCATCCCGATGCGCGAGGTAAGGCTGTATGATCCTCTTCGCCTTCCTCTCAGCGCTCGGATTCGGACTGGCGAACGGACTCGCTCAGAGGTACGTGCGTGATATCGGCATCGCTCGAACGCTCCTCGTACGCAGCACCATATCGGCGATCATACTCGCCGTGCTCTTCGTGCTCTGGCCGCATCAGCTCTCGGTGGAAGGCGTGGTGGTAGCTGCGATCGTTGCGGTCTTTGGTATCATCGCGGTGTACGCGTTCTATCGTGCGCTCGGCGTGGGAATCTCAGGCATCGTTACTCCGATCGCGAACAGCGCGGTGATCGTGACGGTTCTCGTCGCAGCCCTCGTGTTCTCTGAATCCCTCTCTTCGGTACACTATGCGGTTATCGCCATGATAGTTTTCGGGGTCGTAGCGCTCTCGCATGACGGTTCACGTCTCGCTTCGAAGGGGATAGGTTTCGCACTGCTCGCAATGGTCGGATGGGGACTCTCGTATGCGTTTCTTATCATCCCGACGATGATGATCGGTCCGATCGCAACCCCGCTCGTAGGAGAGCTTCTCATCGTGCTCCTTGCGGGGAGCATCGTCTGGTACCGTCACGAGCCGGTTCCACGAGCATCTCTGGTGCCGCTCACTGCGATCGGTGTCTGTATCGTCGCTGGCGTGGCGGGGTTCACGTTCGCCCTCGCTTCGACTCCGGTGAGTATCGTTGCGGCGATCTCCGCTTCGAATCCTCTTGTAACCGCTTTGTACATGCGTCTCGCCCACGGCGAGCGTCTCACGGTTCTGCAACGCGTCGGTTCGATCGTCGTCGTAAGTGGCGTTGTTGTGCTCTCGTTCCTCTCGTAGACGGACTTAGGATCGGTTGTGCTCTTCGAATCCTTGTGTGATGATCGTCTGCATCTCTTGGGTCATTCGGATGCCTCCTGAAGCGATACCGGTTGCGAGCTCCTCTTCGCTTACCCACCGGTATTCGTCGTGCTCGTCGCTTAGGACTGCTGGTTCTCGGTCGTGGCTCGTGACGAGGTAGACGATCTCGATCCGATGCGTGTTCGAGGGGTGGACGTAGCTGAACACGAAATACGGTTTGAACGCACTCACCGTAAGCCCTGTTTCTTCTCGGAACTCTCGTTCGATCGTGCGACCAGGGTCATCTGCGAATTCAACCCTCCCTCCAGGAAGCTCGTAGTATCCTGAGAGTTGTTCTTCGTGTTCGGAGCGGCGGACGATGAGCGCCTTCCCGTCCCGAAGCAGGAATCCTCCGACCGAGACTTTCACTGTTCGTTCCATAACACGTCCCTCTTTTGGAGGTATATGAGTGTTCCTGGTGGACTGCTGAGGTAATCCTATAAACCACGAGGCCTTTCGAGGTGTATGAAGGTTACGCCGTGGGAAGTCTCTGGTGATATCGATTATGACGCGCTCATAGAGCAGTTCGGTGTCAAGCCGCTCTCGGACAAGCAAATCGCTCGGATAGAGAAGCTCGCGGGTGAGTCGCACTTCATGATCCGAAGAGGAGTATTCTTCGCCCACACGTACCTCGATGACTGGCTCGCCGCGCTCGAGAAGGGCGAGACGGTCTACCTCTATACGGGTCGTGCTCCTTCGGGTCACGTGCATCTTGGTCATATGCTTCCGTGGATATTCACGCGTTGGCTCCAGGAGAAGCTCAAGGTACATTTGGTCTTCCAGATCCCTGATGAGGAGAAGTTCCTCTTCAAGGACCTCACGTTGGAGGATACCGATGCGCTCCTCGAGGAGAACGTCTTCGATGTCATCGCCGCAGGGTTCGACCCGGAGTTGACGACGATTCTCATCGATACGCGTGATGCGCAGCTCTTCTATCGCACGGCGATGCGTGTCGCTCAGAAGACGACGGCGTCGCAGGCCAAGGCGCTCTTCGGTCTTACGGATTCGCATAACATCGGAGCGTTCTTCTATTCGTCGATGCAGTCGGTCCCTGCCTTCGTGCCGTCGATGTTCGAGGGTCGTCCGACGCGTGTGCTCATCCCGTGCGCGATCGATCAGGACGTCCACTTCCGGCTCACGCGCGACGTCGCACTTCGTCTTGGATATCCGAAGCCTTCGACGCTCTTGTGTCGGTTCCTCCCTGGGCTTGGGGGTGAGGGTAAGCTCTCTTCGAGCGAGAACGTCTCGATCACGTTCTCGGATACGCCTGCTCAGGTGAAGCGCAAGATCAACAAGTACGCGTTCTCCGGTGGTAAGGATACGGTCGAGGAACACCGTGCATCCGGTGGCGATCCTTCGATCGACGTGTCCTTCCGCTATCTTTCGATGATGTTCGAGCCTGACGATGCGAAGCTCGAGCGCATCGCCTCGGAGTACCGTTCAGGAGCGCTGCTCTCTGGAGAGCTCAAGGCGATGCTTATCGAACGGGTGAATGCGATGATTGCCGAGCACGCTCAGCGGCGGAAGAGGGCTCCTGCGCTTGTTGATCGCTTCCTGTTCGATCCGTCGCGGTATCCTCGTCTTTCGTGGTCGTTCCCGACTAGAAACAAGGCTTCGAAAAGATAAGTCGTATTGTTATCTTTGAGAAGATATTATGAAATAGAATATATTGAAAACTGTTTTTTAGAAAGTATTTGTTGTGGTGTTCACGTGAACATGCTCGGGTCGAAGCCTTCGGGGAACCCTGTGCTTTCAGGAACATCCCACGCATCGTGGGGCACTGAAAGCGAGTAGTCGATCGCCGTCCACGTCATCGTTGCCACTTCGGTTCTTGATTCGATGAAGAGCGGGACTCCTTCAGGACTGAAGCAGTATTCGACGTGGGTCTCCTCCTCGACCATCGTGAGCATGAAACACTGAGCATTTGCATCGGCGACGCTTCGCGGCGGGAGCGCTCCAACAGTGTATTCTCCTGTTTCGATGAGTTCGTCGACCTCTTGGGTGGTGTCGATCATAACGTCGACCGGAAAGCACATCCATTCGCCATCGAATTCGGAACATGCGGTGAATTCGCCATCGATGATGTATGCTCGTGAATCGCTCCCCTCGACAGTGCTGTCGACTCTGAGCCGATCAACTCCTCCGAAGTATTGGGTCATCGTCATCGGCGCAGGCATACCGGGGCCGGTTCCGACGACTTCGAACGTCGCCGTGTATTCGAGAGCTCTTTGTCGCTCGAAGAGCGATTCGAAAACGAAGGTCACGTCGGCCCCTGCCGGAGCGGCACCTGTCTGAGCGCCCCCTGAAGGCGCATCAGCTCTCTCCTCAGATGGTTCGCCTGGAGACTCTCCTGACTCCTCGCTCGGAAGAGGCACGACAGGTTCAGTGGTATCGGGCTCGTCGGAACCGCATCCTGCGGCGAGCAGTGCGAGTGCAACGAGTAGTATGAGTATCGTCGGTTTCATAGCGCGATTCGGGTCGTGAGCCTTGATAAGTGCTTCGTTTCACGTGAGCACTACTGCTTCGACCGTCCCTCTCAGGTTTGTGACACCATCCACGATACCGTAGTGTATCACGAACGCCTCGTCGAATTTGGAATCTTGTGGGAAGGGCTCGCATCCGACTACGAGACTGAACCCATCATCGGGTTCGAGTACCTGTCCGGTCACGTCAACTCCATCACGTACGATCGTGAATGGTGGTTCTTCGATTCCGCAATCGTTGTTTGTACTCACACGCGTGATACGTACCGACTCACCAGCTCCGTTCTGGAGCTGTATCGTAACGGTTCCATCCGCATCGAGCGATACGGTGCGTTCTATACAGGCGAACTTCGTCGTGTCTCCCACGCATCGTTCATCTGTGAACCGTTGCTGGTCGAACGCTCCGAAGAAGCATGCTGAGAGGGCGAGCAATCCGATGAACAGGTAGGCTGGGTGTATCATACCCCTTTTGGATTGAGGAACGATAAAAGCGTTTTGGCCGAAGATCAGTACACTGGGATGCCGCGATCCTCTTGGAGCGAGACTTCCGAGAGCGTGCTCAGATCATCGAGCGCATTCACTCGCAGAAGGCTCGGGCTCTTCGTGTAGAGCGCGTCTTCGATGACGAGGCTTCTCTCGACACCGCTCCATCCGGGGTGCGCTACGAGTCCACGTAGTTCGATCGAATCCTCTCGGATCGTGAATATGAGGGCTCCTCCGTCGCGCTGCTCAGGCGTGCTTCTCTCGTCGCGTCCGATCACTGGTTGCACCCAGTTTCGCGACCCGCTGATGGGGATGACGAGCAGGTCGTTTCTCTTGTCGAGCAAGAATGCCTTGTGCTCCCACTCAGCGGCTGAGTGTACGTGGCGTTCATCGGAGATCCAGTTCGTCAATTCGCGCGGCCGGCTCGGATCCGATACGTCGAAGAGCGAGACTTTGAGTCCGCGTTGCACGCCGGTCTCCGATGCGTCGCGTCCGAGTCCGATGATCATGTTCTCCGAGTAGGCGTGCAGGTAGCGGCTGAAGCCAGGGATCTTGAGTTCTCCGAGCACTTCGATGCGTTCGGGGTCTGAGAGGTCGATGGCGAAGAACGGGTCGACCTCGCGGAACGTCACCATGTAGAGCCGATCGTCCAGGTAACGGGCTGAGTAGATGCGCTCTCCAGGTCCGAGTCCGTGCACCGAGTCGAGCACCCGTCCGTCGCGGATCGTGTAGACGTGGTTGGCCATGTCGTTCACTCCTTCTCCGAGCGACCAGCGTGGGTTCGTCGTCGTCGCGACTCGGAGCACTCCGTCGTGTTCGTCGAGGCTGAACTGGTTGTTTACGGTTCCTCGGATCTCGACGGGTTCGGATGCTCTGAGCGTCGCATACGGTACTTCGATGAGGTTCGTGTATTCGAACGATTCGTGCCGTTCGAGTTCTTCTTTCACGTTGCGTTCGACGAGGTCTTGGATCCGTTCGCGTTCGCTCCTCTCGAAGCTCGCGAGGCGGTGGCTGATCACCCTATCGATCCTCATGCGCTTCTCGCTGTGGCTGAGGATGTCTTCATCGGTCGCTTCGATGCGCCTGATGAGGTCCCCGTCGTCGGCTGTGAGGTGCGGCTCCATCGCCGTGCGCATCTGTTCCTGTCGGATCGTCCACTGGTTGATCTGGCGTCCCATGGCGAGGTGGATGGCTCGTTCTGATGCGTAGACCGTCGGGTATCCTTCGCTGATGACGCTCGTGGCATCGATGGCTCCGTCAGGCTGTATTTCGCTGATCGTGACGAATCGTGCGTTGTCCACCGGTCGTGGGAGCATGATCCTTCCGATGTCGACGGTTCGCTCAACGCCGGCTTCGTGTATGATGGGCATGGGCATCGGACGCAGGTAGTCCGGAGCGGATTGTGAGACGACGTAGACTCTGTCCGTCGAGCGTCCTGTTACGTAGGACCCTTCGATCCTGCTCTCGAAGACGCGTTCGGGAGTTGTGGGGTCGGTCACGTCGTATCCGACGACGATCGTGTAGGTCCTCGTGTCCCATTCGCTTCCGATGACGTAGAGCAGATCGTCTTTGAGGAACAATCCGTGCGGGTTCCAGTCGAATGCGATCGAAGCGATCTGCTCAGTCTCGTTCGAAGGGAGGGTTTTGATGATCGCCACGCTTCGTCCTACGATCGTGTAGAGGTGGTTTCCGTCGGTCTTGAGGATATCTGCTTCATCGACTCCTTCTACTTGTACGTTCGTATCGGTATAGGTCGGAGCGCTCGCGGGCATCGCCCGTACGGCTCCATCGGCCGCTTCGGCTATGATCAATTCGTCTGTTCCGAGCATCATTCCGGTCCTATCAGTGCTTGTGCCTGCGAGGTATCCTCTTAGTTCTTCGACGCTGCTGAACGATCCGCTCGCCGCTGGTTCGATTGGTTCGAGCGTGCATGATCCGATGAGTACGGCGAGCACGAGCGTTCCGAGCATGAGTATCGTTGGTTTCATACGTGTGCCTCGTACGTTTCGAACGGCGTTACGAGCGTGACACTCCCAGGCATCTCGCCGAGGGTTATCGTTCCGCTGATCTCGCGTTCATCGATGACCTGTGCACACATGACATCGGGGTCGGGTTCTATGAACCGTGCGCGGATCTCCACGTGGGCGGGGTCGCTTTCGAGGATGTTCTCTTCGATGCTCACATCGTGACAGGGTGTGGGTACCATGATGCGAGCCGTGTAGCTCAGTACGCCGTCAGCGAAGCTCACCGTCAGTCCATCTGGTTCGGATGGTGCTTGGGTGGGATCGGGAGCATCAGGCGTATCCGTGGGTGTGCCGTTCGCCTCGCAGCCTATGAGAAGGACTGCTGCAGTGAGGACTATCGGTATCAAGAGTGCGTTCATTGTATGTCACCTATCTGTGTTCTGATATGCGCATATTTAAACGTCTCAAAATGGTTCGGTCTGTGCCGAATGTGTGATCCAATCGAGCACGTCCTGGGCGTTGCTGCGAACATCGGCCTTCCACACGTTCATGATCACGCCGTTCTCGATGGCGAAGGTGATACGCCTCGTTGAGGAGAAGCGACGACCGAACATCGTACGCTCGATGAGTACGCCGAACGCTTCAGCCGCGATCCGCTTAGGGTCAGAGAGGAGTTCGAATCCGAGTTCGTGTTTTCGGGCGAACCGCTCGTGTGAGCTGATCGGGTCGCTCGATACTCCGTACACGCTCCATCCGCGCGCTGCGATTTCGGTTCGAAGATCGCGAAACGCACATGCTTGCATCGTGCATCCTGGCGTGTTGTCTTTGGGATAAAAATAGATGATGCCCCTCTTGATCCTCGTGAGCGATACGGTGCGTCCAGAGGTGCTCTCGAGCGTTATGTCGGGGACTGTGCTTCCGGCTTCGAGTACCATGCGTGTGGGTTTGCACAACCGCTTATAGGGTTAGTTCCCCCAGCTCTCGGTTTTGATACGGTTCATCGGGATGCCGAGCGTGATGAGAGCTTCTATGATTGTCGTGACCATCCCGGGCGGTCCGCAGATGAGTACGCGGTGTTCTTCGAGCTGGGGAATCTCCTCGAGCAGTGCGCGGTCGATCCGTCCGTGTCGGTATCCTTCGCGTTCCTCTCGGGTGAGTGTGTGGATGACCGTCGCGTTCCAGTTCGGGATCTCGTCGCGGTAGATGATGTCGTCGTAGGTCTTGTTGCTGTTGATGAGCGTGAATCGTGTGTCTTTGTATCCTCTCATGAGACTTCTGAACGGTGCGATGCCGGTTCCTCCTGCGATGAGCAGGTACGGGTCGCAGCTTCGGATGTAGGGGAGTCCGAGGGGTCCGTGGACTTCGAAGATTGTTTCAGGTGGCGCTTCGAAGAGCGCGTTGGTGAATCGTCCGACTTGTTTGACCGTGATCTCAAGACGCTCTCCTGGTCCTGATGCGATCGAGAAGCTTCGTCGTCCGATCGTATCATCTTCTGCGAAGCGTATGTTGACGAACTGTCCGGGTTCGAACGAGTACTGATCTGAGAGCACGAACGTCTTCGTATCATGCGTTTCTGATCGGCTCGTTTCGAGCTTCATGATGCGTCTCTCAGGCTTCATAGGCGAAGGCAGCGGTCATTCTATTTGAGCTTACCCGAAGAGTCCTCTGAACCAGTTGATGATACGTTCGAAGAACCCTGGTTCTTCTTCGTCCGCCTGAACGGGCTCATCAGTTACGGGTTCTTCGGCAGTGTCTTCTTCAAGAGGTTCCTCGGGTTCTTCG
>JBLKOL010000010.1:0-32179 GCA_047602765.1 Candidatus Woesearchaeota archaeon
TCATTTGGGGGTGGATACATGGTTATCCTATTCGATCAGTTCAATATGCCAGAGAGCATCTACGACGTCATATTCGCAACGGAACAACAGGCCATCGTGGCGAAACTGCTCATCGACTACATCAAGGATAACGGCGGAGCCGTTTCGAGAACGGAGATGAGCCTGTTCGCAACGAAACTGCACGATGGTCAGATCACAACGACCATCGATCACGGATCGTACAAGGGAAAACAGGTCAAGCTCAGCTACAACAAACGCCAGTTCTACGACCGCATCCTCACGCCGATGAAGTCTATGGGCCTGATCTCGTACGATATGTACAAGAAGACGTACAAGCTCTCCGACCGTTTCAAACAGACGCTCCTCAAGATCGGCATCGACTGGACGAAGGAGCTCGACAAGCCTCCTGGCGGATTCACGCTCGTTAAATGACCTGCATCCATGCACGGAGTACGCCTCATCATCGAAGAACCCACGCAATCATATGCGATCGAAGAGCGAAGCGACGGGTACGTTTTGCGAATCCCGCACCTGCTCACCTACGAAGTGTTCGAATTCATCGGCGGCGAGCTGCGCGCACACCTCAAGTCAGAGGACGGATCGCTCGTCGAGACATACGAATTCGACGATGAAACCCTTGAATCGAACGCTCGGTGGTTCCATGAACTGATCGAGAATCATCCTGACGCGCTCGGATCGCTCATGAAGCACCTACCGTAACACTTAACAAACACCTCTTCAGGACGGTACCATTATGGCATTCGGACTACGCGGTCTGACGGTCCTGATCGTTGTGGCGTTCATCGCCGCAGGATGCGCTCAGGACGCAGACCAGGAACCAGACACGATCCCACCTGACACGACGCCTCCCGCTTCGGACGGACCCGTTCAGAGCGGTGACCTCGTGAGCGTCGAATACACGGGAAGCTTCCCGAACGGAACAGTATTCGACACGAGCGAAGGACAGGCACCACTCCAGTTCCAGGTCGGAGCAGGACAACTCATCCCTGGATTCGAAAACCAGATCCTCGGCATGGTCGTCGGCGAGAGCAAGCAGTTCACGCTTCAACCTGAAGAGGCGTACGGTGAATACGACCCTTCACTCGTCGTTCAAGAGGAGGTTCCAGCCGAGAATCTCGGCGAGGATATGACGCAGTACGTCGGCGAGAACATCGTCTTGCAGAACGAGATGGGGATGCCGGTACCGGTCTTCGTCGTCTCAGCAGACGAAGAAGTCGTCACGCTCGACATCGACCAGAACCATCCGCTCGCCGGAGAGACGCTCGTATTCGACGTGACGCTCACGGGTATCGATGAGGCGCCGCCCCAGCCAGCGCTCCCCATCGGAGAAGAGATGCCCCCGCTTCCGATTGAGTAATCACACGCCAAACCTGTTTTTCTCTCCTACCACAACGTTTATAGTAGCCGTTCGATAACGGGGCCTATGAGATACCTCACCCACGCCCTCGTCACCATACTCGTACTCACGATCGCTGCATGCGACCCGACCGGAGAGGCCATAGGCACACCACAAACCGTGCAGCTCGGAGACACGGTCAGCGTCGAATACACGGGAAGCTTCCCGAACGGAACCGTATTCGACACGAGCGAAGGACGCGGACCGCTCACCGTCCGGATCGGCGCCGGACAAGTCATCCCAGGATTCGAAGACGGTCTGCTCGGATTGAGTCTCAATGAACGCGCACGGCTCGAGATCCCCCCTGAACAAGGATACGGCGTGCACAGCGAAGAATTCATCCAAACCGTCAGTGTCGAAGACTTCGGGATCGATCCGACCGAGTATATCGGCGAGATCATCCAGGTCACCGCTCCGAACGGACAGATGCTCCAAGCGCTCCTCATCGATGTCGAAGACGGCATGGTCGTCCTCGATCTCAACCACCGGCTCGCTGGAGAGACGCTCATCTTCGACGTGGAAGTCGTAGACATCGAACGCTGAACGGAAACGATGGAGCTCCAGACGACCTACGGATCGATGAGCCGCTCGAGCGGTTCGAGCTTTGGGCTCGGCAGGTAGGCGAGCATCGGGTCCTCTTCAGGAACCAGAGGGTCGCGTTGGCGTAGGTATGATGAAACCGGAGGACCGGCTAAGGTCAGTGCCGTGAGCATCGAGCGCAAACCGTCAGGTTCGAGAACACCACGTGTTGCTCCCTCTACAAGCGCTGCGACGCCGTGAGCCGCGTACCCGGCAGCGAGAGCTGCAGGGATCGTTCTGATGGCTCGGAACGCTCGATCCACCGCGTACACATCCGGGTCTCGCACGATCATCCGTGAACCGGAACGCACCTCGTTGGGACCGGTATAGTACTCGAGAATCGATACACCGTACGAGAGGGTTGAGTAGGCTGCAAACGGAACCATCGCTACGACGGGAAACGTAAGCGAACCGACGCATGCAGGAAGAGATGCAACCGCTCCTGCGAGCGAGCGGTCCACACCTTTGCGGTCGAGAACCCGACCGACCCGATCGACCTGGCGGTGGAAGAAGCCGTCGAGCGAGCGGTAGAGGTCTGAGGGAAGGCTCATACAAACAGAGACGAGCATTCATTTATTACTTTATCGTAGTGAAACTACTCTTTCGGAAGTGCGAGCGCAGCTCTGATTAGTGCATAGGCTTCTTTCACGTCGTCCTCGCGGATCTCCGAGCGCAGCGAGAGGCGTGCACGGGCCTTGGCGAGGCGGATCATACCGACGATACGCGTCGAAGTGACCTCGACGACCGTGTCCTTCTCGGTCTTGAGCAGTTCGACGTAGCTGTAGATCTTCTCTTCGAGCTCCGAGGGGACGCCGACCTTCGTGTTCTCGACGTACGAGTAGAACCCCTTGACGAACTCGTAGTCTGAGCGGTTGATCGTGAAGGAGCGCTGCGTCGGACGCTTCGTGTTCTTGACGATCGAAACCACGTGGATCTCATCGAGCACGAACGGGTCGAGCGTAATCTGACGGCGCAAGATGTCGGGTTGTTTTCCAACGATGCGTGTCGGTGTCGAACACGAGAGGAGACGGCATGCCGTATGGCGTTTGCCCGCCTTGGACGGATCGGGCGTGTACATGCCCGAATCGAGGACCTCAGCGAGCACTTTCTTGTCTGCTGGCTTGAGCTGTTCGACCGATGAGATGGCGAGAATCCCTTCCGAGGATCGTTTGAGCAGGTCCTCGTCATCCTTGATCGTCTTCTTCGCAGATGAGAAGAGCGTTTTCGAACCCGACGAGGATATCATGATCGATGAGTCATGGAGCGCGACGGAGAAACGGAGAAGCTCGGATGCGAGCGAATCAGGATCGGACACGATGTGCATGTGTACGCGTTCGGTCGCTGCGAGTTGGAGCGTGATGAGCTTCTTGTGGACCTCGAAGTCGCTGAGCGACGGGGCGATCAGGCGTGGGATCCGCTCGTACGCCACTCGTGCGAACCGCTCGTAGGCCCGCTCAGCAGCCGCGTTCTCGATGTGCTTGTTGAGCTCGACGATGCGATGCTGCACGCGCGTATCCTGCTCAATCGGATGCAGTTCAGGATACGAGAAATCCTCGAAGAGCTCCGAGGAGATGCCGAACTGACGGTAGGCGAGCGTCGCCTTGCCTCTCGAGAGGAAGGAGAGCGCATCACGGAGCAATTCGCCCGAGAGGAACTGTGAGAGCTGCGATTTCTGGTGGGCACGCTTCCCCCACGGCCAAACGATCATGGCGAGCAGGCATCCGAGAGGGTATTTATAGGTTGCCCCCTGAGTAGCGCACCCAAACGGTTATGAAACCATGTGAGCGCCGACACATATGCGCATCCTGGGTATCGAATCGACCGCACATACGTTCGGAGCCGCGATCATCGACGATACGAAGATCCTCTCCAACGAGAACGAAGCGATGCGTGTACCCGACTCCGGACTCATCCCAGTGCGCATCGCCGAACACCACGTAGTGGTCTGCAGCGCCACGATCGAGCGCGCGCTCACGAAGGCCAAAACCGACATCCGTGACGTCGATCTCATCGCGGTGAGCACCGAGCCAGGAATGGGACACGCGCTGCGCGTAGGCGCCATCTGTGCCAAGGCGCTCTCGTATCGGTTCTCGATCCCGCTCATGGGCGTGAACCACAGCCTCGCACACCTCACGTCAGCGCTCACTTTCATCGACGACGAGCGGGTTACCCTGCTCTACGTTGCCGGGGCGAATACGCAGATCTGGAACTACGACGGATACCTCAATCTGATCGGAGAGACGCTCGACATCGGACTCGGACACCTGCTCGATCTCGTCGCCCGCGACTTGGGCGCAGGATTCCCCGGAGGACCGATCATCGAACGGCTCGCAGCGCAGAGCGATGAGCTCGTCGAACTCCCCTACAGCGTGAAAGGGATGGACGTCACGTACGGCGGGCTCTCGACCAAGCTGCGCCAGCTCATCGCTACCGACGCAAAGCGAGGCCAACTCGACGAAACACGGAAGGCAAGCCTCGCCTACTCGCTCCAAGAACACGCATTCGCAATGATGCTCGAAGCGTGCGAGCGGGCGATCGCCCTCAACGACTCGACGGTACTCGGCGTCATCGGAGGCGTCGCGCTCAACAAACGGTTCACCCATATGGCACGCATGCTCTGCGACGAGCGAGGATGTCAGCTCTTCGTACCCGACCGAGCGCTCCTCGCCGACAACGCCGGGATGATCGCGCTCGAAGGCGCGCGACGAGCGCTCAATGGGGAGACGAGCGAACCGTTCAGAGAAGGATCGTCGCTGACGATCGATCCATACGCTCGACTGCCAGCGCGGTTTCGCTACGAACGCTTCCAGCGGCGCTGAGCGTTGCGCTTGTGGATCTTCTGCACGAAGCCCCAGTCCTTCTTGAGGCCGAGGCGGTATGCGCGACCTTTGATCGCATTGATCGAACGATCGAATTCGTTCTCGAGCACGTCCGCATCAGCCGTCGCGAAGAGCACTTTAAGCCGTGCGTCCTCTTCGGCAGTCCATCCCTTCTTCAATCGAGCCATACATCATCAGATAACAGTAGCCTTATGTGTATACTGATTTGGCTATGGTGTATATATATTTATCGGTATCTGAACAGACACAGTGTTGTGACTAACCAGTAGTTATTTAACCACTATTACTACTCCAAAGGCATGAATCCGATGCACGTATTGCTCGGCAGCATCACCGTATTCCTCTTCGGACTCGTATTCGGACACACGCTCGCCACAACCGCAGCAAGCCTGAGCGGAGCCGTCATCGACACCCCCCAGACGTTCGGAGCGGCGAGCGATCTACCCATGCCGCGCGACCGGATCGCAGAAGAACAGATCATCGTAACGAACGACCGCGTCGTGCTCGACATCCGCGGAGCGAGCTGGAGCCGGTTCACCGACACCGGCAGCATGAGACCATTCCTCGACGTCGGAGCCAACGCCATCCACATCGAACCACGCTACCCCGAAGAGCTGCGCAGCGGCGACATCATCTCATACCGGATCGCCGGCATCACCGTCATCCACCGCATCATCGCCACCGGATACGACAGCCAAGGATGGTATGCGATCACGAAAGGAGACGCGAACGCGTCGAACGACCCCTTCAAAGTACGCTTCGACCAGATCGAACGCGTCCTCGTAGCGATCATCTACTAGACCACATACACACTCCGACTGCGCAACACCTCACACCGACGCAATCAAGTCAATCCGAGTAATCCGCCTTAAATCTCTGCAACCGTACGAAATCCCTAGGAGACCATTGTTGCGCGATACTGATGTTAGAGGGCTCGATATGACCGAAAACCGCTACCCGCGGATACACCATGTGGCCAAACCCACCGTGAAGCGGCACTCGGGCCTCCCAGTACGCTTGTGCGTTGCGCTCCGGTGCGCGAGGCAGACCGAACCACCCCTTCCGCTCAAGAATCGCTTCGTCGAATATCCAGGCATCAGCGGATTGCGGATCAAGGCGCAGTTCAAGCAGGACTACGTCACTCCCAGACTCGTCGGCGACTTCAGCCGTACGCTCGCACAACTGGAGGCCTCGCATGGAGAGGTAGTTGAGCCCGCGTTGCCACACCCTCTCCACAGGACCAGGAAGTGCGAGAGTAACAGGCACGTATGCATTAGGCGGCAATCCAAGCACGTCCTTCACCGGCAAGAACTCGTGCGGAACAAGACCGTCCCGAAAGATACCACCGCTCTTCGACGTATCAGTATAGAGCGACGCAACGAAGCGTCCGCTGTTCTGAGCCACATCAACCACATACATTGTAACGTCAAAGTAGTTATCAATCTTTGTTCGAGCAGGCCCAACAACCTTTTAAAAGACGACGCATGTAGCTCGTAAAAGAGGGCTCGTATGGCGAAAGATTTGGGTTCATGGTTCAAGAAGCTCATGCAGCGGTTCTTCGGAAAGAAGAAAGAAGTCAAACTCGGACTCTACGGGCCTCCGAACGCAGGCAAGACGACGCTTGCGAACCGCATCTCGATGGACTGGCTCGGAGAAGAGATGGGAACCGTCTCAGACGTCGCCCACGAAACACGCGAAGTACAGCTCAAAGAGAAAGTCACCATCCGCTCGGGCAAGAAAGAACTCACCTTCAGCCTCGTAGACACGCCAGGCATCGCAACACGGATCGACTACGAGGACTTCCTCAAAGCCGGCATGAAAAAAGCGGAAGCGAGAAAACGCGCAAAAGAAGCGACCAAAGGAGTTATCGACGCGATCAAATGGCTCGATGACATGGACGCGGTCGTCATCGTACTCGACTCGACCACCGACCCGTACAGCCAAGTCAACATCACGATCATCGGAAACCTCCAAGCCAAAGACGTACCCGTGCTCATCGTAGCCAACAAGATCGACCTGAAGAAGAGCAACCTCAAACGCATCACCGATGCGTTCCCACAGTACGATGTGGTCGGCATCAGCGCCAAAGACGGCGTGAACATCGAAACGTTCTACGAATCGCTGTTCGAACTCATGAAGTGATACCCATGCTGACACTCCACTTCGTACCCTACAACGAGATCCGCAACCTCTCAAGCAACGCACGCGTCGAAAAGATGCTCGACATCGTCAACGAAGACAAGATCGTCATACTCGACGGTCGACTCACCAAAGACGAAGAGGTCGCCCTCATCCGAGAAACGATGGAACGCGTATCGGACAAGTTCAAAGGCATCGAGATCCAAGTGTGGGAAGCACCCGGATCACACGATAAGAGCGCATGGCACTCGTTCAAAGCACGCCTCGCATCGATACTCGTACCCGACTACAACGAAGGAGGATTCACCATCGTAGGACCCGCGAGCATCATCAAAGAGATCAAGAAAGACCCATCCAAGATACAACTCGTAACCCAAGGACGGAGACGCAAGTAGATGCCCCACAAGTGCGTACGATGCGGAACCGTCTACGGGGACGGAGCGAGCGAGATCCTCGACGGATGCGAATGCGGAGCCAAACTCTTCTTCTACGTGCGCAAAGAACACATCGAGAAAGCCGAGCAGATCACCGAAGAACTCTCGGATACCGAGCGTAAACAGATCGAGAGCGACATCCTCGAGCTCATCGGCAAAGAGAGAGAAGCCGACGCACCCGTTATCCTCGACTTCGAAGCCGTCGTCGTAAAAAAACCCGGCCAGTACGAACTCGACCTCGTACACCTCTTCAAAGGAGAACCGGTCGTCATCAAACTCGAAGAAGGAAAGTACTTCATCGACCTCAAACAGAGCCTGCGCAAGCGATAAAACCAAGCGCGGCCTCACCCCACTCATGGATCCCTACCTCGAACCAGCGGTGGAACTCATCAGAGAACGGGTCGAACGTGAGCGCTCCGCACGTGAACGCATCGGACTCGACACGGCAAGCGCGGTTCCCATACCAACGTGGATCACACGATCGAAGGATCCGTACACCATCCCCATCCTCGCTCTCGCAGACGAGACGAACGACGGATACCTCCTCGCACAGTACTTCCGACGAACGATCCCCGAATATGCTATGAGCGAAGCTGAGTCGCTCGCACTCCTCGAACACCCCAACGGCCTCGATCACGAGACGCAGGCGTTCGCAGAAGCAGGACAAGGAGCACGAAGACGCTTCGATCTTGAAGCAGCCGTACGGAGCATCGACATGCCCCGCTTCCTCGAAGAACACCAGCACGATAGCTCACCGTACGGACAGAGCATCGCAGACCTCTACGAAACGTACCAAGCCGCGAAACGAACGTGCACGAACGAAACACGAGATACGCACGTAGAACTCGCCCTCGAACTCGGAGCCGAACTCGTCGCATCGAACGCGGTGAGGCGGGAGCGTCTCAACACGATCGCAGCGCACTTCGGAAGCGATCATCTCACATCACGATCGTCTAGCGTACGCATCGGAATCCTCATCGACATCGCACGTATCGGGAGGATCCCGTTTATACTCACCGATACGAGCATCATGATCCCTGATGATTCACACACACTCACGAACGCTGCGGATCTGTTTGAAGAGACCGATAAGCGCTATTCGCGAACGGCACGAGAAGCGATCACACGGGCGCTCACCCGCGATCCAGGACTCATCGCTCATGCCGATACGTACGCGCGCACGCCGAGCGCGTGGATTCAATCCATCCTGTAGTACTCTTCGCACGTTAGGACGATCGGACCCTCATCGCCGAAGGGCATCGTCTGAGCGCCTCGCGTACCGTAGCTGTAGGAGAGAACGATCGGCTCGGGAGCTGGTTCTTCAACGCGAGTTTCTGCGCATCCGGCGAGGAAGAGCAATGCGCATGTGAGAATGATGAGCGTCTTCATAGGGGGCCTGAGACCAAGCATGCAGTGCGGGTACACTCATACACCATTTAAAGAGCTCAGTCTTGGAAAACTCTCTCGACCGTCGCGTCAACGAGGATCTTCATCGAATCGAATATGTCGAGCGACTCATGTTGGGGGATGAGCAGTTGCAGATCCGTGCAGGCGAGGATCACGTGCTGGACGTCGAGCTGTGCGAACCGATGCACGATCGAGAGGAGAGCCTCACGGTCGCGATTACCGTGCCGACTCACGACGATGTTTCTCACCGTCCGACCAATGCGCGCCTGATTGAGACCGTCGGGTACCACTACACGCACTCCTGCACCCGTAAGTGCTCGCTCATACATCCCGGACTTGATCGTGATGTCCGTTGCGAGCAAGCCGACTCTGTCGATACCACGAACAACAAGAAACCGCGCAGTTTCTTCAACGATACTCAACACCGGTATCTGCACTGCTGAGCGGATATCATCGATGAATACGTGGAGTGAATTACAGGGCATGACGAGAATGTCTGCACCCGCTCGCTCAAGGCGACGCGCGGCATCAACCAAGAGCGGACGATACCGCTCAGTACCAACATTGCGTTCGATCGCATCGCGCTCGATCTCGTAGGCGCCGGGAACGCTCCACAAGAGGATCGGCGGCCGAGTAGTACCACCACGTGATTGACAGCCGAAAACGACTTCCAAGTAGAACTCCGCTGAGGTCTCGGGTCCGAGGCCTCCGATCACACCGACGGTCCGCATAATGAGCAGAGCACTCAGACAGTTATAATGATACCTGATACGCCACTCTGATCGCTCGAAGGCGAACGCCGAGAGCTCAAGCAACGAAGTTGCGCAGACGTTCGAATCCGGTCATGACAAGCAAGGATGGGCCCACCCGGATTCGAACCGGGGACATCTGCTCTGTGAAAGCAGCGTCATAACCACTAGACCATGGGCCCGCACCAGGTGTGGCCGCCGGGGCGTTTATTAATGAAGCGCTTCGCTGAGTTCTGACCGTGCGGACAGGTATGGGCTGATCACGAGACGAAGAGGCACGTTATTTTTAAACAGAATGTGTACTCGAACCAGTAAGGTTATAAGCCCAGTATACAATTGTGTGATATTATGCAGTCCGTTCTTCAAATCGTGCTCAACGAGGATGAGATCACCTGGCGTGACGTCCTGCTCAACCTCGTCAAGACGCGCGAGCTCGACCCATGGAACGTCGACATCCAAGTCCTCACCGAGGAGTACCTCAAGATGCTCCTCAAACTCAAAGAACTCGACTTCAAGGTCTCCGGAAAAGTGCTCCTCGCAGCCGCGCTCCTCGTACGCATCAAGTCCGAGAGGCTCTTAGAAGAGGACATCGCCCAGTTCGACTCGATGATGACCACGGTGAGCGAAGAAGAGATCGAATCGTTCTACGACGAGATGGAGTTCGGAGACGTCTTCGGAACCGTCGAAGAACCACCTCAGCTCATCCCGCGCATGCCGCAACTCAAGAAGCGTCGCGTCTCGGTCTACGATCTCATCGAAGCCCTCGAAGGAGCGCTCGAAACACCTCCCCGAGCACGCAAAGTATCGGTCTCGCATGCTGCAGCCGTCGAGATCCCGATCGCGAGCATCGACATCGGAAAAATCATCAGCACTCTCTCAGAACGCCTCGAAGGCATCTTCAAAACGAAGAAACGCATCGGATTCTCAGAACTCTCAGGAGCAGGCCGAGAAGAACGCGTACTCACCATCCTCCCCTTGCTCCACCTCGCGAACACCGACCACCGTCTCGTAGACCTCCACCAAGATGGCCACTTCTCCGAGATCTACATCGAACGAGCAGGTCAGTAGAGTAAGCGGTCGAAGCGCATAACCACACATCCTCAATTCACACGAGCAATCCGTAGACGTAGAGCGGCGCGAAGACAACGACGTATGCGCTGATGATCTGAGCGCTCCACCGCGCGACCCTCGTCGAACCCGAGAGGAGCGTTGCGAGCGCAGCCGCGGTGATCAGGTGCACGCCGTAGACGATGAACCATGCGACGAAACCCGCCCAAAAGACGAGGAGGAGCCCCGATACGAAGGCGATAAGCGCAGCAAGACGCACACCGAGGACCGTGGCGATGGTACGCATACGCACATGCGCATCCGGATCGCGATCGGCGATGGCGAAGAGCGCGTGCATCGCCACGCCGACGAAGAAGATCGCGACGAGCTGACGCGGTACGTCGAGCGGCGACGAACCCGTCGTAAAGGCGACCATGAGCAATCCGACCATGATCGCTCCGTTGCTGAGCGAGTCGAACACCGGGCGTTCCTTGAGCCTGAAGGGAGGAGCCGAATACGCGTAGCCGAGCGCCACGGTGAGGACCACGAATACGAAGTGCACCATGCCCACGCGCAGCGAAACGGTGAATCCTACGAGGAGGACGAAGAGCGCACAGATGCGCGCGATAATCACCGCCGTCTCGCGGTGTTCGCGTTCTAAACGCGAGTTGGGAACCGAGCGATGACGCCTGTTGATCGCATCACTCTCATGATCGTATGCGTCGTTGAGCGTGAAGAGCACGAAGGCGAAGGGAATCGCAAAGACGAGCATCTCGAAGATGGTGAACGCATCGAGACCACCCCCTCCGAAGTGCAATCCGATGAGGTAGATGATCGCCAGGCCGAACCAGGTGATCGGACGCGAAGAGAGCACGTATCTGAGCATGTGAAGATTACTCCATAAGCGTTTTATAAGGATTCTGCGTGCAGCCACTGATGAGCCCCGAGTTTCTCGTCATTGCCTTCCTCGGAGGACTCCTCACGTTCTTCTCACCGTGCATAGCACCGCTCATGCCCGGATACCTCACGTTCCTCGCCGGAACGAGCATGCACGAATCGAAACACAGGCGCAGGATCGCGCTCTTCACCGCCCTCTTCTTCGTCCTCGGCCTCGCAACCGTATTCTCACTTGTCGGAGGAGTGCTCACCGTGCTGCTCAGCGGAGCTTCGGCGAACATCGCGCGAACGATCGAGGTCATCGGAGGGTTCATCATCATCGCATTCGGAATACTCCTCTCAGGACTCGTGCGCGTACCGCTCCTCGAACGCGAGGTCCGATGGCATCCTCAGAAGGGAGCGAGCCGGTATCCGAACGCCTTCATCTTCGGAGCCGCCTTCGGCGTCGGATGGTCACCGTGCATCGGAGCGATCCTCGGAGCGATCCTCACCCTCGCAGTCGTACAACCAGCATCCGGATTCGCGCTCCTCTTCGCCTACAGCCTCGGACTTGGCGTACCGTTCCTTGCGCTCTCGCTCTTCATCGAGCCGATGACCGCATTCATCAAGAAGAGCAGACGCGCCTTCAGGATCATCACCCTCATCGCAGCAGGACTCCTCATAGTTCTCGGAGTACTGCTCATCACCGGGGACTTCCAAAGCCTCGCCTCAGGCCAGTACATGGCGCGCTTCGAATGGGTCGAGGACCTGCAAGAGCGGCTCGTAGAGCGGATGACGTCAGAGGCCGAACCGCGTGATCGGACGAGTATCGGAACGAGCGAACCGTGCGATCCGACGATCACCGACTGCGCCCCAAACCCATAAGAATAGCGGGCGCACCAGTACGTATGAACCCGTACGACATCGAAGGGAGCGGACCGACGCTCGTCGTCATCACTCACGGCTGGAACTCGCACCGAGGCAAAGACACGTACGTCGACTTCGCCCGCATCGTTGTAGAGGAGGGACACACCGCGCTCCGATTCGACTTCTCAGGCCACGGAGAAGCCGACGGCGAGGCATCGTTCGCACAGGGGCGCGCCGATCTGCGCGAGGTGGTCGGAACGTTCAGAACATACGAGCATACGATCCTCATCGGAAACAGCTTCGGCGCGATGGTCGGACTCTTCGAGCACCAGTTGTTCAATGAACTCGTCCTCGTCGCACCAGGATTCCCGCACGAGCGTCTCGGATTCCCGGACGTACCCAAGGACACACCGGTGACGATCATCGCGGGAAGCGATGATGCGACCGTACCCTACGAGGATCAAGTCGGCCTGCACAAACACATCCCACACAGCCAGCTCATCACGCTCGAAGGGTGCGGACACCGATTCCGAGAAGCCGACTGCTACGAGCGCAGACTCGACACGATCCGAGCACTCGTTCACTCGACGTCGTACTCGAAGTAGTCGTCCCACGGATTGCTCAGCGTCATCATCTCCTCGACGCTCAGGCCTTCGAAGAACCGTCGGAACGGACGCATCGAATTACCATGCGCAGAGATCGCTACGTTCACCCGGCGTTCCCGCATGAGCACGAGCAGATCGGCGATGAAGGCGAGAACGCGTTCCTCGACCATCGAGATACTCTCACCGTTCGGAGGAGGGATCTTGTAACTGCGGTGGTAGATGTCGAACTTGGCCCGTCCGAGCTTTCCGATGAGCGCTTCGTGCTCGCGCGGATCATCAACGCGGGGAAGCACTCCTTTCTTGACGAGCACCGCGTAGAGTTCCTCGCCGCACGCATCGAGATACTCGGCGTGGTGTCGTCCTGCAAGATCGCCGTAGTTGCGTTCTTTGATGCGAGGATCCGTGACGACCTCTATCGGACGCTTCTGGAAGGAGAGGACCTCTTTGAGCGTCTGTTTCGAACGCGTCAGATCCGACTGGAAGGCGATATCGAACCGGCGGCGGGCGAGCTTGCGTCCGACGGTACGAGCGTCTTCGATGCCCTGATCCGTAAGCCGCGAGTCGAGAAAGCCTGTGAACTTCTTATCCCGGTTGAACGTCGATTGTCCGTGTCTAAACAAGTATATCTTCATCGTGTGTACCTCATGGATAGCGAAGCGCATACCGCGCACAGCCCTTCAAATTGATGTCGGTTTCGAGATTGACGGCGATCGGAACACGTGCGATACGACGACGGAAGGCATAGCGGTCGAACTGAGCGAGGAATCCGCTGCGCACGAGCAGATCGCGGTTCGAACGCACGATGTTACCGCCGAGCACGATCCCCTCGAACGTCAAGAACGCCTGAGCGCAGAGCGCCGTATACCGTCCGAGTTGGTCGAAGAAGAAGAACAAGGCCTCTTCAGCCTCACGATCATACGATGCGCGTTCGGATATCTCCGAAGGATGGCGGAATTCGCCGGTGCGGAACGTATAGTAGCGTTCGATCACCCGGCCGCTGCAGAAGTAATCGAAGGTGAAGAGCTCATCATCGCTCGCAAGATAGTGCCCATGTGCTCCGTGATCGGCGAGCCACTGAGCGAAGGCCTCCTCAGCATAGGTCTTGGGCGTCCACAAGAACCGGTTGATCTCAGAGGCGAAGACGTGGTTTCGGATGATCGCGCTCGTACCCAGACCCGTACCCGCATAGATGATGAGCACACCATGACCCGGAGCGCGCAGCGCATCCTCGGTCAAGAGCAACGAATCCTCATCCGTAGATGCGACTCCGAAGAGATCATCGCATCGTTCGATGATATGGTACGCTCCGGCCTCAAGATCATTGAGCACATCGACCCGAGAGAGGTTGAAGCGCGAGGCGAACGCATCGCGATCGAACGTGAGATGCTTATCGGTGACCGGACCGCTCTCAGGAGGGATAAGCGAGGGGAAGGCAACCACGGCACGCGAGCCGATCCTCTGACGCGCAAGGATAGATGCGAGACGTGCGAAGGGATCAGCGAAGAACTCGCGCGAAGGGATCTTCTCGTAGTAGAGCTGCTTCTGAGCGGCGTAGATACCGACACGCGTATTCGTGCCGCCTACATCGAGGCAGAGGACCGGCTCCATACACCACTCCAGCGAGGTGCGCTATAAAAGCGCATCGCTCATCGGAATCCGAGACACCCACCAGAGCGCGATCGCAGCTCCGGCCACGTTCGCGACCGCAACCGATATCCATATGCCCGTCTCGAGAAGACCCGACTGCGAGAGGAACCATGCAAGGGGGATCTTGATCGCGAAAAGACTGATCGCAGAGATCCACAACGACACCTCCGGACGACCGACACCTCGAAGCGCACCGGAAATCACAAGATGTAGGCCGATCAAACCGAACGTGAGAGCGGTGATCCGCAAGAAGACCGAGCCGAGTTCGATCACCACCGGATCGCCAGGGACGAAGAACCCGATGATCCACGGAGCGAAGAAGACGACTCCGACCCCGAGCACGGAGAGCGAGACGAACCCGATCCGAGACGCTAGGCGAACGGACTCGTGCACGCGATCGAAGCGACCCGCACCGACGTTCTGACCGACCATCGCCGAGACGGCGATCGACAAACCAAGTGCAGGGATGACGACGAAACTGAAGATGTTCTGACCGATGCCGTAGGCAGCGATGACCTCGGTCGAGAACCCCGCGACGATGAAGGCCATGATCAGAAGCGAGAGCGAGCGCAATGCCACATCGAGCGATGAAGGGATGCCGAGCGAGAAGATCCGGCGTTGCACATCGAGGGCGATCGGAACGAAGCGCGCGTGGATGCGAACCGGAGCAGACGAACGCGCGAGGAGCACCACTCCGACGACAGCCGAGAGCCCTTGCGTCACCACCGACGCCATAGCCGCTCCTGCAACACCGAGCGCAGGAACCGAACCCCAGCCGTAGATGAAGAGCGGGTCGAGGACGAGGTTGAGCAGCACCGTCACCAACACGATGATGAGCGGAGCTCGAACTTCACCGATACCACGCATGATCGACTGGTACGCCGCAAAAGAGAAGAGGAGCGGAATACCCAAGATGCTGATGCGAAGATACTCAGTCGCAAACCGGAGCACCTCGCCTTCAGCCCCGATCGCCACCATGATCGACTCAGCGAAGAGCGAACCGAGCACGACGAGCGCAAGCGAGACGAATACCATCGCCACCATGCTCTGCGTCGCGATCCGATCAGCAGCCTCACGGTCACCACGACCCCACGCATGAGCGATGAGTACCGTGGATGCGATCGAAAGACCGATACCGATCGAGAACGCGAAGAACAGGACGGGAAACGTGAGCGAGACGGCAGCGACCGCCTCCGCACCGAGCCTGCCGACCCAGAACGTATCGGTCATCTGATACGCCGTCTGAAGAAGATTCGTGATGATGATCGGAACGCTCACCGCGAGAAGCGAAGAGAGCACCCGACCACGGGTGAGGTCAGCCACGAGAAACGAACGAAGCCGACCGTTTAAGAGCGTATAGTATCACAAGTCGAGGATTATGAGCGACTCCTCACGCAAGAAGGGTCCGACGACCGCCGGACGGTGTGTGGAGCGCGACGCGACCTCTTCGGCACTGATCGCAACCTCCTGCGTCCAGCGCTCGTTCGCATCTTCCGATGATGCTGCATAGACGACGCCGTCCATCTTCGCCCAGCAGATCGCAGCCATACACATCGGACACGGCTCGAACGTCGTGTAGAGCCAACACCCCTTCAATTCGTGCGTTTCGAGCTGTTTTGACGCTGCTCTGATCGCATTCACCTCCGAGTGGCCCGTCGGATCGTGTTCGGAGAAGATGGTCCCATACCCCCGTGCGATGATCCCACCGTCGCGTACGATGAGACAGCCGACCGTGTTATGCGTGAATCCGTCTTCGATCGCCTCGCGCATGAGCGCTTCATCCGGATGATTCATATGAGAACAGTACACAGGGAGTTCAAGAAACCTGCGGATGCAATCGGGATTCGCTCCACGAGTTCGTGCGGCCATCCCGACGGTACTGATGCATCCGCCGGGATTCGAACCCGGATCGTCGCCTTGGAAGGGCGAAATCATAGCCGTTAGACCACAGATGCGTAAAGGCCAGAGAAGAAAAACCGTTTAAGAAGCTTCCTAACGGTTGTGCATCGTCGAGAACAAACCGCGGAAGGCCACCGGCACCGCAGCGGATGCTGCGAAGAGCACGACGCCCTGCAGGAAGCTGAACAGGACATCCGCAGCCGGAACGATCGCCTCGAACACGGTGAGCATACTCGTACCACCGACGACGAGCGCGATGACCGATACGAGGAACGGCACCGCCTCCTTACCCGAGATGTTCATCAGGCCGACGAGGAGTCCGAGCGTGACGAGCACGAGGCTCACGATCAGGTTCGTTCCGAAGAGCGCGATGATCGCAGACACGATAAGACCCGCGATGAAACCGTAGCGTCCGATCAGGTTTCTCATAGTATCACCCCCATAGTGCTCAGGAACAATACCACGTTCAAATATGTTCGGGTCCGTCACACCACGACTCCTTCAAACGCGCTATTCCCGACGTGAGAAGATCAACGGTCTGCTCATGCGTAAGCCTCGACGTAGCGAGCACGAGGTCGAAGTGAGCCGGATCATGAGGGTCGACATCATAGAATCGCGCGCCACGATCACGATCGTGTTCGAGGCGTTCACGGATCGAGGATACGACCTCATCGATACTCACACCATAGCGATCGTCACCTGAAGAGCGCAGGCGTTGAGCGGTGACGAGCGGATCGCAGACGAGCAGTATCTTGAACGAGTGCGGAACCAAGGCGAATCCGAACCGTGATGCGATGACGAGATTCTCATACGAAGCCGAAACCTCCTCGAGGTGTTCGTCGACCTGGCGGTCCGTCCAGAAGTCCGACTCACCTGCGGCTACGAGCTCGACGTCAGACACGTCACGATCTCGAGCGAGAGAACGCCTCAAGTCGGGGATCGTCACACATCGGAATCCGAGCTCTTCAGACATGAGCTTGGCGATCGCACGCTTGCCAGCACCGGGAGACGCAGAGACCGTGATGATCACTTCTTATCGCCTCCGATGAGCGGTTCGAGGATCGCGGCGAAGGCAGGACGCGTGATGATCACCCCGATCGTCACGCCGATGATCGTCGTCAACGCGAAGCCCCGGAGCAGACCCGCACCTGCGAAGATGAGCGGGAGCATCGCAGCGACCGTCGTAGCGTAGGCGCCGAGGATGATGAAGAACGCAGCTGTGATCATCTGCTTCCAGCTCCGCGCACGACTCTTACGACCTCGCAAGACCTCGTTCGCGATGATGATCTGATCATCAACACCCGTTCCGATCGCAACGATGATACCAGCGATCGAAGCAAGATCCAAACTCCAGTTGATCGCAGCCGCAACCCCGAGGATGAGCACGAGTTCTGAGAGCGCAACGATCGTGATCGGGATCGCGAGTTGAGGAGTGCGGTAGACCGCTACGAGCGTTACAATCACCGAGAGGAGCACGAGCAGCCCGACGAGAAGCGCATTGCGCAAGAACTCATCACCCAGAGACGGAGACACCGTATCCGTACGCACGATCGAGATCTGAACAGGGAGGCTTCCGGTCTGCAGGATCGTCTGCAAACGCCTCATGTTATCGAGCGCATCCTCACGAGCCTCGCTCTGCGAAAGACCATACCCAGCCCCAGAGATAGAGATCGTCGTCGTAGCCTGGCCGCGCAACCCCGCAGATATGCGCAGCGCATCGACGAGTTCGCCATCGAGGTATAACGAGAGATTCTCGGCGAGGAACTGTCCCTGACCAGGAACACCCACGACAGGAATGTCACGCGTCAGGTCAGCCGAACGCTGAGCAGCCTCAGGGCGAAGCGTGATCTGGAAGAAGAACGAACACACCCACTCCTGACCCATCTGACGGCATCCCTGGAAGGGGTCGATACCCGAGCATTCAGCGCTCCGGCATACAGATGTGATGTCACGACCGCCTTCGAAGACCGTATCGTTGACGATCTTCGCCTCGAAGACCCCTTGGCTTGCGACGACATCGCGTACCTGTTGTTCGCTGATACCTGCGAGTTCAACGAGGACGTACTGGTTGCCTGAGAGATCCGTGCTTGGACGGACGACGACGTCGGAGAGTCCGAATACGTTCAGACGCGTTCTGATCGCATCGACGAGCGCACCATACACCTCTTGGTCAATCTCTTCGTCGATCGAGATAAGGATGCGCGTTCCACCCGAGAGATCCAAGCCGAGCTTGACGTTCGAACGAGGAGCGGTTATGAAGCTCAAACCCGTCTCGCTCCCGGACATGTTGTCGAGCTCGACGAGGATCGCACCATCAGGTCCTATGAGCGTGAACGAGGAACCCACTGGCATCTGTGCGAGCGCGACTTCGAATCCGAGGGCATCATCGATCTCCACCGATGCATCATCAGTCATGAGTTCAGTCACGATAAAGCCCGAATACACACCCGCAGCTTGAGCGGGAGAATCGCGTTCGACACCGGTAATCACCACGCCAGTCGCTGTAGGATCGGGAGCGATGAGTATGAAGGCTACGATGAGCGCTACGAGAAGCAGGATGACACGCGGATTGCGGATCATCGCAAGGTACGGAGAAGGCTTCGCATCCTTCTCAGGGGCCTTGTGTGTGTTCTCTGAGGCCCTCGGATGAGTCTTATGAGTGTGTTTGTAAGTATCCTTATGAGTAGGGGTGTGCTCGTGAGCGTGCGAACGAGTGTCCTTATGAGGGTGTGAAGGGGAGTGGTCCTTCTTCGGATCCGAGTGATCCGAGTGGCGCTTGTGGTCTTCGCTCATCGTCGTTTCACCCCCGCATCGAGTTTTCGCATGACGAGATGGCCGTTGACAAACCACGTGATGATCGCATCGAAGAACAATCCGATGGCGATGATCACCATGATCTCGCGGATGAGTGGCGTGTTCGTGACGATCGCACCGATCGACACCGCTACGAACGAGGTACCGGTCATCGTCATACCCGTCGTGAAGGCTTCTGCGAAACGCGATTCGATCGGCTCCTTCTGTTTCTTGAGCAGTTTGGTCGTAAGCAGGATATCCGTATCGATCGAATATCCGAGGATCATCAGGAAGGCTGCAAGACCACCGGTAGAGACCTGCATACCGAGCAGGTTCACCGCGAAGACCGTCATCACGATATCAGCAGCAGCAGCGAAGATCACGTATGAGACGACGATCCACTTGCGGAAGATCACGAGGATCACAAGCCCCATGAGCATGAAGGCGAAGAGTAGTGCGATGATCGTCTCCGCAAAGAAACTCGCTCCGAGCGTCTCACCGATGAAATTGATACCGATATCAGCGTACGGCACGCCGAAACGATCCGTGATGAAATCGGTCAGAGCATCGATCCGATCCTGCTCTTGGATACGCGCTTCGATCACGACACGTGTCGAGGCACCAGCCGTCGCACGGACCCGGACCTGCTCACCTGTCTGAGCGAGTATCTCCTGTTCGAGAGCTGCGGTATCGACAAGGTCCGGCGTTGAGAACGTAGCGGTAACACCGCCTGCAAGACTGATGTCTCGTTCGAAGAACTCGCCTGTTTGCACGTAGGAAACCGTCAAGAACGAGAAGGCGATCAGAACCATGATGAGCGTAATCGGAAACCCGATCCGCGACACCCTTCGATAGAGCAGGTATCCCTCTCGTTCGTCCATATGATCAACCCACCCGTCGGGACGATGAGGGGTTTATAAGATATTTGGAAGCCGAAACACACCTAAACCATTCTGCAGAATCGTATGTATGCCGGTCGACCACGACATCATCAGAGCAATAGGTGCTCGCACACGTATTCTCGAGCTCGGCTGCGGCGATGGAGCAACCTCGATCGAACTCGCACGACGAGGAAGCAACGTAACATGCATCGATCTTGACGAACGCTCGATCGAGCGCATCCGATCCCAACATGAGGGTATCAACGCTCACGTCGCAGATCTGAATGATTATGTCATCGAACGAATGTATGATGCGATCATCATGAACGGCGTGCTCCACTTCCTCTCGCAGAATCGAGCCTTCGAACTCATCAACGCGTGCAAGGAGCACACGAACCACGGTGGTGTCAACATAGTCGGAGCGCTCCTCGAAGGAGACGAGACGGGCGCTGACGGATACTACTATCGTTCAGGAGAACTACGAGGCACCTATGCTGACTGGACGATCGTCGAATACGAAGAATCAGAAGAACCCGATCCGGACGGAGGCATCAACCGCATCGCATGGCTCGTAGCCGAGCGACCCTAACAGGCCAGCATCCTACTGTTGAAGCGCAGCGTTATCAAGAGAAACGAGGCGGATCACGCCATCGACGCGTTCCAACTCAAGAATCGCACAGTCCCCGACCATCTCGAGTTCTTTTCCAAGAACCTCTCTCACGAAACAGTTGATCGGACCGCCATGAGTGATGATTGCGATCGCATCGAAACCGCTCGAATCCATGATTCCATTCAGAGCAGGAACCACCCTCTGTTTGAAGTCATCATACGACTCTGATTCTGGCAGATTATGGTAAATGGGGTTCTGTGCGAGCTCTTCCACCTCAACAGGGAACTCCTCGGCCGCTTCCGATTTCACCATCCCAGTGAGAACGCCATATGCGTTGCGCTCACGGATATCATCAACCATCATGAGTGGAGCCTCAATAGCTTCAGATACGGACTGCGCAGTCTCAAACGCACGGAAGCGAGGACTGTGGAACACCATCTGTATGTTCCTACCTCTCAATTTCAGGGCGAGCTCACGAACTTGCGTGCGACCTCTCTCAGAGAGATGATCATCATAGTCTCCGCCATAACGGTTCTCAACATCTCCTGTCGTCTCCGCGTGTCGAATCAAATAGATATGCATGGCACGGATGAATCCGCTCGTTCCTTAAATCACTTCTGTATAGAGTACAAAGCAAGAAACTGACACCCACTCATCCGGAACCTAATCAAGCGGGTGACCAGTTGATCAAACCCTTAGCGCAGTCTGACCGCTTCGAGGTTTCGGGGAGCCGTCGTCTCGATACGGTACTTCTTGTAGATCGAAGAGGCCAAGTCGAGGCACCTGCTCGCTTCTCCGTGCGTGATCATCACCCTGCGAGGCTTGGGATCGAGCTTCTGCACGTAGTTCATGAGCTGCTTACGATCAGAGTGTCCTGAGAATCCGTCGAGCGTCGTGATCTCGCAGTTGATCCTCACCAGGTTCGCCCGAGGACCGTCTTTGATCATCACTTCGCGTTCTCCGCGTTGGATGCGTTTCCCAAGAGACCCTTCCGACTGGTAGGCTACGAAGATCACGCCGTTCTTCGAATACCCTGCGAGTTCCTGCAAGTAGAAGACCGACGGACCACCAGTGAGCATACCCGAGGTTGCAAGAATCACACAACTCCCCTCTTCTTCGAGGAGCTCTTTACGCTCCTTAGCCGAACCTACGCGTTTGATGTTCTCGTTGAGGAACGGATTCTCATCCTTGTGGAAGATCTGACGACGCACGTTCGCATTGAGGAATTCAGGATACGCCGTGTGCACCGCCGTCACATCCCACACCATGCCATCGACATAGATCGGGATCGGATCGATGTCGCCCTTACGGATCGCCTCTTCGAGCGTGACGATCACCTCTTGAGCACGACCCGAACCGAGGACCGGTACGAGGACCTTCCCGCCACGAGCGATCGTCTCACGCATCTTCTCGATGAAGAGCACGTCGGTCTGCTCCTTGCCGAGCTGGTGGTTATCCTTACCACCATACGTTCCTTCGATGATCAGGCTTTCAAGACGCGGGAATCGCGTTGAAGCAGGGTCGAGGAGCGCCGTTTTACCGTACTTGATGTCTCCGGTGAAGAGCAGGTTGTGCAGGCCGTTACCGATGTGGAGGTGTATCTGCGTCGATCCGAGCGTGTGCCCAGCGTTGTAGAGCGAGATGCGGATGTCCGAGGTGATGTCAGCGACTTCTTCGAGACCGAGCGCGATGGTATGCTTGACCATCTCGGTGATGTCGTTCATATCGTAGAGCGCATCGCGGCGTTCCTGCTCTTGAACCTTGATCGCATCGATGAGGAGCAGTGCCGAGACGTCACGCGTCGGCTCGGTACAATACACCGGACCGCGATACCCCATCTTGTAGAGGTAGGGTATGAAGCCGCAGTGGTCGAGGTGCGCGTGAGAGAGCACGATCGCATCGATCTCCTCGAGCCGAAAGTCCGGACTCTCGAGCATCGGATACGGCTCTTGCGGATTGCCCACATCGATACCGCAGTCGAGGATCACACGCGAATTCGGCGTCTGCACGAGCAGACACGTTCGTCCGACGTGACGACCCGCACCCAAGTACGTGACGCGAACCCACGGCGTCGCATCGGGATGACGCGGACCCGCATAGATCGACTCGCCGATCTTATGGAGGAACTTTCGACGATAATCAGACTCCTTATAGAGTATTCCGCGGATCGAATCGATGATCTTCGATTTGATCGCCGGCTTACGACGCACCTGGGGAACCCAGAGCGTACGCTTCTTGATCTCATTGAGCACCGAGCCACCCTTGCCGATCACCACACCGGGCTTGTCGGCTTCGATGATCACCGTACTACGCTCCTCATCGAAAAGGATGAGTCCGAGTTCGGTCTCCTCACCGAGCATCTGAGCGATGATCGTCTCAGCCTCATCCTGAGGCTTGGTGATCGAAGGATCAGGACGCAGATCGATACGCTTCTTGAACTTGCTCACGAGCCGCTTGATCTTCGGGATTGCATCGAAGACGTAGTCAGGGTCCTTCGTGTAGAATACGATGTTGGACGCTTCGAACCCCGCATCGGAGATCTTCTCGCTGTCAAGATGCTCGAGCATCTCTTTGAGGATTTTCATGAAGATTCACATCAGATGAAACGATTTAGAGCGAACGGGCGATCGGCTTCATCGTACCGTCACGACCGATGACGATCAGATCCATACCGTTACCCGACGCCGAATCGCGTTTGAGCGAAGAGGTGATCGCAGACTCCACGAGTTTCACCGCCTCATCCTCAGAGAGGTCCGAACGCCAGTCTGCTTCGAGCACTCCGAGCGCGAACACACTACCCGAACCCGAACTAACGAACTCGTCAACCTCGGTGATCGACCCGTCAGGCCACAAATCGAAAACATACGTACCTGTCGCATCGTATCCTCCCACGAGGAAGTGCGCTGGGCTCGGAAGCATCGAAGGCTGACGGATCGCGTTGTAGAGCATGCCGGCGAGCAGGTGAGCCGCCTCACCGACACGAGGCTCTCGTTTACCACGCAGCGACTTGAGCTTGAGTTCGGCACGGACGATCTTGACAAGCATCTGGATCTCAGAGACAGAACCCGCCGTCGTAACCGCAATCTTATCGGTGATCGGTACGACCTTGAGCGTCTTCTTATCGACGATCATATTGCCTGCCGTTGCACGTTTGTCCGCTCCGAGCACGACACCATCAGCGTACTTGACGCCTACCGTCGTCGTCCCGGTCTTGAGCACCTGGTTCTGATCGAGCATTCATATTCACCCATACCAACCCTGAGGAAGGAGGAATCTACACCGTGGGAACCGAATCGTCTTTTAAGCTTTTCTCGCACAAGGCTCGGAAGCCCTATAAGCAGACCGCAAGGCCCCACGTCATGGAGCGCGATCCGTCAGTCACTATCGACGACTTATCGGTCGAAACGTTCAAAGCGCTGCCGATACCGTACGACACCCTCGACTGGGTACGAGTGACGTATCATACTGATGGACGCATCATGCACGCCACCTACAACCTCACCGAACGAACGCTCGAGACCATAGGACTCGACATAGGATACAAACGATTCGCACGACTCGAACGCAGATGGGGCCTCGCACCGTTCATCATGGAGAGTGGGAGACCCTCATTCGATGAAGGATGGCGACGCACGCACGTACTCGACCGAACACCAAAACGAGATGAACTCATCAGAGAACTCACACTCAACGTTCCAACTAGCGCCAAGCTCACCACCCACTACGTCGGCGTCCCCGAACACATCCCGCTCCCCAAAGGAGCGTTCGTGTGGCCACCCCGCGAGAACCAATAAATAGAGGGAGTAAGAGACGAGCATATGGAGCGCGTACGCGAAGCGATCAGTGAAGCATCGAATCCGATCGTCTTCTTCGACGACGATGCGGATGGCATCGCGAGCTTCCTGCTCCTCCAGCACGTGCTCGGAGACACGCTCTACGCACCGATGAAGAAACGGCCGAACCTGGGCGAGACGCTTTCAGGACTCGCAACCCAACTCGGAGCCGATCTGAAGATCGTGCTCGATGTGGCTGTGCTCGAAGACGTGTTTCTGAGCACGCCGCCGCAGACCGTGTGGATCGACCATCACGACGAACAAGACCCGAGAGGATCGATCTACCTCAATGGATCGGTGCCGACGAGCATGCTCGTATACGAACTCTTCTCAGGACCGAAATGGATCGCGGCAGCAGGAGCCGTCGGAGACTACCACATACCGCCGTTCATAGAGGAACTACGCAAAGAACACCCCGAACTCGTACCGGCATTCGAACGCGTCGAAGACCTCGTGTTCTCATCACCCCTAGGAGAGCTCGCCCTCATCTTCGAGACGTGCGTGAAAGGAACGATACGCGAAGCGAGGCGCAAGCTCGACGTGCTCAGACGCATCAAAGATCCCGAAGAGCTCCTTGAAGGAACCACGACCGAAGGCATCATCATCAGACGCGCCTACGAACGCGACCGCGCCGAATACCGCGGTTACCTCGCCGAAGCGCTCGAACACGCAAAGGGGAGCGAGAAACTCTTCGTATACCGCTACGCACACTCGGGACACACGTTCACCGCACAACTCTCGAACGAACTCGCATACACGCTTCCCGACCACGTCGTCATCGTAGCAGCCGAATACGCAGGAGCCTACCGACTCTCGATACGATCACACACACGAGAACTCCCTGAACTGCTCGCACGCGCACTCACCGGCATCGAAGGAAGCGGAGGAGGACACCCCCACGCCTGCGGCGCGAACGTGAAGAGCGAAGACTTCGAACGGTTCTTGGAGAACCTGAGGCGGGAACTCGGTTCGATGCACGAACCCAAATGAACATCACGACCGTTTCGTGTAGTTCTCATACTTCGAACGCATATGTTCCCACGATTCTCCAAGATCAACCCCACACTCATTCGCGAGGTGTACGATCTGGAAGAGCGCATCACCAAACTCGTCGGTGTAGTTCATGCCCTCGACTTTCGATCGCTGCCGGTACCCTTCTTCCACCGATATGATCCTCCCGATCTCAGATATCTCCTCTTCGAGTCTGGCGAGGATCACGAATCGAGGCCACGGCTTGAGACCACGATTCTCTTCGAGTTGAGCGAAGTACTCCTTCACATCCGACTGACACACCTTCAGGTCCATGCGCTCTACGAGCACCACAGGCCTATAAGACTTCTCGTTGCACGTTCAGAAACCACCAAGACGTGTTCAACTCCGATCACGGCCACGTTGAACCCGATACATCTCTTCGAGGTCTTCGAGCGTCGTCGCCTCATCAGGGCTGCGATCATCGCGGATACGGATGATGCGCGGAAAGCGCAATGCGTATCCGGAGTTGTAGGCGTCGGATTTTTGGATCTCTTCGGATGCGACCTCTACGACGAGCGTCGGCTCGACACGAACGGAACGTCCATGCGTTTCGATGATGTGCGCCTCGAGGATCTCGGTGACCTGACCGAAGGAGGTTCCCTGCTCGTCCTTTTCCTTGAGGCCTGAGCCGACGCGTCCTACTTCGACGAAGCCATCGGGCGAGCGCACGGCTACGAGAAAACTCGCGATCCACGCGCTGCGTTTCCCCTCTCCGTACTCGCCTCCGACGACCACCGCGTCAACCGTTTCGAGCGTCGGCTTGACCTTGATCATCTGACCGACACGCGCGCCGGGCTTATACATACCACCCGGTGTTTTGAGCATGATACCCTCATAGCCTTCGGCGAGGCACTGCGCGTAGAAGGATTCGAGATCCGCACCACCCTCGAAGCGTTGGGCACGCGAAGGTTCGATCACCCACGGTTCACCCTCGACTGCGGATTCGAGGAGCTCTCGGCGTTCTTCGAACGGACGTGTGAGCAGGTCTTCTCCGTCACGATACAGGATGTCGAAGGCTTTCACCACGACGGGAAGCTTCTGAGCGAGTTCGTCGATGTTATGCTTGCGACGGATGCGTTGACTGATGTCTTGGAAGGGCACGAGGCGTTTCGAATCACGATCGTAGCCGAGGACTTCACAGTCGAGAATGACATCACCGTTCACGTGATCGCGTACGGCTCGTACGACGTCGGGGAACTGAGCAGTCACGCTCTCTAAGCGCCGGGTGAAAAGCGAGATCTCATCTGCTCGTTTGTGGATCTGGACGCGAAAACCATCGTACTTGGGCTCGGCATAGACAGGAAGACCACTCTTCTGCGTAGCGTCCTCAAGGCCCGTCGAGCGGATGGCGAGCATGCTCTTGATCGGACGGCCGATACGGATGTGCGCACGCTCATCGAAATCATCAGGATGGTGTTTGACGAGCACCGCGTATTCGCCGAGATCGTTGAGGATGTCGAGCGTGCGCTGACCCCGATCCGAGAGTTCGCGCGGGATCGAACTCGGATCATCAGGAGGACAGAAGGCGATGAGCACCGCGTCGCGGATCGCTCCTTCGCCGACACCTGCTCGCAAGTCGCCGATGAAGAGCCGGGTGAGCGCGCGGACCGATGTCTTCGCGTTCGAGAGGAGTCCTGCGATACGCTTGATGCGCTCGCTCTGGCTTCCCGAACCCTCGAGTTCTGAGAGCTTGACGATGGCCTCATGCATCTGAGCGATCGACGGATCGGATTCTACGAGCGACGACTGGCTCGCCTTGTGTTTCTCAGCGACGAGCCCGAGGTCCCCGGTCTCACGCCAGTCATCCTCGAGGCGCTTGGCATCGACGCCTGTTGCGATCTCGAGCGCTTTGAGCACGGACTTCGACGAGATGCCCGTCTCGCGTTCATCGTACGAAGCGAAGAAGCGTCCTACGAGCAGGAGCGGGATGATCCGCAGGCTCGCATCATCAGCCTCCGCCAAGAGCGGAGCGATGAGATTGATCTTCTCATACCGGCCTGAGACTCCTTCGAGCTCATCGAGCAGCCGTGCGAAGCGGGAGAAGCGCATGAGATACGAGAGCGTGCCGGCTTCTAAAAGCTGACGGCACGAACAAGAACCGTTCTCACTGCACGATACTAACACTTATAACGACTCCGTGTATGCCCCAGGATCATGTCGCAACCCACATCTCTCACCGAGGTCATCGACTCGCTCAGCAACATATTCTCAGGAAGCGAGAAAGACCTACCCAAGGTCTTCGCACTCGGCGTCTATGAAGGATCATCACGCTACGATGGAACGCACGAAGACCACGAAGTCGGACAGATGCTCTCAGCACTCAGCGTCTTCTCAGGATACCTTCCCCGACTCCTCGAAGCGAGCACGAGCCCATCAGGCCTCAGAGAAGAAACCAAAATCATCAGATCGGAAAGCGGAGACCTCTCAAGAGTCGATCCGAACGCCTACGTCGGAGAAGGAGCGCTCGTACCAGCGCTCCACGAAGCGCTCACCGCAAACCCCCTTATCGGAAACAACCTTCGGGACGTCGGACGAGGAATGATCAACGCCATCGGAACCGTCCGTTCAGTCCAAGGAGACGGAACCCCACGAATCCTTAAACGCGAATACGCACGTATACGAGACTACCTCAATCAGGCGTAAGACCATGAGTCTCGACCGAGCATTCATCCCAGCACAGAGCCTCTTCGAAATCGCAGGAAGCGAAGCCATCACCAGGTTCGGAGACCGAAAAGGACGAAATCTCGCCATCGTCTCGGAATCGACCCTCAGATACCTCGAACACGTGAAGGAACAAGAAGGACGAGGAGCTCTCGTCGCAGAAGAATCGCTCCGATACCTCTACGCATTGAGCGCGAGCGTCGGACACCTCGACAAAGACACTGGGTTCACCAGGCCCGCAGATATCGGAGACACACTCTCGATCAGCTTCACCTCACACAACGCTCACAGCGGCGAAGGACTCGATGAGCTCATTCAGAGAACACAACATGCATTCTCAATACGACCCACATACATCACCCCCAAGGCTTCAGAAGCAACAATCCTCAGAATCAACGGCGTACCCGTAGACCGTCCCGACTTTCTCATCGTGGACTCGGGCATCGTCAACCGAACGACGCTCGAAGGATCCGACGAACTCCATGCAGCGCTCGAACAACACGGAGGAAGAATACCTATCGAGACAGCAGAAGAGATTCTCGGGGTCACACGATCGAACCGATCCGACGGACCACTCTTCACCAACCAACTTATTACCTTCGAAGGGAACCGATCAGACACGCACTACGCACGCGTCCGACCTGAACTCACGCGCAACGCCGACGGATACCTCTTTGAACGATCACGGTTCCTCGAGAAGATTGGGATTAACACGAAAAAGAACGTCCTCGGAGTACGACCCCAGCAAGCAGAACAGTACGTAGCCCTCGAACACATCCTCCTCAACGAAGATGTACGGCTCGGGTTCATCACCGGATCACAAGGATCGGGAAAGACCATCCTCACCTATGCAGCAGCCGTACAATCAATCCTCAGACCCGCAACGAAGAAAGGAGAAGAATCGAGAGCACCATACCGACAGATCGTCCTCTTCAAATCGAACGACATCATGGGAGGGGGAGACCGAAACCTAGGGGCTCTCCCCGGAGACCTCTGGGAGAAGATCGGACCGTTCATGGACTCGTACGTGGATGCACACAACGAAACGAGCGTACTCTCAGGGTTCCACTTCACCGAAATGCTCATGCACCCGTTCCTCGAGACGAAACTCGGAGTACGAACGAAAAACCTCATAACAAAAGGAGGACTCGTGCTCCCTCCCGACAGACCAGCGATCGAACTCGCCTACTCTGGATTCGTACGGGGAAGAACCTTCATCGACTCGTACATCATTATCGACGAAGCTCAGAACTTCACACCATACGAAGTCAAAACGCTCATCGAGCGAGCAGGACGAGGAAGCAAGATCATCGTAAGCGGAGACCCCCTCCAAGTCGACAACCCACGATGCAGCGTCGAGATGAACGGACTCACCGCAGCCATGAACCACTTCCTCGGAAAACCCTACGTCGCAGGAGTGCACCTGATGAACAACTGGAGAAGCCAAGCTTCGAACGACTCGAAAGGCTGGCACGCACCCAACTACTAAGCAGCATACCGAAAGTCGTGTTGCATCACGTAGAACGCATCTTCGACGATCGCTTCACGTATCTGATCCTCCGTCGGACGGGTCGTATCGAACGGCGGCTTGAGTAGGCGACTCTCAAGACTCACGCCTTGTGGACAGACGATATAACTGAAGATCCGATCGAACGAAGGATAGTAGTGTTCCCGCCCGCGCGCCAACTGTTCGCGTGCACGCTCCAAGCTCTGAGCCGACGTACCTGACTTGACCTCGAAGTGCCACAATTCTCGGATCTGCGGTCCGTCCATCATGAGTTCGAAATAGCGCAAAGGGTTGCGATCGAGCAGGGTCGCATACTCATCCGGAGGCGTAACCGGCAAGTGCCTGATCGCAACGATATCGAGATTCGACTCCTTCCCATCATAACAGATCAGGTCCTCGATCGTCACCGATGCGAAGGCGTTCACATAGTGAAGAGCAGCGGCGAAGCGGTTCAGTTTCTGGTCGTGCGAGGTACGATCACCCTGCACGTACAACCCCATACGCGTTTTGAGCGCTCCGCATATTTATATCGTTCGCATATCGGATCATTCTACGACGACACTGAGATCGCCGCTCTTCGCCGCTTTCTCGACGAGCTTTCCGAGCTTGCCCTTCTTGGGCACGCGCAGCTTGCCGTCCTTGCCGACGAGACCTGTCATCACAACATCGCCTCCGACGAGCAGGCTCGCTTCGCGTTCCTTGAGGGACGAGTCGAGCTGGATGGTGATCGACGCCTTGTTCGAACGGTAGTCGAAGTCGACGCTCTCGACATCATCATATTCATCGAGCGGACGGATGTCGAGTTTGACGCCGAGCTCCTTCTCGATACGCTGGATGTTGCTCCCGCCCTTGCCGATGACGCCGCTGATCGCCTTATCCGGCAGGTAGACGGCTGCTCGACGGGGACTGAGCATCTGAGCTTGTACGAGAGGACTGTAGACCTTGAAGAACTCGCGTACCGAATCGGCTGCGAGAGAGAGGTGAGCCGACTGACCCGGATCATCACCGGTAATCGGAACGACGATCGTCTGTTCCCCGAACGTATAGAGCTCGTAGAGCGGTTCGTTCGTCTCGAAGTTGGAGATGACGACGACCGGTCGTGCGAGATCATCCTCAGTCATCCCATGCGGTACTTTGACCGTCATCATGAGCGAGAGGACCGTGTGGACACGGCCGGCGTGGATGAAGATCACCGTATCGACGATCTGAGGGATCAAACCGAGCTCGACCTTTCCAATGAGGCGTTGGATCGCATCGATCGCCTTGGTCGCGTGCATCACACCCGCCAATCCGATGCCTGAGAGGCGCAAATCCGCATAGAGGTGGAAGTCCTTCGTGTTGCGCATCTCATCGAAGAGCGTATAATCAGGACGTGAGAGCAGGAGCAGATCGTGGATCTCCTCTTGCGTTCCGTGGCTGATCGAATACTGGGTGATCGAATCGGGAAGCACCAAGTCGCGTGGAGCTTCGATCGTCTTGACGATGCGCTCCTGCTCCGCGTAGTATTCGATGAGCGCAGCTGCGAACGTCGTCTTACCCATACCAGGGCTACCAGCGATGAGCACTCCTTCGGCCTGGTGATCGAGTCGGGCGAGGAGCTTTTCGGAGAGATCATAGTCGCCGAGCGAGAGTCGCTTGACCGGACGCACTGCGGTGATCTCCCACGCATCTGAGAGGGGCGGACGTGTGATGACGATACGGTAGCGTCCGAGCTGTACGATCGTCGAACCGGGCCGTTCGATCTCGACGAACCCGTCCTTCATCTGGCCGGTGACTTCGATGATCTCGGAACTGATGCGCTTGACAGCTTCGTGTGTCATCGGCTCAGGGTCGAGTTCGACGAACTCCCATGCTCCCGGAGCACCGCGCTTGGCTACCGGAACCGTGCCTTCACGCAGGTGTACGGACATCGTCGTATCATCGAAGAACCCTTCGAGCTCGATCGTCTGTTTCTCATCAGTGGGTTCGACAAGGTGCACGTCCATGCCCTTGGCACGTGCGACTTTCGCCTGAACTTTGTCTTGGGTTACGAACGTCGCTCCCTCGTCGTAGGCGAGCTGGCGTATCATCGCATCGATCTCGCCGATGCGCTCTGTCTGGCTCCTCGAAGGACGATCACCGGAGAAACGAACCGAAAACCCGCGTTCACGCGAGAGCATCACGATCCGCTCCACCTCGTCCAACCCGATCGTGCCTTTGGCGAAGCCTTGGTTCGCCTGGTATTCGAGTTCTGCGAGCACGGCTTCTGCGATGACAACCTCATCGACTGTGAGTTCTCCAGCGTCCATCTCACGCGATATGAGTGCTTCGATGATCACCGACGTATCGGGAAGGATGCGTTCGTAGTGCGACATAC
>JBLKOL010000041.1:0-4373 GCA_047602765.1 Candidatus Woesearchaeota archaeon
CTCTCCTACATCAGGGTTATGGCGAGCGACGATGCGTTTCGAGCATCGCTCGTCGAATCCCTCGAACTCGACACGAAGGACGACGAGTGGCTCGCACGACCCGTGCTCTGATCGGATCCTGCACGTCATGCTTTTAAGCCCGGCTTCGGCTCACGAGGAGATGGAGATCCCTAAGAAGTACGATGCTGCCGAGCGCGAGTCGTACTGGAAGCGCGTCTGGGAAGAGCACAAGACGTATGCACACCGAGCCGATCCGAAGAAGGAGGCGTTCGTCATCGATACTCCTCCTCCGACGATGTCGGGCCGCATGCATGTCGGTCATGCGTACTCGTACGCCCAGACGGATTTCGTGGCGCGCTTCAAGCGGATGACGGGCTATAAGGTCGTCTATCCGTTCGGAACCGATGATAACGGTGTGGCTACCGAGCGTCTTGTCGAACGAGAACGCAAGGTTCTCGCAAGCCGCATGCGCCGTGATGAGTTCATCGCGCTCTGCGAAGAATATGTCGAAGAGACGCGTCCGGGGTTCGTCGATGACTGGAAGCGCATCGGCATCAGCTGCGACTTCGATCTGTTCTATTCGACAATCAGCGATAAGGTCCGGGCGCTCAGCCAGAAGCACTTCCTCGATCTCGTCCGTTCAGGACGCGCCTACCGCAAGGAGGCACCGATGATCTGGGACCCCAAGCTCCAGACGGCTCTGAGCCAAACCGAACTCGAGGATCGCGAGCAGGAGACCTGGTTCTGCGACATCGCGTTCAAAACGACCGATGGCCATGATGTGCTCATCGCGACGACGCGTCCGGAGATGCTCTCGGCCTGCGTAGCGGTATTCGTCCATCCCGAGGATACGAGGTGGACGCATCTGCACGGTCATGAGCTCGTCGTTCCTGTCTACGGCCATACGGTGCGCGTGATGGCTGATAATCGCGTCGATCCCGAGAAAGGCACGGGCATCGTCATGTGCTGTACGTTCGGCGACCAGACGGATATCGAGTGGTATCGGCAGTACGGCTTGCCGCTTCGCATCGCGATCACCAAGGACGGTAAGATGGCTGAACTTGCCGCGCGCTATGCGGGGATGACGATCAGAGAAGCGCGTGAGGCGATCACCGGTGACATGGAGTCTTCCGGAGAACTCGTCTCGAAGAAGCGCATCACGCACTCGGTGAACGTCGGCGAGCGCTCAGGCGTGGAGATCGAGATCCTCGAAACACCCCAGTGGTTCATCAAAGTCCTCGACCGCAAGGCTGATCTCGAGGAGGCTGCGGCCTCGATCGATTGGAAGCCCACTCACATGCGTGTGCGCTTCGATAACTGGAACGCTGGTTTGAATTGGGATTGGTGCGTGTCGCGCCAGCGGTTCTTCGGTGTTCCGATCCCGATCTGGTACGATGAGCGCGGAGAACCGGTTCTTCCGAGCGATGACGAGCTGCCGTTCGACCCGATGACCCACACGCCCAAAGGGACGAGGGACGTTGCGCTCACCCCTGAGACCGACGTCCTCGATACATGGGCTACGTCATCGCTCACTCCGATGATCGTACGCTCGCTCCTCTCCGACGATGATCCTGCGAACCGCTGGCCGCTCGACCTGCGTCCACAGGCACACGATATCATCACGTTCTGGCTCTATAATTCAACGATCCGCGGGCTCGAGCACGAAGGATCAGCACCGTGGAAGACGGCTGCGATCTCTGGCTGGGTGCTCGACCCGAAGGGCAAGAAGATGAGCAAGTCCAAGGGGAACGTGATCGATCCGCGCGTGGTGATGGAGAAGTACTCGGCTGATGCCCTTCGTTATGCGGCTGCGATCGTCAAGCTCGGCGATGATGCCCCGTTCCAGGAGAAGGACGTCCAGCAAGGGTTCAAGACGGCGACCAAGCTCTTCAATGCCGTCAAGTTCTCGGTAATGCACCTCGAAAAAGCTCCGAAGGGTTCGCTCTCAGAAGAGCCTTCGGCGCTCGTCGACCGCTGGCTGCGCGTCAAGCTCGAAAGAGCGGTGCGGGACTACCTGTTGTCCTTCGAAGAATACGCGTACGACAAGGCGCGTGCGGCTGCCGACCGCTTCTTCTGGGATGTCTTCACCAATGACTACATCGAGTTCGCTAAGCACCGCCTCTACGATGAGAACGACGATTCGGCGTATGCGACGCTCAGGCTCGCCACGCTCTCGGCGATCAAGCTCTATGCGCCGCTCATGCCATTCGTGACCGAGGAGGTCTTCCACTACTATCCGTTCGAAGACGCCGAGTCGATCCACTCGACACGGATCGCTGCGAGTGGATTCTCGGATGATGACGCGCTCGTACGCGGCGATCTGCTCAGTGCGATCATCGGCATGATCCGCAAGGCGAAGTCCGAAGCGCAGGTGTCGATGCGCGCGGAGGTCGAGGTGCTCACGCTCACCCTGCCAGAGGATGAACTCGCCCTCCTCGATGATGAGATGCGCGCTGAGATCCGCGCGATCATGAGCGTAGCGATGATCGAGACGCAAGAAGGTGAGCGTTCGGTGGTGCTCGTGTTCGCGCAATAGAGTACTCCGCTTCGACTCAGTAGAGTTTCTCGAGCCGCTCGCGGAATTCTGCGATCTTCGCATCGCGCCGCGCAGTCGGTTTCGTACCGAAGACTCCTGATGCTACGGCGTTCTCGACGATCGTTTCGATTCCGTTCTCAAGACCTGCTCCTCTGATCGCAGTGATCTCATCGCGGTCGAATCTCACCGCTCCTCGTTCGAAGCGATCGAACGCATCCATGACGACCGGCACGTGTGCGCGTACCGCATCTGCGAACGCCTTCCCGTAGCGTGCGATCTCGAGTTGTGCATGCGGGTCTTCGCGGAGTCGGACGTAGTGGAGCAGGTTGTGCGTATCTCCCTTCATCGAGAATCGCGTCCATGAGTCGACAGGTCTGAGGCGATCGCGCAGTCCAGGGTCGGTAGCATTCGCCTCCCCGATGATCCGATCCACTTCTAAGAGGTGTTCTTTGATCCGTGCTTGTGCTTCTCGCTCGAACGCTCCTCCTCGTCCCTGATGGTCGATCTTCGACTGTGGGGCGAGGTCCTCATCAGCAGGGATGTAGCGTTCGGATGCGACGGCGAGTTCTCCCATGAACCATGCCTGGTCGAGTGTTCGGTGTCGTCCACTCTGTCGCATGATGTAGAGCGGCATACGTACGTCGAATGCGAGTTCGGCCATCTCGAACGGGGTAGTGTGCCGATCGCGTAGGAGCGTTCTGACGAGCGCTGCATCTTGGCTCAGCTTCTTACCGCTCTTGTAGCTCACCCGTGCTGCATCTGCGATCGCGTGAAGATCACCCATATAGTCTGTGACGCGTACGAGCCCGCCCGTGATAGGTTCGGATGGTGTTCCGATGAGCGCTTCGAGTTCGGGGACGACCGTTCGTTGTGTCTCATGGCTCTGGCGGTCCGGATAGTTCGATTCTGCCATCACCGCTCGTGGGGCTTCTCTGGCTACGCGTTCCCAGTCGATGTGATCTGTGGTTGACCCTGCTCGTTTCGCTTCGTAGGCGTCTACGGCGTTGGGTGCGACCGTTCGTGCAACGTTCAAAAGTTCGTCGGCGAGTTTGCTTCGTTCTTCGTTGTGTTTCCAAGAGGTACGTCTGAGGTCTTCTACGGTTCGGAAGAGTTGGGCGAGGTTCGCCTTGTAGAAGAAGCTCGTGTTCGTCGTGTCGAGCATGACGCCGCGAGCCGTTTCTTTCGCAAGAGATTCAGTGAGGAGTCCGCGGTAGACTTCGAAGACCCGTTTCGCGATATCTGTATGCTGCTCCTCGAGTTCGCCGGGTGCTCCGAAAGCCCGCAGATCGCTCGATCCTTCGACGAATTCGCTGTAGCGTCCTGAGAATTGGTTGATCGATGCTTCGGGGCGGTAGACGGTGTGCTGTGCTCCTGCCAGGTCCATGGCGAAGCGTAGTTTGATCTCGGCGAATTGGAACGGTCTCCAGATGTCGTTGTGTGCGAGCGATACGAGCAGGTCATGAGCGCTCTTCGAACCTGTGATCGCTGGCCCGTGTCCGAGCGTTGCAGCAGCAGCGATCGACGTATCACCACCCATATAGTCGACGAGCCCGATCGTCCCTCCTGTTGACATGGCTCGGTCGGTGTGAAGGATGCGTTCAGCGGCCTCAGAGGTTTCTCGGTACGTCTCCATAGGTGTGGGTTCGTCCGTTCAGTTATAACGGTTCAGATACCCAGCACACATTACACCACTATGATGAGACGAAACAAAGCCATAAGACGGATAAAGGCGTCTGCATGGGTCGACTGATGCACGACAATGACCGCTACCTCGTCATCGAGGGGATCGATGGCATCGGCAAAGGAGTCGCCCTCGAAGGGGTCAAAGAAGCTGCCA
>JBLKOL010000042.1:0-4176 GCA_047602765.1 Candidatus Woesearchaeota archaeon
CTCGACGTCTGGGAGCACGCCTACTATTTGAAGTATCAGAACCGCAGGCCTGACTACGTCAAGGAGTTCTGGAACGTGGTTGATTGGGATGCGGTGGCGCTCCGCTTTGAGGAGGCGACGCGATGAGGGAGGTCAATATGAGGTCTGTCGAATCGGATCTCGTCGATGACCTGTTTCCGTCACGCTGGTCTCCGCGTTCGTTCAACGAAGAGCGTATCGATGACGATGCGTTCACATCGCTTATCGAAGCGGCTCGATGGGCTCCTTCGTCGCGTAACATGCAGCCGTGGCGATTCGTCTTTGCGGCTCGCGATGATCCTGAATGGTCTGGATTCCTCGGAGTGCTCGATGAGAGTAACCGTGAGTGGGCTCACCGTGCATCGCACTTGATCATCGTCATCGCTTCGGCTGATGACACGGTGGTGCGTCCGGGCGTCGCGTTCGATACGGGTGCTGCGTGGATGAGCCTTGCGCTCCAAGCCCAGTTGAGCGGACTCGTGACGCATCCGATGGGTGGCTTCGATACGGATGCTGCTCGCGGCGTCGCGAATATCCCTGAGGGCTTCGCTCCGATCGCCATGGTGGCTGTCGGTGTTCGCGGTGCGATCGAGGATCTGCCCGAGCACAGACGCGCATCCGAATCTTCGCGTTCGCAGCGAAAGCCGATCGGAGAGATCGCATCACGCGGTTCGTTCCCTGAGAGGTGGACATGATGGCACGTAAGAAGAAGAATACGGGCATGATCGTCGCAACAGTGGTTATCATCTTTGCGGCGTTCATCACCTACCAAGCATATCAGGCTACGATCGAGGACCCGCTCAACACAGCGGTCGCCCAGTGTTTGACGGCGAACGGAGTCGTCATGTACAGTGAGGATAGCTGTCCGTTCTGTATGCAGCAGAAGCGCGTCTTCGGCGAGTTGACGTTCAGACGCCACATCGAATACGTCGAGTGCGATAAGGATCTCGCTGCCTGCCGTGATGCGAACGTCGAATCCTACCCCACGTGGGTGTATGGTGAGGAGCGCCTTACCGGTATGCGTCAGCTCGGTGAGCTCGCTGAGTTCGGTGACTGTACGGACGCGCTCGGAGTCTGACGATGTTCCTTGATCCGAGTCCGATCGTCTTCACGCTCGGGCCGCTCTCGGTGCGCTGGTACGGTCTCTTCGCTGCGATCATATTCGCGGCTACGTACGTTGCGGTTCCCTACCTCGCTCGGCTCCGGTTCGGTGATGAGGACCAGGCGTTTTGGCAGAACGTCGTAGTAGTAGCGCTCGTGAGCGGGATCATAGGCTCTCGTATCGCGCACGTGCTCGTCGCATGGGAATACTATTCGTCTCATCCGCTTGAAGCGTTCATGATCTGGCGTGGGGGACTTACGACGCACGGTGCGATCATCGGAGGCGTACTCGGATTATGGTGGTATGCGCGTCGGAATAAGCGTCACGTGCTCGACTTGACCGACACGGTCGGGGTTCCGTTCATATTCGGACTCGCCTTGGGGCGTGTCGGGAACATCATGAACCAAGAGATCATGGGCCGTCCATGTCCGGGTCCGTGGCCCGGATGCCTCGTGGGCGTCGAGTGGGGGAGTGATCCGAGCGGTGTTCTGCGCCATCCGGTACAGCTGTATGCGATCGTCAAGAACCTGATCACAGGTTCAGTGGTGAGCGCGTTCTATCTGAAGACGCGTACGCGTGGCATCGCGACGGCGTCGTGGATCGTCCTCTACGGCGGTATGCGTTTCATCGTCGAATTCTACCGTGAAGAACCGCTCGTGCTCGGTCCGCTCGACCTCGTACAGGTGCTCACGCTTCCGGTCATCATCGCTGCGATGGTCTGGCTCGCACGGCTACTCGCTCAGGAGCGGCGGGTCGAAGAAAGGGAGCCAGAGGCTTCCTGAATAGCTCACGTCCGGATGAGCCGGGTCGCCTCGGTAGTCGAGGGCGATGAGCGTGTGTTCGTCTCCTATGACGAGAACCGTGCGACCGTACGGAGTGAATCCGAGGATGCGCGGGTCGAGTTTGTCGAGGCTCTTGAGTGCGATGACGACATCGTACGTCTGTGCGTCTTCGAGACTGATGTATGAAGCTGCGCGTCCTGTTGCTTCAAGCCGGGTCTGTGCGTATGCGCGCTGGGATTCGTTGGGTTCGATGACACTCACGTCGCATCCGATCTCGCAGAGGAGGGCTTCGACGTATCCGGTGCTCGTTCCGAGGAGCAGTACGCGCATGCCCTCTGCGGGCCGTGCGACGCTGAGCAGTTCTGCGATCGTACGCGGATTGAGTGCTATGATGTGGTCTTCGATGGGTACGTCTTGGAGCGCGTATGCGAACGGAGTCGTGCGTTCGTCGAAGAACGCCTCGCGGTCGACCGTGCGCAGAGCTGCAGCCGTGTCTTCATCGGTGAGTACGTCTTGTGCTTCGAGGAGTTCTACGAGGGACTCGCGGGTGAGGTCATCCATACGGTGCGAGTCACCCAAACGTATATAAGCATCGCTCTATTGGCTTATAAGTGAGGGGTTATGCATATCGTTAAGGATTCCCAGTCCGCGCAGCTCGATCTCGAATCCATCGGGATCAAGGGTGCTGCGCTCCGTCACCTCAGATCGCTCCGGCTGTATGTTCCGCGTTTTACGATACTCACGTCGTCGTTCTTCGCGGATCTCGCCGAGAAGTCCGGGTTCGCGTCGAAGGCTCGCTTCGCCGTGGAGAATCTCTCCGGGCCGTCAGAGGTAGCCCGTGAGTTCGAACGGTTGCTTGCAGAGTTCTCTGTTCCTCACGAGTTGAGCAGTGTGCTCGACGAGCCGTTGCGGGACTTGGCTGGACAAGGACCCTTGCGCGTCGTTGCGCGTCCGTCACGCCCGTACATGTCTAAGATCGACTCCGAGCACCATCTCAATCTGACGTCGAAAGGAGAGGTGCTCGATGCGATCGTGGCGATCTTCAAAGAACACTTCTCTGCACCGGCGATCACCGAACGCGTCGAGAAGGACCTTGAGATCGTTCACTTGCAACTGCCACTCATCCTCCAGGTCTTCGTCAATCCCGACGTGACGGGCATCATCATGCCGTATCGTGAACGCGTCGGATTCTACTATCTGACGGCGTGGAAGGGCTTCGGGTTCGAACTCGACTTCCACACGTCTGATCACTACCTCGTAAATTATCGCGATCTCATGCTCGAACGCTTCTTGAACAACACGTCGGGTGAGACGGTGTTCTTCGAGGAATCGTCGGGTTCGATCTCACGTACGAAGATCCTCCACGAAGAGGCGAAAGAGCCGTTTCTCGATCATGATCAGATCATCGAGATGTGCAAGCTCTATGCCGAACACGCTTCTGATCTGGGCGGGCTCGCCATCGAGTTCAAGATCAAGGGTACGGATGTCTCGTTCATCTCGCTCAAGGACGCCGGCATCTTAGAACGTGCTGAACGGGCGCTCGAAGAGTTGCGCTCTAAACCTCCCCGTGGAGCAGACCCTCCTGCAACGGATGCGAAGGTTCGAGACTCTGAAGAGGAACCTGTGGTGGTCGCCGAATCCACTGAGTCACCTACCGGTCCTCGTGCAGAGACAGAACCCGAACCTCAAGTGAGGCCTCCGGCACCGGAACCTCCGAAGACTCCTGACGAACCTGCTCGGAGCGAGGAGGCCCGCGTCGAACCCGAAGCACCTGAGCCGGCCGAGCCCATCGTCGTTCCCGAGGTTTCGCATGGTGACTCCGATGAGAACCGTGCGACGGTCTCGCGGATCATCGGCAAATACATCGAGATCAACCCGTCGCTCGAACGCCAGTTCCGACTCCTCGAGCAGGACCTGCTCGAAGCGCTCCGATGACAGGCCGAGGTCGTCCGAAGGGTTCGCGTACCCGCGATCATGTCGGTGAGATCCTCTCGGTCATCGAACGTGGTACGGGCTACGATGTGTATCGTATCTTCCGCGACGTCTACGGTCCGATCACATCTCGGGCTATCTACTACAACCTCCACCAGGGTGTGTTGCTCGACCAGTTCGAATACGACGGGGTCACGGTCGAGTCCGGTGAGTATTCGTGGGGCGGCAAGGCTGAGAAGAAGTACTACAAGCCCGGTCGTAAGGCGAAGCACGCGGTCGATGACGAGCTCAAGGCTCGGATCGCTCGTTCGTGGAGCTGTATCCGCGGCGAGTGACGCGTTC
>JBLKOL010000011.1:0-29288 GCA_047602765.1 Candidatus Woesearchaeota archaeon
CTCGAAGAGCCTGAAGACCCGTACGGTTATTCATAAGGCTTAAAACCGGCTTTCCGGCCTCCCCCGCATGAAAGCTGTACTTGTCGTACTCGGACTCCTCATCCTGGCCAGCTGTGCCCAGGAGGAACCCTCGCAAGACACCACGACCGAGGTTCCCGCCCAACAAACCGAGACGCCGCCATTCCCGCCTGCTGACGATCAAGGCCGGCCGGTCTATACGATGGCTGACGTAGAGTCGCGCAGCTCGCAGGACGACTGCTGGACCGCTATCCGCGGCGAGGTCTTCGACCTGACCGAGTGGATCGCCAGACACCCAGGGGGGTCACGAGCGATCGTGAACCTGTGTGGAACCGACGGAACCGCAGCCTTCGAAGGACAACACGGAGGCAGAGCGTCTCCTGAAGCGCGGCTCGACGACTACGTGATCGGGACGCTCGGATGATTACAGAGAAGACGGCGAACACCGCGATCCGCATCGGTATCGCTGGTGTTTTCCTCTGGTTCGGCGTGAGTCAGCTCCTCAGTCCGTCCGACTGGACGAATTGGGTGCCGATGTGGATGGACGCAGTCCCGATCCCCACCGAGACGCTCGTCATCATGCACGGGCTCTTCGAAGTCGTATTCGGATTCGCGCTTCTCATAGGGTTCCAGACGCGCATCGCGGCCGGCATGCTCGCCGCGAGTCTGCTCTTCACCGTGTTCAACCTCAACTACGGTGAGACCATGATCCGCGATCTGGGGTTGCTCATCGTCACCGGAGCCCTCGTATTCCAGAAGGACGCGTATACGTATCGGGATGTGATCCGATAAATCGTGAGCCTCCGGCGCATCAACGAGCCGGTCGGAATCGGAAAGAAACCGTTTTCGGATCAGTGATCAGCTGCACGTCATCTCTTCGCATGGGTCAAGGACTACGACATCGGACCGGTCGACGAGCAGCTTCGGTCTTTCGCCGTTAAGGTAGACTCTGCTCACGTGTGTCCATCCGTTCACATCGTTTCCGTACCCTGTTATTCTTACCCACTTCACTTCTTTGGAGCTATCCTCGACGGTGATGGTCGTCCAGCTTGTTATGGTGTCCGTTTCATGCGTTCCATCATAACTGCCCCATGGTTCCCAGCTTTCACCGTCTGTCGAGGTTTCTAGCTTGTACTCATACACTCTTCCTCCGCTGGTTCCATACATTCGGGTGCCGATGCTCTCGATTTGCGTAGGCTCTGACAGGCGGAACGAGAAGAATGGAGGCTCGTCTGTATCATCCTCTTGTTCTCCATAATACGTGTAGCACCTGCTTTCATGTGCGCTCCATCGTCCGTCCCCGAACGCCTCAGCCACATGACGATCGCGTTCCTCATTCACTTGGTGTCTGTTCGTCGTTAGTTCGGTGACCAGCATTTGTCGTAGTCGTATTTCGATGCTGTTTCGTTCGTTGGGTTTGTTTGTTGCTTGGTAGACTGTGTGGGTTTCTCCGTTGATGGTGGTCTGTTTGAGTGTTCCGCTATCGAAGAATACTTGTTGTTCGTGGAGTTCTTTTCCGTGTACGAGGATGTAGAGGTTCTCTGCTTCTCCGAGCCATGGTATGCTTGTTTCGAGGAATCGTGCTTCTCCTCTGTTGTTGCTGAGTGTTGCTCTTGTGGCGTTTTCTGTTAGGTTGTCTGCGTTGAAGATCTGTACTTGGACGCCGACTTCTGGGTGTACGACTACTCCTCCGGTTTCGTTGAGTTCTTGTTCTCTGAGGTATACGATTACGTCGCTCCAGGGGTACTTGATGTGGTGTTCTATCGTGTTATCTCCGCTTTTGAGTTCTAGTGGGATTCTTATTTTCGGGTGTTGGTGTTTGGTGTTTTTTCCTGTTGTGAACCATACTGGGTCGAGTATGAGGTGGTATTCTTTGTTCAGGGAGAGTTCTCCTTCGTATGTTATTGCGTTGTTGTCGTCGCCCATGTTTTCTTGTGTGAGTGTTGTTTCTTCGTTTTCTGTGGTTTGGACGAGTGTTGCTATTGTTCCGTCTGCGGGGTTCACTTTGATGTCTAGTCTTGAGGCTCCTCTTGAGCTTCCGCTGAATCCGTCGCTTGTCGTGATCTCGACGTGCAGACTCGTCGCAGGATCAGGATCCGGTGCTATGAGCTGCTCGAGAGTAACGGTCTGGGTCTGGGACTCACCTAACCCTACATGTACTTCTCCTTGCACATCGTGGTACTCTTGGTGTGTGACTACGTAGGTATACGTTCTACCCTTTGGAACGGTGAATGTCGCTGTCCCGTCTTGAGTGGTGGTTGTATCTCCGCGTCCGGTAACGCTGACTGTTGCTCCTGCGACCGGTCCTGTTGTTGATCCGACTTCGAACGTAAGCTCTGAAGGTGTCGTTCCGATGTCGCATCCTGACATGATGAGTGCTATGCTGACACTGAACAGTGCAAGTATCGTGGCGATTTTCATGCCGGTCCCAAGAAAACACCAATATATAATGGTTTGGTTTTTCGTATACCAGGTGGTTCCTCTCATACACATCGAAAGTCTTTATAAGAGCCTATGATGTGTTCTGAACGTTTCCATGAGAGTCGTACACGTCACCCCCGGACACGCCCACACGCTGAGGATCAGCGCGAGAGAAGAACCCCGCTGCCCGGCAGGAAGCGTGAAGATCCGCGTCCTCGAAGTAGGCCTTGACGGAACCGACCGAGACATCCTTCAAGGAGCCTACGGTGCTCCTCCGAGAGGATCAGACACGCTGATTATCGGACACGAATGCCTCGGCATCATCGAAGCCGGATCAGACGTACGCGGATTCGCAGCCGGAGACCTCGTCGTACCGACCGTACGACGACCTGACGACTGCCCCTCATGTCAGAGAGGAGAATACGACTACTGCACAGGCAGTCGCATCGAGAGAGGCATCAGCAGAGCAGACGGATTCTTACAAGAGTACGTGATCGAAGCACCCGAACACCTCATCAGAGTACCCGAACGCGCCCGAGCGTACGCGATTCTCACAGAACCGATGGCGATCATCGAGAAGGCAATCAAAAACGCATATGCGGCGAACAGCACGTTCAGCTGGAAGCCTGAGCGAGCGTTCATCACCGGAGACGGAACCATCGGAATCCTCGCAGCACACACGCTCAGAACGAGAGGATTCGACGTTACGATCACCGGACTCGGAGCAGACGAGAAAAAAGAAGCGCTCCTGCGCGAAGCACATATACCACGTTACGACGCCAAACGCTACCCACTCTCATGGATCGCACACGAACACGGACCACCTGATCTGATCATCGAAGCCACCGGATCGAGCGCCGTAGCCCTCGAAGCCATGGAAACCATCGGTGCGAACGGCGTCGTCGTACTCACGAGCATCACACCACGAACCACGAGAGCCGACATCGGACTCGACGAACTCAACAACCACCTCGTCACCGGCAACCGAACGGTCATCGGATCTGTCAACGCATCAAACGAAGACTTCAAACGAGCACTCGCAACACTCCACGAACTCGAAGAACACCACCGGATATCGAAGATCATCACCGGCCGCTACGCGTTCGAACACGTCAAAGACGCGATCGCAGCCATGCCGCGACACATCAAAACCGTGATTTCATTCAGCGAAGACCATTAAACACCACCGTTCATCCGAATAGCATGCTCGCCATCGGATCGTACAGGCCCCACGGACGATTCTTCCTCGCTCCCATGGAAGGCGTTACGAGAACACCTTTCCGCATCCTCTGCAGACGACGCGGAGCAGCACTCGTAACAACAGACATGATCGATGCCGACACGTTCTGCGGAATCGCCGATGTGAGAGGAGTCGAACAGGCGATCAGAGAACAGATCGACCCGCACGACGAAGACGCACTCGTCATACAACTCGGAGGATCAGACCCGAAAACACTCGTGAGAGCAGCACGCATCCTCGAAAAGTACGCCGTCATCATAGACCTCAACGCAGGATGCCCGACAGGCAAGACGTTCGACCGCGGAGGGGGATGCACGCTCATGAGGGAACCCGAACGCCTCTACCGCATCGTACGAGCACTCAGAGAAACCCTCACAAAGCCGTTCACCGTGAAACTGCGCAAAGGATGGGACTCGCCCCAGGCAGTCGGAATCGCACGAGAACTCGAATCGCTCGGCGTCGATGGCATCACCATACACCCCCGTACGAGAGCGCAGCGCTACAGCGACCGAGCCGACTGGGCGTACGCAGCCGACGTGAAACGAGCTGTGCGCATCCCCGTCACGCTCTCAGGAGACGTAACGGACGTGCGAAGCGCAGGCGAAGCGAGCAGGATCTCAAGATGCGACCACCTGATGATCGGACGAGCAGCACGTGCGAACCCGAGCATCTTCGAAGACCTCACCAGCGGCATCGAAACCGGCAAGATAGCGGACCGGATCACGAGAGACTTCGCAGAATGGCTCGAACTCCACAGACGATCAGCACGAACACGACCCGTTGATATCAGAGAACGAGCCCTCTGGACGGTGAGCACAGCCGCCAATGCGAAAACGCTCAAACGAGCGATCAGCACCGCTGATCCAGAAGCGATCATACCCCTCATACGCGAAGCGCGATTCCCAAAGCGATATATTGAGTAGGAGCGCAGGCGTCACCGTATGGAATTCAACGACTACCAACGAGCAGCCAAGACCACCGCGCGCTACCCGAAAGAACGAGCCTTACACTACCTCGCCCCGTTCATAGCAGGCGAAGCAGGCGAACTCGCAGGGAGATATGCGAAGATCGTACGCACGGATTACGGTGACGAAGACCCACAGGAGATCATCGAAGGAGACGAATCGCTCAAAACATACTTCATCAAAGAACTCGGAGACATCCTCTGGGGAGTAGCGCTCCTCGCAGACGAAATCGGCGTAGAACTCGACGACGTCGCCCGTATCAACCTCGAAAAGCTCAAATCCAGAGCAGAACGCGGCGTCATCAAAGGGAGTGGTGACGACCGCTAAACAGGCTCGTAGAAGAGCACGTTTCCAGGAAGACGATCGGCGAACCTCAGAAGCTGATGGTTGACCCAGCGTGCAAGACCCAGATGTGCGTCTTGCTCTACGGGTTCGAAGAACCCGACGCCCGAATCCGACTTGATCGTGCGGAGGCGTTTAGAAGGTCTGTGTACATAGAAGCAGACCGGACGAACACCATAGCGTTGTTCGACGTACTGAGAACCGATCGTCAATTGTTGCATCGCCTTGAGCCAGCGGGTTCCGCTGCTCGTCTTGAGTTCAGCGATCGCCACACCACCATCCGACAACTCGTAGAGCACATCGATATCGGTAATCATCGAGCACCGAGACTTATAGAGCGGAATCTCGCGCTCAACGTTCACCACACCAACGAGTCCGAGCACAGATGGATCGCTCACGAGGATATCAAGACCCTGATCGTGAGGCGTCATCGAGACCCAAGCAGGTCCTGATACTTATATGTAGCGGAATCCTTCCGATACCTGCGCCACTGCACCTTTGAAGCATCCGCCCATCACCGGTGCATGATACGAACACTCATCATCGGACTCCTCCTCATCCCAACGGCATCAGGATTCGTCACCGAACTTGGGTACGAATTTGTCGAAGTCTATGGATACGGAACACTCCTCATCGACGACCAGACTGTGAACATATCAGGCATCACCGTACTCACCATAGCGGAACCCGAGAACCTGACGTGTCCAACCATACCCCTCTCACATGAACAGGCGAACGCCTATGCAACCGGCACGCTCACCCTCTCATTCGAAGGAGCGAACACGACCATCAGAAGACCTGATACGCAGGAGTTGAGCCTGAACCGCTGTCTCGACTGCGAAGGATTCCACCTCGCAGAACCCACGCCCTGCACCATCCCGACATGCGCGATGACGATCGAAACCGAACCGTTGCAAGACGATCGCATCGAGTATCGCATCATAGCCGAAGAACCCTACACATATTGGATCGAAGACGCATTCGGAACCCTCATGAGAACGCCAGCAGTGAGCAGCACGCCAGCGATCAAACGCTACACGCCACCACTAGGACCTACAGAACGAATCTTCATCGTACGCGCCGAAAACGCATGCGCAACAGCCGCCGCAGTCGTAGGATTCGTCGAAGAACCAGTAGAAACATGCGAGCCCGCACGTATCGAAACAGAACCGCTCCACACCGGAACCATAACATACCGCGTGATCGCAGATGAGGAATACACATACTGGATCGAAGACGCATGGGGAGAACCCATGCGCGCCCCGAGCCAGAGCGCAACCGCATCGACGAAAAGCTACACGCCACCCTCAGCACCGGGTGATCGCGTCTTCATCATCTACGCGAACACGAGCTGCGCATTGAGCAGCACGGCCGTCGGCATCGCAGAACCCAAAGAAGTGATCGAACCATGCGAAACCCTCGAGATCACCACCGAACCCGTATCAGAGGCTCCGATCACCTACCGCATCATAGCCGAAGAACCCTATACGTACTGGATCGAAGACGCCTACGGAAGCATCCTGCGCGAACCAGCAGTGAGCGCAGCAGCCACTCCCAAAAGCTACACTCCAGGCTCATCGCTCGAACGCCACGCCTTCGTCATCAGAGCGAACACGAGTTGTACGGCACGAGCAGCAGCCGTCGCATACCGCTCCGAGAAGGCAGAACAGTTCCTCTGTCCGACACCGGTGATCAGCGCCGAGCCCATACAAGAAGAGCGCATCCGCTACCGGATCACCTCCGAGACACCCTACGCGTATTCGGTGAGCAACCTCACCCACACGCTGCGAAGCGATACGAGCACGACAGGAACGATCAAACAGTACACACCCACACCGAACCTACGCGAACAGATCTACATCATCAGAGCAGAGAACGACTGCGGAGAAACCAACCTGACCATCGGATTCGTATCGGACGCAGAGCACTGCCCAGAACCCGACGCCTCGATCGTGTGCTCAGAGCACTCCAGTCGCATCGAAGCGCTCGAAACACAACTCGACGCATGTACGAACCCACCAGAGCACATGACGAGCTTCTACACGCTCGCTCGTACGAGCGCAGATGCCTACACATACCGCTCCAACGCCCGCTCGAACGCGACGTTCCTCGCATGCGCAGCCCGCACCACCCAGCGTGAAGGAGACGCACTCACGATATCCTTCACGGATCGAGAACTTATGAACGCAACGCCCGTGCTCCTCGCACTCGAGAACGGAAGCGTCATCGACGTACGAATCGCAACCGTACCAGGATTCGTCGGAAACCGGACGATCCCACCAGACGAACCCACACCCGAGTATCCCGATGAACCAGAAGAGGAGCAGCCACACGAACCAACAGAACAGCCTGTGGTGCAGCCTCCACCCACACAGCCAGAACCGCTCAGAGCCGATCCGATCAGACGAGCCATCAGACAGCTCGTCAACCTCATACGCACGAATCGAACCGTACAGAACGCTGAACCATGGATCATGCCGGTCGGCGTCGGATTCGCAGGACTCATGCTCCTCATACCATCGACGAGACGTGCGGATTGAACACGGCTACACCCAGAGGAGCGGCTCTGTCCAGAATGATCGCTCCGTACGAGTCGCGGCGTCCACAACGCTTCATATAACACGCGTACGAAAGGTACTTCGCACAAGCGCAGACCGCCCGCTGCAGTATACGATGTGGAGGCTGATAGAGCTGACCGAGCCTGCTTGTGCAAACATACTGCGAATCCGCACGGGAAACGTTTACCGTGAATGCATCGATCGTGTCCCACCGTCACGGTTTGCTGCGTCATAACCTGAAACCTACCGATGTAGACATCCCATTCTGGACAGAGCCAGAGGAGCAGAGCTTATAAACAAGGATTCGGATTCATACTCCATGATCAGCGCAACAGCAGTCGTACAGATCGCCGGAAAACCAAAAGAATACGTCGAGAAAGTCCTCGAAGAAGTATCCAAGAAAGTCGACGAACGAGGATACACGAGCCACCGCATCGAACTCACCGACGTCGAACGCCTCGAAGGAGAAGACGACATCTACTCGGGATTCTTCGAAGTCGACCTCGAACTCAAAAACCACGAACAGCTCTTCGGATTCATACAAGACTTCAACCCCGCCTCGATCGAAGTATCGGACCCCGACGAATTCGAGATGAGCCTCGCCGACTACAACGCACTCGTCACGACCGTGGCCTCGACGATCCAACAGTACGATCAGATCATCAAAGAGAAGATCTCAGAGAACGTAAGCCTCAAGAAACGATCAGACCTGCTCGCACGAAACATCATCATGCTCTCGATCACCCTCGCACCCAAACGCATCGACGTGATCAGCACAGAAACCGGCATAAAAGAAGAAGCCCTCAAACCATACCTCGAAGCGCTCGAGAAACAAGGAACCATCAAACGTGAAGGAGACATATACTCGCGAGCATAACCATGGGACACGACCAGCAGAACGAACTCTTCAGCCTCCTCTTCGCTTCAGGAATGCCGCTCACAGAAGAAGACCTCGTACGCTACACGTCCGTACGCAAAAACACCGTCACAGAAGAACTCGCCAAGCTCTCCGAACGCCTCGAAGCATGGCCGATACAACTCATGCAAGAGCGCAACGGACGCTGGAAACTCACGCTCAAACAAGACTACGTATCCGTCGTACGACACCTCAACGCAGAGACAGAACTCGCGAAAACAGCACTCGAGATACTCGCCCTCGTAGCCCACAAAGAACCAGCGCTCCAATCAGAGATCGTAGAGCAGATCGGAAGCCACGCCTACGAACACATCCGCGAACTCGTCAAAGAAGGATTCTTGGAAAAAACCCCTTCGGGACGCAGCTTCAAACTCAGCCTCTCAGACACGTTCTTCCGCTACTTCGAGATCGGACGCGAACAGGCGAAAGACCTCTTCCACCAGTAGACTGAAAAACACGTATACCACTCGTAACCGATGCCGCTCATCATACGCTGCTCCAAGTGCGGACAAAGCCAGAAATTCCTACCCCTCAAACCGATCAGCGAGAAGAGCCGCAAGAAATGCGTCTACTGCAACGCCTCGGTCAGAGTGTACAAGCAGATCATCGGAGAGAGCGAACGATAGCACATCACGATCCGAGATGCTCGTCGAGGAACGCTCGCAGCGCCTGCAGATCGCGAACCTTCGGATCATAGTGCAACGCCGTGATACCAACGGATCGAGCGCTCGCAACCGCCGCTTCGTTGTGCTCGAAGTACACGACGTCACCAGCAGACAAGCCGAAGCGCTCGAGCATGAGCTCATAGTAGCGCGGATCGGACTTCTCAGGATCATGCCTGAGGGTGAACACCTCATACGGCAGATCGTTCAAGCCGAACGATTCCATCTGCGCATCATCCGCACCCGTGAGCACGATCTTACGGTTCGGATACGACTCGAGCAACTCGTAGAGGTCCTCGAACATCACACCCTCCTCAGAAACCAAGGTTCGGATCGCATCAACGAGAATCGTCTTCATACCTGTGGAGTTGTAGATGTGCTCTTATACGTGTCGGACGAGAGGAGTCAAGGTGTCGAGCTCTCGTGAGCAGAGCGCTTAAGAACCGTATTCGAACGACGATCGACCATGAAGAACGGATCGGTACACCGGATATGGTACGAGGAACCAGAGATCTGGGCTCGCGAACAAGAATCGCGCGTCGAACGAGAATGCGCCTTTCTCGAACGGGTGTTCAAAGAGCACTCCGTGAGAACCGTGCTCGACGTCGGATGCGGAGCCGGCTCGCACTGCGGATACCTGCACGGACGAGGATACTCTATGACCGGAGTCGATCTGAACAAAACACTCATACGCCATGCGAAACGCACATACCCCGACATAGACTTCTCGGTAGCGGACCAGACGAAGCTCTCTTTCACCAACAGGTTCGATGCGATCATAACGCTCTGCACCGTCATAGCCTACGCAACCACGAACGAGGACCTCGTCACAACCCTCCAGAACCACAACCGAGCCCTCAAACGCCGCGGAATCCTCATCATAGACACGTTCAACCCCATCGTATTCATCGACAAAGCAACACACCTACGCGAACAAAAGAAGAGTGCGAACGAATCAGGATACGCATCGACCAGACGGTACTCCGTCGACGAGAACAACCAGTTGAGCATCGACGAAGCGACCTTCACCGATAAGAACGGACGCATCGTGAGTCATGATCGCAGCGTCAAACGCATGACCTTCCCCCAAGAGATACGCTACTTCCTCGAACAGAGTGGATTTACCGTGCTTGGATTCTATGGCGATTTCGACTTGAGGAGAACGACGCTCGATGGTCATCGGATGGTCGTCATCGCGCAGAAGACAACGAATCCTCGATGAACGAGCGAACCACATCAGCTCATGATGCCGATACATGCGTTTTCGGATGGATGGTTTCAAGGAGCAGTATGCATTAAAGACCCACATACTTTGTACCGATCATGCCACACGTCCACGAGCTGATCGACTTCACCGTCGACGTATACATCGTATGCGAAAACACCGTACTGCTCAGAAAACACGACAAATACGACGTGTGGCTCGGCGTCGGAGGACACATAGAACTCGACGAAGACCCGAACGAAGCAGCTCTGCGCGAAGCACGCGAAGAAGTAGGGCTCGACGTAGAACTCATCAGCGACGAACCACCGTACGAAGACGGAGCATACCGAGAACTCATACCACCGCGATTCATGAACCGCCATCCGATCACCGACACGCATGAGCACGTATCGCTCGTCTACTTCGCACGCTCAGACACAAAAGAACTCTCACTGAGCGAAACAGAGAAGAGCGAGGAATGCCGATGGTTCACCTTCGAAGAACTCGACGATCCAACCATCAAAGAGCGTATCCGACACTACGCACGAGCAGCACTCACTCTTCGAACTGTGTGATAACAATACCGTTCCCATAGAGATCTTGGCAGTGGAAGAAACTCGCCTCGGGAGTGCGGGTGATCGGACTTGTGATGATCACACCGATCCTAGCGAGGTGCGTGTGCAATCCGATCAGATCGTCGGTCGTGAGCGTCATGAGCGGCTCACCCCCTGTCTGGTCGCCGATCCGTGATTCGTCTTCGCAGATGAGCAGCCAGATACCGGTGTCATGATCGTCAGGGCCGATGTGCACGAACCGCTGACCGCTCGCAGACGTATGGTCATGGATGATCGAGAACCCGAAGGCCTGCTCGTAGAAGGCGAGCGCCTCAGAATAGTCGCGGACGAGCACAACGATACGCGATACGAAGAGCATCACTCGCCACCGAGCGACTTCTCCATACGGATCATCTCGATGTTGTGCTTCTCAACAACACGCACCTGTGACGTGCGGACGTAGCCCATCGCCTCGTAGAAGGGAGCCGCGGTGAGCGTCGACTCGAGCCAGAGCTTGGGAATCTTACGCCTACGCGCATCAGATTCGAGCGCGGCGTAGAGCTGCTTGCCGTATCCCGAACGCTGATGATCAGCAGACACGTAGAGACCCGTGACCTGACCTGTCTCGGGCTTGTAATCCGCGAAGCCCACGATACGACCCGCATAGTCGGCTACGAAACGGACGAGCTCGAACATCGAATCGATGAAGAGCTGAGGACTCGAATGCGATGCCCACGGCTCGATCTGATCCTCGGAATAGTCTCCCTTGTTGATCTTACGGATCGTGTTCGCGTGCAGTGTGCTCACCGCAGCCGCATCCTGAGCACGGAATCGTCGTATCATGAGAGGCGCTTACCCATCATGAGCGTGCGGATACGATAGCCGTCAGCCTCATAGTATCCTTCGCCCTCTTCCATGAAGCCATGGCGCTCGTAGAATCCACGGGCGTTCTTCGTCGCATTCGCCCACAACCGGGGAGCACCAGCCTCGCGCGCATCAGATTCGATGGCGTCGAAAAGCGCTGAGCCGACACCCTTGCCCTGCGCATCAGGATCGATATAGATGCCAGCGAACTCGTTCGAAGCAGGCTTCCAATCACCATAGCCGAGGATCCTACCGTCCTCAACCGCGACGAACCGGTGGTATTCGTTCGCTGAACGCTTGAAATCCTCGGCGGTGATCGAACCCGCCCATGCCTCGAGCGCCTCACGCTCGTAGAACTCGGTGAGCTGCGTGATCGTAGCCGCCCTGATACGTGCTGTGTCTTCAGCATCTTCGTCTGTGAACCTACGGATTTCCATCGTCACCCTCATTGAACATATCAGTATTGTTGAAGAAGAGGATCGATTCTTTGATCGGACCCTTCACATGCGTTTTGAACTTCTCGAGCCACGCCTCGAGATATACGATGATCTCGATATCCGGGATGCCCGTGTTCGAAGATGAGATATTGAAGTTCGAGCCGTCATCCTTCGAATGCTTCTCGATGAGCAATCCGAAACGAGCATACTCCTTATCGGCCATGAGCACATTCCATCGTTCAGCCTTTTAGATAGTTTGCCCCACCGGATGCTCATCACGCATCCGACTACGAATGATTTTTAAACCCGCGAACGTGGCTTTCTTATAAATGTCAGCCGAACGAACGCCCGTCGCTACCGACGAGAAAGGCATCTATACGCACACGATCGAGAGCGAGATGAAACGCGCGTACCTCGACTATTCGATGAGCGTCATCGCTGGCAGAGCCCTCCCCGACGTGAGAGACGGCCTCAAGCCCGTACAACGACGCATCCTCTATGCGATGCACGCAGAAGGATTGCGCTCGAACAAACGCTACTCGAAGAGCGCCGGAGTCGTAGGAGAAGTCATCAAAAAGTACCATCCGCACGGAGACAGCGCGATCTACGACGCGATGGTACGCCTCGCACAATGGTGGAACCTACGCTACCCGCTCGTAGACGGCCAGGGAAACTTCGGATCGATCGACGGAGACGCAGCAGCAGCATACCGATACACCGAAGCGCGCATGACCAAAGCAGCAGAAGCGCTCCTCGAAGACATCGACAAAGAAACCGTCGTATTCATCGACAACTTCGATGGCTCAACCCAAGAACCCGCTGTTCTCCCAAGCACACTCCCCAACCTGCTCCTCAACGGAACCGCAGGCATCGCCGTCGGAATGGCGACGAACATGCCGCCACATAACGGCTCGGAAACGATCAGCGCCATACAAGCGTTCATCGACGATCCGGAGATCGAACTCGACGAACTCATGGAACACCTTCCCGGACCGGACTTCCCGACCGGAGGAGAGATCGTCAACCGCGCCGTCATCAGAACAGGATACGAAACGGGGAGAGCACAACTGCGCGTACGCGGCGTATGGCACTACGAAGAGCACGCCGGCAGATCATGGCTCGTCATCACCCAGATACCCTACCAGCTCAACAAGTCAGGACTCATCGAAGAGATCGCCGAAGGAGTACGAACCGATCGCATCGACGGGATCCACGACCTACGAGACGAATCCGACAAGGAGGGCATGCGACTCGTCATAGAACTCAAAAAGGACGTGACGCGAGAACTCCTCGAGAACCAACTGCTCAAACACACACGCCTCGAAACGACGTACGGCATGAACCTCGTCGCCATCGACAAAGGACAGCCCAAGACGTTCTCGCTCGTAGAACTCATCAGAACCTTCGTAGCACACCGCTTCGAAGTCGTCACGAAGAGAACCGAACACGAACTGCGCAAGGCACAGGAGCGAAGCCACGTCCTCGAAGGACTCATCATCGCGCTTGACCGCATCGACGAAGTCATCGAAGACATCAAAGCATCGGCCTCCGCAAGCCAAGCCAAAGCGACGCTCGAAGAGAAGTACGCACTCAGCGAAATACAAGCACAGGCGATCCTCGACATGCGCCTGCAGAAACTCTCAGCGCTCGAAACACAGCAGATCCGCGACGAACACCGAGAACTCGCAACGCGCATCGAACGCTACAACAAGATACTCGCAGACCCCGCAGAAGTCTACGCGATCATCAGAGCAGAACTCGAAGACGCACGTTCGATCATCGGAGACGAGCGGCTCACCCACCTCGCCCAAAAAGTATCCCTCGACATCGACGAAGAGAGCCTTATCGCAGAAGAACAGGTCGTCGTCACCGTCACCAACAAAGGATACATCAAACGCATACCCCTCTCGGAATACCGCATCCAACGACGCGGAGGGCGAGGACTCACCGCAGCGAAAGCAGCGGACGACGACTTCATCAGCCGAACGATGGTCTGCAGCACGCATACCTGGCTCTTGCTCTTCAGCAGCACCGGGCAACTCTACTGGATGCGCGTGTGGAAGATCCCTGAAGGATCACGAACGTCGAAAGGACGACCCCTCGTCAACCTCGTCAACCTCGAAGGCGACGAGACGATCACTACGTACCTGACGACCGATGACTTCGCAGAAGGACGATACCTCTTCTTCACGACACGCATGGGACAGGTCAAACGCACACCGCTCAGCGCCTTCAAGAACGTACGATCCAACGGCATACGAGCCATCACGCTCGGAGACGACGCACTCGTGGACGTAAAACTCACCGATGGATCCGACCGGATCATGCTCGGAACCGCACAGGGCAAGAGCATCACCTTCGAAGAAACCGACGTACGAGCCATGGGACGAACCGCATACGGAGTACGCGGAATCAGGCTCGCACCGGGCGACACGGTCGTAGGAGCCGCGAAGCGTAGCGAAGGACCACACGTGCTCACCATCAAATCGGACGGATTGGGCAAACGCACGTCCTTCGAAGAATACCGCCTCCAATCACGCGGCGGAAGCGGCGTCATCAACATCAAGAACGGCACAGCAGCGGTCATCGGCGTCGCCGCGGTGAACGATGAAGACGGACTCATCGTAATCACCGAGAAAGGAGTCCTCATCAGAACCCCAATCGCACCGATCAGCGTCATAGGACGATCGACGAAAGGAGTGAGGATCATCAGACCCGACGAAGGAGACAGCGCACGTTCGTTCACCGTGGTAGCCGCAGAAGAAGTCGAAACCACAGAGATCAGTGCCCAAAACGATTAAGAACACGAACGCCTCTGGAGCGGTCATGAACCCACGTATCTTCTCACTCGGAGCGATCCTCTTCGTCATCTCAAGCGCATCGGCACTTGGCATCATCGGAGCGACAGACGCACCACAAGCGAGCTACGAATACCTCATACTCGAAGAAGCGCTGTGGCATGCACACCAACTCTACCCGGGTGCCGTCTCTGCGGATGTGAGGAGCATCTCGAGCATCACCGACCGAGACCTCGAAGAGAACATCGTGGTATTCGTTGTCGATTGGAACGTGTTCCTGAGCATACCTGAAGGCTCCGAAGCTGCTGAGTACGCAGACGAACTCGAGAGGTTCATCGGACCATACCTCCCCACGCTCCGTATGGAAGCAGAAGAGATCATGGGAGTAGGTATCGAAGAAGCGCTCCGTATCACATGCATCACAACCCCCATGGATTTTCCAGGACCACGAGTCACCTTCGGACGCATGGAGGGACAACGCATACCCTCAGACTATGCGGATCACTGTGTCGCTGATAGAATCGTGCGATACGACTGTTCCGATGGACTCGTAGTCAGAACACAAGATGTTTGTGAGCACGGGTGCTCCCAAGCAAGATGTAGGCCTCTGATAGACGAACTCATGATCATCGGCGCAACAGATTCAGATGAAGAGAGCTACGATTACATGGTACTCGAACAGGTTATCCTCTTCGCGAACGCATGGCATGGAGACATCGTCGACATGCGAATACGAACGACTTCAGAGTTGAACGCAGCGGTATACGAACACGCCATCGTCATCATCGTAGACGATGGACGAGCACTCATCATCGTACCTGAACACTCAGAAGCGGCGGCCTACGTACGGTTCCTCCAACCGCTCATAGAACCGTACGTGCCGGTACTTCAGGCACGAGCAGAAGAAATCGTCAGGTACGGGCTCGAAGAACTGCTCTCACTAGGATGCTATACGACTCAGAGCAGTGTGTATGAAGCGGGAGTCACATCAGGCGTAACCCGTGCGAACCCGGTTCCGAGCCTCTATCTGGACTCGTGCGTCGGAGACGTACTCACATACTACGGCTGCAGCGGATGGTTCGTCAGCTCGCAGACAGCCGTCTGCCCGCATGGATGCACTAATGGAGCGTGCAACAGGCCGCCACACACCCCCGTCACTCCAGAAGACCCGGCGTCACCACTTGATGATCAAGATAGTGGTGAAGATACATCCCAGGGCAAGGATGATCCGGATGATACCGATGAAGCCCCTCACGAGGATGACTCTGATGATCGTTCTGAAGAAGACCCCGAAAGCAAGGCTTCCGAAGACACCGAGCACACTGATGATGCCGAGGACGAGCGGCGGAGAAGGGGTTCAGGAACGCACTGCGACACGTACTGGCACTGGACACGGAACGGGTTCATCTGCTTCAGAGAGGACACGCCCGTGGATGATGTCGTCATCGAAGAACCTGAGGAGTGTTTCGGATGCGTCAGCGGCGAACGCTGTATGATCTTCGGAGACAGGCTTCCCACCTTTAGAACGTGCACGGCATCAGGATTTGTTTGTCTGAGCTGCACGCATGGTAATGCTTGCATCCCGAGCGGCGGAACCACAGCAGACGGGCGTGTGTGCATCGCCGGAGAACTCATCGATACCTCATCACCGAAGATCGCACCGCCTCCGGAGCCTGAGCCTGAACCCGCGCCCGAGCCTGAACCCGAGCGGGAGCGAGAACCGATCGAAGAACTCTTCGTACCCGAACAGACCGAGCGTCGAGGACTCTTCGCGATCATAGCGGACTTCTTCCGCAACCTGTTCAGCAGAGACTAGAGCAAGCATACAGGCGCATACTGCGCGAAAAGCACGAGAGCCGTGCTGAGCCGATCACTTCGCCAGACGCTCAAGCAGATCGATCTGAGCATCGACGACCGCAAAGCCCTGCTCCCAAAACGACTCGGAACCGACATCAACACCGAACGCGTCGAGCAGCTCGAGCGGAGGACGCGTACCACCCGCTTTGAGCAGTTCGAGGTATCGCTCTACGAACGCAGACCCCTCCTGACGATACTGCTCGAAGAGAGCGAGGACAAGCAGGTTACCCCACGCATACGAATAGACATAGAACGGACGCGAATGGATGTGAGGGATCATGCTCCACTCGCCGAAGAACGACTCAGGGATGTGCATGTCACCGAACTGTCCTCTGATGATACGCGCATACGCATCATCGAGTTCGGAGAGCGACGCACCGTTCGGGACGTGTTCATGGGCATACTTCTCGAAGCGCAAAAAGCCGATCTGACGGATCACCGACGCATAGAACCCGTCAAGGTTCTCGATGAGCACCGAGATACGCTCATCATCCGAATCTGCGTCCTTGAGGAGGCGTTCGGTGAGCAGCAGCTCGGCAAAGAGCGAAGCCGTCTCAGAGAGCGGCAATCCCGCATGGCTCACGAGCGCAGGATTATTGCGTTCGAGCTGGCCGTGGACCGCATGGCCGAACTCATGCGCCATAGTAAAAACATCTTGGAGCTTACCCGCGTGGTTGAGCATCACATACGGCTCGGTACGCGACGTCACCGAATAGCTGAACGCCCCAGTACGCTTACGCTTCTTGGGAAGCGCATGCACATGACGCGCATCGAATACGTCACGAGCGAGTTGTTCGAAGCGTTCATCGAACGAACCGAAGACATCGAGCACGAGATCACGCGCCTGCTCGTACGAATACGAACGGGACGGCTGGTTCTTGTAGGGAGCATACAGGTGAAAGCGCGAATGCTCATAGTCGCCGTTGATACGCCGCTTGAGATCGTAGTAGCGTTGCATCCGATGCTCATTGCGCTCAACGACACCTACAAGGGCTTCGACCGAACGATCAGAGACATCGTTACTCAAGTTGCGCACGCTGAGAGCGTTCGGAAATGAGCGGATCGCGACCTCCTCATTATGCCAGTCGAGCACGACCCCCTTGTAGATCTCAACGAGCAACGTACGGTTCTCTTCGAACGGAGCGAAGAGAGCCTTATACGCCCGCTCACGAACGCCGGAGTCGTGATCGTAGATACGCGACTTGAGATCCTCCTCGGTCAGATCCTCACCATCGAACGAGAACGGCATTCCGCTGCGCACCACAGAATAGAGCGAGCGCGGAGACGAACCAGCGCTCTTGAGCGCGATGATACGCTCCTCGGATTCCGAGAGCGTGTACGGCTTGAACGCACGGAGGCGTTCGAGGAAATACCGGTAGTCTTCGAGCACCGGTGAGCCGATGAACGCTTCCGCACGATCGTCATCGAGAAACGTGAACCAGTGCGTGAAGAAGATCAGGTCGTTGCCGAGGTTCGTCGCGATCTGACCCCACTTCGAACGCACCGCGAGCATCTGCTCATCATGCATATCCTCAGACACCTTGAGCGCAAGATACCCAGTGATCACGCTCGAGAGATCCTCGATCCCCTCATACTCGCGGACGAGCACGAGCAGTCGTTCGGCCGTCACGTCGTCGAGCGAATCCTTGTGTTGTTTGAACGACTCGACGCGAGCTGTGAGCGTTGCGATCAGATCATCAACCGACGAACCACCCGTCAGATCATCAAGATTCCATTCCGTCATATCGAGGTGCGAACACAGCTCCTCTTATAGAGGCTTCGCTCTACGAACAAGAGGGTACCTCCATGAGTCGTCAGAACGGTGTGAATACGAGGAGTCCTATCAGTCCGACCGTGATCTGAACGAGAAAGAGAATCGCGATGGTCGCACAACCTATGAGAAACGCTGCTCCCAACGCACGAACGGTCGGCAGACGGTAGATCCACCTCGCTGGGGCGAAGAGAGCAGCTACATAGAGAGGCATGAGAAGGACGAGAAGAGAGTCGATCAACGCTTCATGGATAGAGAGGATCGCCGTCACCAGTATGATCACGAGAATCCCCAGGCCGAACACGACGCCCGCAGAAGCGAGAGCGTTGAGAACGGTTCCCCGACCCAGGATTCTCCCGAACACGAAGAACGATCCGATATGTACCACCGACAACGGCACAAAGAACATCAGAGCTCCGATGAGGAAGGCGGCCCATGGTGTGAACATAGTCTTCTGAGCGACTCGCACTACAATAACGTATCGTTTGCTGGCTCCGTGATTCTCTGAGGGGTCAGATAACCGATAGGTATGTCATGAACCCGACTACGAATACGAACTGCACGATGATGCTCAGGATCACCGTAGCGATGAGATACGAGAATCCGATGGCAAGGGCTGCGAGCATCGAATACGCCCGTGACAGTGCGTAGAAGCGGTGTGAGAGGAACGCAAGACCACACAGGTACGCGAGCGGAGCGAGCACGCCAGCGACGAACACCTCTGCGAATCCGATCGTGCGCTCGAATCCCAGTGAGATACCCGCCACGATCGAGGCTACGAGCACCCATGCTCCGGTGAGCATACCCGCGATTTTCGCAGCCTTGGCGAGCGAACGATCACCCACGATCCTCCCGAGCACGACGAATCCGATCAGATGACCGAGGAAGAACCAGCCGACCGAAAGGACGAGATATCCTACGATCACCAGAACGTTCAGCATGGAGCTGTTCATCGGTGCGGATTCTATAAGTCTATCTGCTAGCCATAGTACCACATGATCCGTCCCATAACCTCTCGTTTCTCAAGGACGTCGACGACGTGGAACGTCACCTTCGGAACTGTCCTTTCATCGGTCAAACGGTCCCGTTCACGCACGAGCACCGTGTACTCGTATCCCTCTTCGGGTTCGAGGCGTTCGATCGTCGAATCCATCACGATCCACGGCTCCGAAGTGGACTCCTTGATCAGATAGCACGGATCGGGAGACCCTTGCACACAGGGAACCTGATTAGGACCGATGATCACTACGCGTTCATCGACCGGAGCGCAGGCCGCGAGCGCGACGAGCGCGACGAGCATGAGAAGCCTCATAGAGCTGCCTCCGCGATGCGACGCATCCGCCCGTAGAGGCTCGCGAACGTGTTCGCTCTCGACTCGACCATCGACGAGACAGCGGTACGCGACGAGAGGTCTTCGACGAACACCCTCGAACCCTCGATGATCTCACGAGGCGAGTGTCCTGAGAGGCCCTCACAGAGCACGCGCACGAAGCCGCGTACGATGAGTGAATCAGCCCACCCACGGTACACCATGCGGCCGTCAGAGACGCTGCCGGTGATATAGGCCGCCGATACGCAGCCGGGAACCTTGTGCTCCTCATTCGCCACAGAACCGTCGTATTCGAGCTCTTCACCGTACTCGATGAGGTATTCGAGCCTGCTCCGACGGTCAGGGAGCGCTTCGAACGCTTCGATGAGCTCTGAGAACACCGCCGGCATCTGCATAGACGACGGACAGAGGCATCGTTTAATTGTCTTAGGATTCTGAACCCTTTAAGAACCAGGTGCGTATCGTTCGGGCATGATCCGCTCTATCTGCTTCGATCTGGGAGGGGTTATCGTCGGTGCATTCGGACCGAAGATGCTCGAGCGCGCATCTGAACTTTTCGGAGTCGGACCCGATAGCATCAGAACCGCGATGAACACTCACGAAGGTGCGATGGAACGAGGGGAGATCGACCACGTCAGCTTCTGGTCACGTGTCGCCGAAGACCTCGGCGTCGATCCTCCGGCAGGATCCGAACGCCTCTACATCGATCCGTAGCTCGAACACGCGACGATCGATGAAGACATGCTCGCATACGTCGTCTCGCTCAAAGAGCGGTTCGTCATCGGATGCATCTCGAACATCCAAGAACCCCATGTCACGCTCCTCAACGAACGCGGCGTACTCGCGCACTTCGAACCACGCATCCTCAGCTGTGAAGAAGGGGTGAGAAAACCAGGACGAGCGATCTTCGAACGCTACTGCGAGCGAGCACGAACACAACCAGAAGAAGTCGTATTCGTCGATGACCAACCGGAGAACCTTACTGCACCACGAGCGATGGGCATGCACACCGTACTCTTCACCGGCATCGGATCACTACACGAAGCGCTCAGCCGCATCGAACACGGACGGAATCCCACTGGACACCCGTAACGGTTATGAAGCGCTCTGAGAACCGGTTCGTATGCCAGAGGTACGCTTCGAACCACGTCCCTACCAGTCAGCGGTCGCACGGACCGCTACGCAGGGGAATACGCTCATCGTACTCCCCACCGGCCTTGGCAAGACGAACGTGTTCCTCCTCATAGCCTGCGAGCGGCTCACACAGAGGCCTTCAGGCAAGATCGTGCTCCTCGGACCTACAAGGCCCCTCATCGACCAGTACGAACGCGTCTTCGCAGAACTCACCGATATAGACCCTGACTCGATGTGCGTACTCACCGGACGCGTACCGCCCGAGAAGAGAAAAGCCCTCTTCGAACAGAAACAGATCATATTCTCCACCCCGCAAGGATTCGAGAACGACCTCATATCGAACCGCATCACCCTCGAAGACGTCGTCCTACTCGGATTCGACGAAGCGCACCGAGCCACCGGAGACTACAGCTACGTATGGATCGCCAAACAGTACGAGAAACAAGCGCGATACGAGCGGATCGTAGCGCTCACCGCATCACCCGGAACCGACAAGACGAAGATCGAAGACGTCATGGACAAACTCCACATCGAACACGTCGAAGTGAGAACCCCACAGGATCCGGACGTCAAACCCTACATCCAAAACGTCGAGATGCGCTACGAATTCGTAGAGCTCCCCAAAAACATGAGCGCAGTCGTCACCACACTCAAAGAAGCGTTCACCGAGAAGATCAGGAGCATCGCAGGATACCTCGGAGAACCCGTACGAGACGACCTCACACGCACCGAACTGCTCAAACTCCAAGCACAACTCCAAGGAAAACTCGCCTCGGGAGGACGAGATTTTCGCATCGGACGAGCTCTGAGCCTCGCCGCCGAAGCGATGAAAATCCAGCACGGCGTCGAACTCGCAGAATCGCAAGGCGTCTACGCACTCGTAGAATACATGCGTGACATCACCGAAAAAGCAGGATCGAACACGAGCAAGGCGACCAAGAACCTCGCCGCCGACCCGACGTTCAGACGAGCATATGCGAAGGCGATCACGCTTGCGGAAACCGACGTCCTCCACCCCAAGATGATCAAACTCCTCGAGATCGTCGAAGACACCGTACGCATCGAACCAGACGTGAAGCTCATCGTATTCAACTCGTACCGAGACAACGCGAAAAAACTCGTCGAAGCCCTCAACGGACTCGAAGGAGTACGCGCACAACTCTTCGTAGGACAAGCCAAGAAACGCGAATCAGGACTCTCACAGAAAGAACAGAAAGCCATGCTCGAAGCCTTCTCGACCGGCGAATTCAACGTGCTCGTCTCGACCTCTATCGGAGAAGAAGGGCTCGACATCCCCAAAGTGGATGGCGTCATATTCTACGAACCCGTACCCTCAACGATCCGCGGCATCCAACGGCGAGGAAGAACAGGCCGCAACGAGCGCGGACACGTGACGATCCTCGTCACCAAAGGAACACGCGATGAAGCATACCTGTGGAGCGCGCGCAGCCGCGAGAAGACGATGAACAAAACCCTCAAAGAGATCGGAAACGGCGTACGCGCACCGCGCACCGAAGCGCCACTGAACACCTATTCAGAAGACGTGGTGATCTACGCGGACACACGCGAACGCGCGAATCCGGTCGTCAAAGAACTCATCGAACTCGGAGCGAAAATCGAACTCGAACAGCTCGAAACCGGAGACTTCCACCTGAGCAGCGAAGTCGTCGTGGAATTCAAGAACGCAGCCGATTTCGTCGACAGTTTGATCGACGGGCGATTGCTCAGCCAAGCCCCTGTACTCAGACGCGACGCCGTCAAACCGCTTCTCATGATCGAAGGGTTCGAAACCGTCTATGCACAGCGAAACATCCACCCGAACGCGATCAGAGGAGTGCTCAGCTCACTCGCCGTAGACTTCCAACTCACCATCCTGCCGACGAAGAACCCCAAAGACAGCGCAGCGCTCCTCTACGCGATCGCACGACGAGAACAGCTCAAAGGACGACGGCCGAGTAGAGTGCACGCAGAGAAAGACACGAAGAGCCTCGCCCGCATGCAAGAATACCTCGTATCATCCCTGCCCGGCGTGAGCGCCACGCTCGCACGGCCCATCCTCGAAGAGTTCTCAACGATACGCGCACTCGCCAACGCACCGCAACCGGATCTTATGCGCGTCGAACGCATCGGGAAGAAGAAAGCCGAGATGATCGAACGCATCTTCTCGGAGCCGTACGATCCACATGCGTGATGCTATTCGAACGCAGAGAACCTTTTTATTCCGATTCTTCGTGTGTACCCTATGCTCGAATACATCATCATCGGAGTAGTGCTGATCATCCTCATATTCAACGGCGTTCGCAACATACTAGGTGAGAAGAGAACGCTCGCACGGCTCGGATTCGTACAGACAAAGGAAGGGGTCGGACACTGCACGAGAGCAGGAGAATCAGGAACTCTGATACGAGCATATAAGCGAGCGTCAGACGATATGCTCGTCGCTTCGTTCTCACCGTCATTCCACTCAACCTCCTTTGTGCTCCTCTCCTTCCCCGATCCGGGTCTGAACATTCCTGATGTAGCTATCAAGAACCGAAACCCGTTCCCATCAGAAGCGTTCCCCGACGCTCCCGAAGGGTTCGAGCACGTCACGATCGAATCAGAGGATCGTAACGCCTTCGTCGCATCGCTCCCACCCAAAGCGATAACCTACCTATCGAACCTCCCTGCGCGCATATGGTCGATGTCCATCGCGAACGGCCGGATGGACATCCTCTTCCATTTCAAAACTACGAAGCAGCTGTTCGATAACATGCACCTGTACGAACAAGCCGTCGGAGCACTCATGGGGGTCGATGTACCTATCGAAGAAGGTATCCATTCGACTCCACAAGCTATTGTGATCAACCGTACCTTGAACTTTCTATATACCGCCACATCCAATGTTCTCATCACGTCTTCACTGCTCGTATCGTTCACCAGTTTGATGGGTGTCGTGATCGTAGCACTCGCAACCATAGCACCAGGGGTCGTCTTGTTTTCATCGCTCGCAACGGAACTCGAAACGCACGGTCCGCAAGCGCTCATACCCCTGTTCTCTACGATGCTCATCGCAACCAGTATCGTATCAGCCGTTCTCGGAGCGCTCAACACACGCATACGAATGACGTGGAAACTCGTGAAACGAATCGCACTCGGGTACTCGGTTACGTTCTTAATCGCAGGACTCGCGACGAGCATACTCGGATCGGGCGGAACGTATGCGCATGGTGCAGAACTGTTCTGGGGTGTTCTCTTCTCATACGTGTTCTCGATGGTCTGGCTCGCACTAGCGCTTGGACTATCATGGCTTGGATCCGCATCAACGAAAGATACGCACGCACAGAGCGATACGCAGAACTGAGCTGGATACTCTTGATGCTCAACACGCTCGGTTGAACCTCTCAGGTATCACCCGTACGAACGCTTATATATGGAGATTTCTAGGTTTCCCTGCATGGAGATAGAACCCATCACCCTCGTCAACGTCGCGGTATTCATCATATTCGGCGTGATCCGCGTTATCGTTCACCTACGATCCGAAGGGAAGAAACTCCGCGAACTCGGATTCGTAGCCGACCCCGAACGATACGGTCACACCGAGTGCCTCGGACGCCCCGGGTGGGCATCTAATGTGTATACGAGACACTCTGATGACATGCGCATCACACTCTTCAAAGATCGGACGTTCGATAAAGAGAGGCCGAGAGCCGTACTCTCGTTTCCCGATCCGGGCCTTACCATCCCTGATGCCGTATTCTTGAACGATAACGCTGCTACACAGGGACTGAAACGAGCCCTCGGAGTCCGAGCATCGAACGATACCCCGGAAGAACTGAGGCACATCACTGTCCGAAGCGAGGATCAGAAGGCACTCGCCCAGTCGCTCTCACCGGTCGCGATACGGTATCTGGCCAACATGCCGCGAGAGGTTCTGGGAATTTCGATTGCCCACGGTCGCGTGGAGATCATGCTCCGCTACGAACACACACTCGACGTATTGAACAACATGGACCTGTACGAACACGCGCTCGGAGCGCTCATGGGAGTTTGATGGTCCGATCGAAGAACGCAACCGACGATCAGATGCCATCATCGGAAACGGCGCATGGTTCTTCGCGAAACCGATCGCCGTGGACATGCTCTTCCTTGCGAGAACCTTGTTCAGTATACTCGTCACCACATTCATACGGATTCCGTTCGCAGTGGTCTTCATACTCATACTTGTAGTGATCGTAGCCGTCGCACCAGATGCCGCGGTGCTCGCATGGCTCGGACCAGAACTCCACGCTCGAGGCCCGAGCATGATCACATCCATCTTCAACTGGATGCTCATCATAACGAGTCTCATATCGATGCTATTCGGAGTGTTCGGCCTACGCATCCGGATAGTATGGAAAACCGCGATGACCGCCGCACTCGTGCTTTCGGTTCCGTTCATGTAGGGATCGTGATCGGCATACAAGCATCCGAAGGAAGCGTCATCCGCGGCGTAGCGTTCTTCCTCGCCGTACTCTTCTCATACGTAGGCCTCGTATTCGGACTTGCCGTTGCATACGGCATTTCCCGACTCGGAGACGTCCTATCCGAACGAATGAAGATGAACGGATCGGAAGGATGAAGTGGATCGAGGATTTGCAATCAGCGAAAATCATGACCTATTCGTTGCACTTAAGAAAACCGCGCGCTCCCACCTCGTATGGGGGATGTGGGTCATAACTGCAGCATCTGTGTGACGCGCACATTCGAGGATACCGTAGGATTCCTCGAGAAACTCGCCCACCGAGGACCCGAAGCGACCGGGATCGGAGCGCTCAGAACCGACGGCCTCATCGACATCGTGAAGTGGATCGGATCGACAGACGCCTTCAAAGACCTCTCGCTCAGACGATTCTTCACCGGTGAATACACGTTCTTCTTCGGACATGGACGGTATGCTACCAAGGGAGGGGTCGATTCGCTCACCGAAGCGCACCCCATCGCGATCGGAGGGGGCGAGATACGATATCCTTCGTTCAGTGTCCGCAAAGGAGCACGAGCTGCGATCGTCACGAACGGACAGGTACCCGACCTTGGGATCCGAGAAGGACTCGAAACACGCGTCGACAGCGAACAACTCCTACACTACTACCACGAACACGGACCCCGAGCGACGATGAACGACGTTGCGCTCGCCTACACCGCGGTGTTCGTCGATACGAAACACGGAGGCGTACGGGTCATGCGCGATCGTACCGGTATCAATCCCGGAGTGCTCGGAGATAGGTTCGACAAAGCCGTCGTAGCATCAGAAGACATCGCCATCAGAAGGAACGATGCATCCGTCGTAGAGAACCTCGTGCCAGGAGCGATCTACACGCTCAGAGCGGACGGAAGCATCGACAAAGAGCATGTCCTTCCCATGACGCCGCGCCGCTGCTTCTTCGAATGGATGTACAAAGCACACCCCGACTCGATACTCGACGATCGGCCGGTACGCAGCCTACGAGAACACATCGGACGAGAACTCGCACGCGAATACGCACCGGCTGTCGATGTGATCACCTATCTTCCCGAAAGCCCTTGGATGGCAGCCCGCATGTATGCGGATGAACGAGGGATGCTCCGCGCACTCAAACACGTATTCACCAAGAGAACAGATGAACGTTCATTCCTCGAACCAGATCAGGAATCGCGAGACGCATCCATCAAGAAATCGCTCTCCCTCTTCCCCGAGTACCGCGCAGATGGCGGAAGAGAACTCGAAGGCGCAACCGTATTGCTCATCGATGACAGCATCGTACGCGGAACGAACTCGAGACGCGCACTGCACATGCTCAGAACACGTACGGGTGTCAAGAACGTGTATCTTGCGAGCTGCACAGCACCGCTCGGTATCATCGGAATGGACGGTGTTGCGCGTGGATGCGAGTATGGGGTCAACATCCCGCCTGAGGCTGAGTTCTTAGCACGTGACCCATCAGGACGAAACCGCTCACCAGAGGAAGTCGCAGAGATCCTCGGATACGACGAAGTCCACTACCTGACCATCAAAGGGATGCACCGGGCGTACCACAACGCGGGCATCGAACCAGTGGGCGCACTTAAGGGCACGAAGCCATCGACTCTGTGCACGTTCTGCATCGGAGGACCACGACCGAGTCTTGGCCTTGAGGCGCGGTTCTCATGAACCCTGATCGAGACAGCATCCTCGAACTCATCCGAGCGCTCCGAATATTCGCACAGCAAGGAGTCATCATCGTCGAAGGAAAAAAGGATGTGAGCGCCCTCGAACGCTTCGCAATACCATCAGAACCGCTCACCACGAGCATCGACATACAGTTCGAACGCCTCGCCAATGATTCCGAACGCGTGCTCATACTCACCGACCGCGACAGAACGGGACGAAAACTGCTCGCACAAGCCCGCGCGGCATGCGAGCGGCTCGAACTCGAAGAAGAGAGAGCCCTACTCACCCGCTTCTTCGCAGAAACAGGATTGCGGCAGGTCGAAGGGTTCGACACGCTCTGCGAGCGGCTCGGCATCGAAACCGATAAGAACGATACGCGAACAGGAACCGTATGAACCGGATCATCATGCTCCTCGCATGCTCGCTCCTCATCGCATCAGCACAGGCGAGCCTCACCGTATACCTCGACGACTACGGACCCGCAACCGACACGATCCTCTCGATCAACGTCCTCGCCGAAGCGACACGGATCGACCCATCGATATCACCGGATCTCCCGCAGGTCGGGGCGGTCAAGCTCTTCTCAGAATACGATTCTCGTGACGAGCCGATACTCGCCATCTCACACGGCACGGTATGGATCATAGCCGACACCGAAACAGCCCTCACACGTGCGCTCTCAGAGGCACTCGAGAACCTGGGACATGACCACACGCTCGAATCAGAAGCACCTGATGCGCTCGCCGGATACACACTGCCTGCCGAACCTGCCGAACAGAACACGACTGCACCAGCACCCCTTCCAGAACCGCTCTGCGAGCCGAGCGAGGAGACGAAGACGTATTGCGACGACGGAACCGTCGAAGAGGAATGCCGCTGCGTCGAAGGGGTTCTCGTCTGCGAGCGCTTCGACTGTCCAGACGAATCCGATGACGAAGAGGTTGAGGAGGCCGACGAGGTGCAGTCGGAAGAGACCCGAGAAGAGCGGCGCGGATTCTTCGCATGGATCATCGACTTCCTCTTCGGATGGATACGACGGTAACCTCCTGAGTTCGGCGATGCCACAGGTTCTGAACCACGGTGCTATTTAGCCTTCAAGCCACATATGACCGTTCCACACATAGCGAGTTGTGCGGTTCTCAAGCTCGAAACGAATGCTCGTGTGACCGCGGGTATCGAGTTTCTCGGACACCGACACCATCGCCGCACATGGACTTACATCGAACCAAATGTTCCGAACGATAACGTCTGATACGACGAGTTCTTCACCGAACTCCGCTTCCATGCTGATCGAGCCGCCACCGTTGCATCCGGATCCGATGAATACCTCGACCACCGGTTCTTCGAGCGAGCCTTTCACATGAACCTCGCGGGGCCTGTATTCGCCGAGCCAGGCCACAGAGTATGGGCTCCTCTCCCACACAGAGGTTCTCTCGTTGTACAGCCACTCCTGAGACTCTTCACCGACGAGCAGCACTCTCCGGATGCCAGCTTGTTCTGCTTCGGATGTGAATACCATATCACACGGTCCCTCAGACCACGTTCCTCTCACTTCAGCTTCGGATACGATCAGCGTCGCACCCATAGTTTCGCGCTCGAATACCAAGACGCCTTCGCTCCAGCAACCCGTAACGAAGGCTGATAGTTCTATCACCGAACGGTTACCTGAGACCTCGATGCGATGCGGCTCGAGAGGAACGGTTTCGCCCTGAGGTGTGCTGCAGGATACGAGGACCACGAGGAGCAGCGAGAGGAGCAGTTTCATACGACACCTTTGTTCAACCGACTTAAATATCCTCTTGCCATTCCACATTCATGCACCCGGTGATCCTCAAGAGCCTCGCATTGCGCCACTACCTGCGGCGCGACGTCGCAGAAGCGATCGCCGAGGAATGCGAACACCGTGAGGTAGCCATCAAATACCTCGACCGGTTCGGAAAGCGGCCTGAGCGCGTCGACACAGCAGCCGAAGTGCTCGACTTCGCACGTTCAGGAGCATCGAGCATCCACATCAGCGAAGAGTTGTGGAGCGACCCGCTCGAGATAGAAACGGGGATGAGCGAGAAAGA
>JBLKOL010000043.1:0-4097 GCA_047602765.1 Candidatus Woesearchaeota archaeon
GCGTATACCGGTCATAACTTTCCCATTCCCGGTCGTGGTACGAACCGATACCAGTACCTCGATGTCGAGGATCTCTGTGTGGCGACGTACAAGGCGGCGACGGTGGCGGCGTCTCGTGCGAACGATACGTTCAATATCGGGGCTGCCGAGTTCGGCACGTTCAAGGGTGATTTCCAGGCGGTCCTCGATCACGCCGGCCACGGCAAGCGGGTCGTCTCTCTTCCTGCGATGCCGGCGATCTGGACGCTGCGACTTTTGGACAAGCTCGGGGTGTCGCCTCTGTATCCGTGGGTGTATGAGACGGCGGTGAAGGATTCGTTCGTCTCGATCGAGAAAGCGCAGAACGTCCTCAAGTGGAAGCCGCGGTATTCGAACGTCGATTCTCTCATCCGCAACTATGAGTGGTACGTTGCGAACCTCGAATCCTTCAAGGGCGCTTCGGGCGTGACGCATCGCGTTCCGTGGAAGCAGGGAGCCATAGGAATCGCGAAGTGGTTCTTTTGAAACAGCTCGTAGGCTTCGTATTTGCCGGTGGCGTTGCGACTGCGCTCAACTATTCGATCTTTTCTGTTCTCATGCTCCTCGGCGTCCACTACCTGATGTCTTCTGCTGTGGGGTATGCGAGCGGTATCATCGTGAGTTTTCTCATCAACCGCCGCTACGTCTTCAAGAGCACGGGTGATTCTCGTTCGCAACTGCTTCGCTATACGCTGATCTATCTCGGAGCGATGTTCGTACAGTTAGGATTGCTCGAGGCGCTCGTCCGCGTCGGGTTGGATCCGTTCATCGCCAATGCCCTTGCGATCGTGATTGTTGTCGTACTGAACTTCTTCGTGATCAGGCGCTTCGTGTTCCGATGAGCTCTCCGAGTTCTTCGAGTTCGATGAGGGTGACGTTCTCGGATTCTTTGAGTTCTTCGGTGAATCCTGATTTCGAGACGATGAGGTAGTGTGCGGTTCCCGAGAATCTCGTGAGCTTGGATTTTCGCATGAGCTCGTTGAGTACGCTGATTCCGACGCGTTCGTTTCGGAATTTTGCTTCGACGAAGTAGGTGTGTTCTTCTCCGAGGAGGACGAGGTCGATCTCGTCTTCTCTGTTCCACCACGGTCCTGCTCGGTGGAATTCGATCGGCTTCTCGTGTATGGTGCTCCCGTTGAACGAGATGAGCAGTTCGCGGACGATCTGTTCGAATACCGCTCCGCTGTGGGTCGGGAGGTCTTCTTCGATGCGCGTGAGTATGTGTTCGGTGCTTCTGAGCGCGAGTTCTTCGCGTCTGAGGTAGACGAATCGGAACCAGAAGGCGTAGAAGGGGTCGTTGATCGCGTGGCGTTTCTGCCGTTTCTTTCCGAGGAGCGGGTCGTATGACGTGGTGATGTCGAGGAGTTTTTCGAGGTTCGTGAGGTACTGGGTGATGCTCGAGCTGGGGGTGTTCAGATCGTCTGCGATCTCTTTGAGCTCTCGCTTCCCTCGTGATATCGCGTCGAGTATGGCGATGTAGCGCTCCGAGTTCTTGAGTTCGAGGTCGAGTGCGAGGAGCGGTTCGTTGTAGAGCGGTCCGTGTTCGCTCAGGATGAGGCGCTCGATCGCTTCGAGCGGCCCGGTTCCCGTCCGGCGGTAGTCTTGGAGGTATTTGGGTGTGCCTCCGAAGATGCTGTAGAGCGTTACGCGTTCTGCTTCGCTCAGTTCGGGAAACATCGCTCTGAAGTCGAGGTAGGAGAACGGTCTGATGGGGAGTCGGAACGTCGTGCGTCCGTAGAGTGCTCCGCTCTGTTCGAGGACGATTTTTTGCATCATGCTCATCGATGATCCGGATACGATGAGCAGGATCCGCTCGTGGCGCAGTTGTTTGTCCCAGGCGTCTTGGAGGTGGTAGATGAAGTCTTGGGTGTGTTCGTGGATCCTCTGGAATTCGTCGATGATGACGGTGATCGGGTGTTTCTTGGCGGTGCGGGTGAGGTAGTCGAAGAAGTCGGTCCACTCTGTGATCGTGATGGTGTCCTTGAGTTGTCGTTCGACTTCTGATGCGAGTTTGTTCATGAATGAGCGTCCGGAGATCTCGGTGCTCGTGATGAAGAGGCTTCTCCTCGTGGTTTGGGTGAGGAACTGTTCGGTGAGCCGCGTCTTTCCGACGCGTCGTCGTCCGTAGAGGACTCCGAACTCCGCGTGGGGTGATCGGTCCTTTTCGGTGAGGATGGCGAGTTCGCGTGTCCGGTCGTAGAATCCTTCAACCATGCGGGGAGAGAACCGTTTCACTATATAAGTGTGCTTATATTACTATATAATCTGGATTATATAACTGTATAAGTGGGATTATAGAGTGGATTACCTGATCCGTATGAGTTGTGCGACGACCTGTTGGCCGTCGGTGAGTTGGTGTTCGACTTCGAACCGGTTGAATACGGCTCCTTCGCGTGGCCTGATCGCGATCTGTTCGAACACCGGTGCCGTTTCGGAGGCGATGTTCTTGCGTGCGGTAACTGTGCGGTATTCGAGTCCGTGCGATTCGAGGATGCGCTCGTACTCAGGGTCGTAGTCGATGCGCAGGCAGGCGTGTGAGGCTTCCGGATGAGCGTCTTGTTCGAAGAACGCGTTACAGTTCATCCACATCTGCATGCCGTATCCGTCGATGTAGAGCCTGCTCGTCCCGTAGCGTTCGAGGAGGCGGTTGACCTCTTCTTCATCGTCTGAGTAGAGGATGATCGCGGCGTCGAGGATGCGTTCGTTCACATCGACGAACGTGCTCGCATGGGTGATGCGCAGGTGGACGACTTTGCGTCCGGTGACTGCGTTGAGTGCGAACGAACTTTCAGGGTGGAGTGTGAGGAACACGTCGTCTACGCTTGTGGTTCGGTGTATGTGGTCTATGAGTGGGTTGTCGGTGTGGATCGCGTTGCCTTGGTCGAAGGCCATCTGCGTCCACCGATCCTCGGTGAACCTGCTGTAGTTCGCCTGGGCGTGGATGGCGGCTACGCTGAGCAGGATGATCAGTGCGACCGTATGGAAGCGTTGCGGCGTCATCTTGAGGAGCGCTGCGAGCGCGAGTCCGGCGAGGAGTACGCCGACGACGTACCTCATCTGTCCGAATCCGAACCAGCCGAGCGAGGTTCCGAAGACGGGTTCGGTCAGGTAGGGGTGTATGAGTCCGAAGAGCATGATGCCGAAGGGTATGAGGATGATCCTGCGGTTTCTGACGGCGAGGATGAGTCCTGCAATCGCGAGCATCGAGAGTCCGAAGACAATCAGTGTGTTCGTCGAGAAGAAGATCCGCGTGAGCGTCTGGATGATGATCGGGTCGCTGCGCACGTACTCTTGCCACGGGTTGATCGTGCGTCCTCCATACGCTGCGATGAGCGGACCCCAGTAGAGGAGTGCGATGGGGATGCCTACCGCGTACGTCTTGGCGAGGTGGAGCGCTTGGTCTTTGATCGTGCTCGTCCTTCGCACGATCCTGTAGAGCGCGATGGACGGGTAGAGCAGGTTGATCGCGGCGAAGCTGATCGGGTGGGCGATGCCGCACAATCCGTAGACGGCTCCTTTCGCATACGGATTCGTGAAGGTGAAGGCGGCGAGGATGCCTAAGGGTATGAGTACGTACGTGCTGAAGATCGTGGGCAGGTTGAGCAGCGGCGTTGCGAGCACGAGCGCTGCGAAGAACAATCCGACCGTCTTGTTCGTGAGTCGGCTCATGAGCAGGTAGATGACGATGGCTCCGAGGACTTGGATGATCCATGCGAAGGTGACGGTGGCTCTCAGTGGCGAGAATCCGAGGTAGGTGAGTCCTGCGGTGAGCGCATTGCTCAGCCACCCGTAGTGTTCGTATTCGCCTTTGAAGTGCGAGCTCTCGAAGACGGATCCTCCTTCGGCGAGTTGGTTGATCTTGCCGTAGTGGTAGTAGACATCACCACCATACACGGGTCCTGGGAGTGCGTGGAAGGAGAGGCTGAAGATGATGCTCGCGATCGCGAAGACGCCGATGAGTCCGATGAGGATGAGATCCTCGCGTTCGAGCTTCATCGTGAGTGGATGAGGAGTGGGGTTTTAAGGTTCTCGGCTCAGAATACCTGTGCGGCTATCACGATCGCTCCGTAGATCGCTCC
>JBLKOL010000044.1:0-4074 GCA_047602765.1 Candidatus Woesearchaeota archaeon
CCGAAGCCCTGAACCCGGAGGAGCGCCGCGAACACCACCATCATCGACAACGACGTAAGGGATCGTAACGCCCCGCTCAACGACGAACCCCTGCGCACGCAGCTCTCGAGCCGCTTGGACGAAGTAGAGTTCGTGCTCGTACTCCTCGAGCGAACGGTGCATCGTGATGAGACTGACGAGCTCCTCTTCGGGAACCTTGCCCGATACGAGTTCGGCGACCTTCTCGCGGACGTAGGATTCGACGTCATCAGCTTCGAGCAGGATCTTGCGTGCGAGGATGTCGCGTACGAATGAAACGAAGGAGGGAGTGGTACGATCGAGACGCGCAGAACCCGCGGTCTCGAGCTCGTGATCGGCCAGCATCATGATCGCACCGGGAGGATCGCGTATGATGAGCGCGCGTTTGAGATCGATACGCTCATGATCGATACCCAAACGCTTCAGACGCGAATCGAGCGCTTCAGGAGCATGGGTGAAGATGAACTCGTCTACGATCGCCGAGACGTGACGCGACGCACGGCCGAGCTCGTCGTGCTCCCGGCGACGCAGGTATCCTGCGCCCTCGGGGAAGTAGAGGCTGCACGCACGGTTACCGATGGACTGCTCGAATCCTGAAGCGAGCAAGTCATGAGCACGCAGCCGGGCGGTAACCGGAGCGTCTTCAAGGCCACGAGCCGCCTGGGCGAGCCGGTCGCGTCGTTCGAGCACCGAAGCGAGCGCTTGAATCGGTCCTGACGGCGTATCGTCGAACGCGATCGACGAGCCATCACCCTTACGCGTCTCGAGCGCGCTCTCACGACTCACGTTATCCCTCACCGCAAGGTAGGCGCGTACGTGCGGGATGCGAAGCGCGTGTTCGGCGAAGGCGACGTCTGACTCAGCCATATCCGGTGCAGGGACGTTCGCAAAGGACTCTTGGGCTCCGAAACGCTCATAGCACACTCCACGGCGCAAACAATACGTATCGACGTAACTCTCATACGTACGCCACGACGGCTGACGCGACACGTCATACACCTGCTCGCAGCACGCCTTGGCGAGTTCAGCGAAGAGCGGGTAGAGCTTGAGCGCAGCAGCCTTGACGAGGCGTACAAGGCGTTTCTGTCCTTCGATGACATCTTCACCGTGCACCTCGAGCGAGAGTTGTGAGAGGAGCGGTTCGAGATCCTCATAGCCGGGAAGCGCGCTCACGATCTCAGACGCCTTGGCGACGTCCATGTGGATCATGCCGAGCACGGACGTACCGTACCGCGTCGAATAGGGAAGCGAGAAATCATCGGAGAGCGAGAAGTTGACGCGTTGCCCCGACTCCTTATACGAGCCGACGCGTGAGAGGATACGCGGGAAGTCGACACTGTCGGAGCGGAACCCTGCGAGGATCGCTGAACGGTTGGCGAGGAGCTGCCTGCGCGTCTGATCGATCAGATCCAATTCGGAGTCCACGTAGCGCGCATGAGCGCGTTGCACGAGCGAACGATCCCAACTGAGCGCAGATGACGAGAAGAGAACGGTGCGGATCGGATCGTGCGAAGCGATGAGCGAGTGCGTGAGCGATTCGGGAAGGATCGAGAAACTCTCGCACGAAGGATTCTCATACGTGAGCGTATCGTTCTGGACGATCGAAGATGCCAAGTACGCCGGGACGCGCGCATCGTGCGGAAAGGGCTGCGCCTGAGCAGACCAGACGGTGAGCGGCACCAAATCGCGTTCGAGCAAATATCGCTTGAGCAGCTTAGCTCGTGGGAAGAGTTCGAGGAAGTGTTCGGGACGCGCATCGATCGACTCGCGCAGCGACCGATAGGATTCGATCGTCGAAACCGACACCTTCGCGCTCTGAACCTGTTCGGTTCCCTTCGTGAACGTGCGAGCCGTGATCGTCGCATCAGGCGCGAGCGCGAGGATGCGGTCGCGGATGCGCTCGAACGAATCGTCCTCGAACGGACTCGTCACGTACACGTACGGCTCGAACGAATCGATAACGAGGATACTCTCATCCTCGAGATCGCGCGAGAAGTGCACGACCTGACACTCGCCGTTCACATCGCGGATGCGCGTGTCGAGACAGAAGAACCGCAGCTCGTCCATATCGTATGGAACACACTGACACCTATAAACCTACGGAACTTAAAAAGCAGCCTGCCGCTCACCGCATATGGACTACCAGCGGCTCCCGACGATACCCGATGCGCAGACGCTCATGCGCACCGCACTCGGACGCGCACGCAAGAAGCGCGACGCTGTCAAACCCTCATTCCACAAACGACGCGCACGAGCGACGATCAAAGCATGCGACTCGTATGTTACGACGACGCTTCTGAGCATCAGAAGGCGATTCCCCGATTTCACGAGTATCACAGAACCCTTCGCATCACTCATATCCCTCGATGTGGACATCGACGAAGCGCGGCGTTCGCTCGGATCGCTCCAGTGGGCTGCCTCGGGCATCGGGAAACTCGCCAAGCGATACTCGGCGCTCATCGGAACCGACGAACCCGGCGAAGCCAAACGACATGAGAAGGCGTTTCTCGGACGCATGAGAAGCATCCTCGAACGCATCGACCCCTCGCTCGAAGAGCTCCGAACGGTGCGGCGCGTGCTCGTCGAACTCCCCGTACTCCGCGATGACGCGCTCATCGTCGCCATCGCAGGATTCCCCAACGTCGGCAAATCCACGTTGCTCGCACGTCTGACCGACGCGAAGCCGCAGATCGCATCGTATGCGTTCACCACGAAAGGACTCAACCTGGGCGTTTTGGAAACACAAGGCATACGCATGCAGCTCATCGACACGCCCGGAACGCTCAACCGGGACACCGCAAACGCGATCGAACAACGCGCAGCGATCATCATCGAACACGCAGATGCCATCGTATACGTATTCGACCCGACCGAAACGTACCCGCTCGACGAGCAGATCGCGCTCTACGAACAGATGAAGGATCCGATCATCTACGTATCGAAGACCGACCTCGCCCGAGTACCTGAGGCGTTGGAGGGTCTCGGAGCGTACGAGACCGATCCACACGCGCTCGCCGCTGTCCTCGCAGAGCGAGCCAGAAGCCGAGCGACGCAGCAGCATAGAGAAGCGCCGTCGTCCACAATTTCGGAATGAGACGCTCATACCCGCTGAGCACCTGGGTAGCCACGTCGCGGAAGAAGAGCTGCTCCGCCTCAGCCCTGAGCACCTCATAGACCGCATGCGCATAGAGTGCGGTGAACGAGATATTGAAGAGCAAGAAGAGGATGAGCGGAATCGAACTGCCGATGGCGAGGATACGGATCGCACCACGACCGAAATACGATTCGAGGATGATCGCCGAAGCCGTGAAGAACCCTGCAGCAGCGATGAGCATGACCAAGCCATAGAACACATCGAGCGCAGCGAGCGAGAACACGGCCGACGTGAGGATCGGAAAGCCCGAGAAGTACGTGAGCAACGCGAGCGAACGAGCGATATAGAGCTCCACGAATTTGAACATATACCGTTCCAAGAGTGGTGGTTTAAGGAGTTTTGTTCTCGAGGATCTGGATCGAATACGAACCCGGAAGCTTCTGAGCCGCACGCTTGAGCGCCTGACGGGCTGTTGCGATACGGTTCTTGGGCACGTTGACGACCATGAGCTCCTGACCCTCACGGATCTGAGCCGCAACACCCACCGGCTTTCCGAACGACATCTTCATACCCGTCGAGAGACGATCCGCACCCGCACCGGATGCAAGAGCGTTCTCACGAAGGATGTGGAAGGGGAAGAGCTTGATCTTGAAGTGGTATCCGACACGACCGAAGCGCTTCTCAAGGAGCCTGATCGACGTGAGACGCGCAGATTCGATCGCTTCCTGGCGGATCTGCAGGCCCTGGCGTGAGATCAGAGCGACGCGATAGGGGAACGAAGCGGCCTTCTCACCCATATCGAAGCGGATGATCTTGATGTTCGGGCGCGTACGGATGTACGACTTGGGCCTGAACTTGCTGATCCGCGTATACGGCCGTTCGAGACGACGGTATGCGACGAACTTACGGAGCCGTGCCATACGATGGTGGACAGGGAACGATTTATAAGATTATGCTGTTGG
>JBLKOL010000012.1:0-28198 GCA_047602765.1 Candidatus Woesearchaeota archaeon
GTCTGAGGTGCTCACCGAGGACGATCTCAAGAACCTGCTCGCAACCAAGGATCCTGATGCGATTACGGCCTACTGCGGGTATGAGACGAGCGGACCGGTCCATCTCGGTCATCTCGTGACGATCATGAAGCTCAAGGAACTCGCTGATGCGGGTATCCGTGTGAAGGTGCTCTTCGCCGATTACCATACGTTCCTCAACCGTAAGGGTGATTGGGAGTTCATCCACGAGCAGGCGAAGCGCTGGGAAGACACGTTCAAAGCTGCCGGTCTTGATGCTGAGTTCGTCTTGGGTTCTTCGTTCCAGCGTTCGATGGAGTACTTCGATGACGTGCTCAAACTCGCGTTGAAGACGTCGATGAACCGCGGCTTGCGTTCGATGGAGATGGTCGCTCGCGATTTCGAGCATGCCAAGGTGAGCCAGGTGATCTATCCGCTCATGCAGACGGCTGATATCAAGTGGCTCGAGGTGGATATCGCGGTCGGTGGCATGGAGCAGCGTAAGATCCATGCGCTCGCCCGGGAGATCTACTCTGAGGTGAATGACAAACCGTTCGTCGCGATCCACACGCCACTCATCACTTCGTTGCTCGGCGAGGGTAAGATGTCGTCGTCGGTTCCTGATTCGAACGTGTCCTTCGATGATTCTGAGGATCGGATCGCGCGTAAGATCGCCAAGGCGCACTGCCCTGCAAAAGTCCTCGAGGGTAATCCGATCATCGAGATCGCACGACTCATCGTATTTCCGTACGCTACGTCGATCCGTATCGAGCGTTCCGAGAAGTTCGGCGGACCGCTCTTATTCGCGCATCCTGACGAGCTCGAAGCGGCGTTCGTGAAGGGCGAACTCCATCCCAAGGACCTCAAGGATGCAATCTCCCGATACCTCGTCGAGATCCTCAAGGGTGGTTCGCAATGAAGGCTCTGATGAGCATCCTTGATTCTACCGAGGAGCGGCTCGCCCACCTCGGGCAGGTAGGAGCTCTTCTCCATTTCGATCGGAGCACGAAGATGCCTCGTGCTGGTATGGAGTACCGTGCGAGGAGCATGGCGCTCGTCGCATCTGAGGCGCATGAGGTTCTCACCCGACCGGAGCTTGCTCGTGCGCTCAAGAGCCTCGCTAAGGAGAAGCTCTCCAAGAAAGACAGTCGCAGAGTCGAGCGTTTCACCCGCGTCGTATCGCGTGCGCGCAAGATCCCTGCAGAGCACGTGCGTCGGATGGCGGATCTTACGGCTCGTGCCGAGCACGAGTGGGAGGAGGCCAAGCGCACGTCCGATTGTTCGCGGTTCGAACCGTACCTCTCCGAGCTCATAGTGCTCAAGAAGCAGGAGGCGGCATACATCGATGCGCGTAAGAAACCGTATGACGTGCTCCTCGACGAGTTCGAGGAGGGTATGACGCAGGATCGCATCGCGGCTGCGTTCGCTCCGATCCGTGACGAGCTCGCACTGCTCCTCGAGCGGATCCGCTCGTCATCACGCTATGCTGAGCCGACGAGCCTCCCCAGGCGCTTCTCGCTCGAAGGACAACGATCGTTCTGCGAGCGTGTGTCGCGTTCGATCCTCGGCGACGGAGAGGATTGGATTCTTGAAGAGTCGGTGCATCCGTTCACGACGACGATCAATCCTCGTGACGTGCGCATCACCACCGCGTATCGAGCGGATAACCTCTCGTCGGTTTCGGCGACGATCCACGAGGCGGGGCATGCGCTCTACGAGCTCGGATTCAAACGCGTCTTCGGAACGTCGATCCTCGGCGAGTCTCCGAGCTATGGCATCCACGAGTCGCAGTCGCGCTTCTGGGAGAACCATGTAGGCCTCTCCTATCCGTTCTGGCAGCACGAGTACCACTCGTTGCGCAAGGCGCTTCCCGAGTTGAGCGGTGTGCGTCTCGAACGATTCTACCGAGAGCTCAACCGTGTCGAACCTTCATTCATCCGTATCTATGCTGACGAACTCACGTATCCGCTCCATATCATCATCCGCTTCGAGATCGAACGCGCGCTCTTCTCTGGTGAGCTCGAGGCGAAGGATGTTCCTCGGGCGTGGAACCGCGCCTACGAGGAGTACTTGGGGATCACCCCTCCTGATGATGCGCATGGGTGTTTGCAGGACGTCCACTGGTCGATGGGTGCGTTCGGCTACTTCCCGAGCTATCTGATCGGAACCGTCTATGCGGCTCAGATCAGCGAACGTATGGAACGCGATATCGGCTATCGTTCGAAGGTCCGCTCAGGTGATTTCGATCCGATCCGCACGTGGCTGCATGAGAAGATCCACCGGCACGGTCAGATGATGCTCGCTGATGATACGATCCGTAAGGCGACGGGTTCGGGGCTCGATTCGGGAGTGTTCGTACGCTACCTCGAGGAGAAGTATGCGGCGATCTATCGTATCTGAAACGCGGTGAAGTCTCGTATGACCGCGTCCGCTCCTGCGGCTGTGAGCTCATCTTCGGTGAGGAAGCTCGCAACTCCTACGACGCGTATGCCTGCTCGTTTCCCTGCGAGTACTCCGATGGCGGTGTCTTCGTAGACGACTCCTTGCTCGGGCGTTGCGTTGAGCAGTGCGAGTCCTGCAAGGTATCCTGCAGGATCGGGTTTGGGCGCTTGGAAGTCTTCGATCGAAAGTGAGGGGAGCTCGATCGAGAACGCGGTGAGCATCGCGTGGAGGTTGGCGCGTACGCCGTTGCTCACGATCACAACCCGGTGTCCTGCCTCACGGAGCGCTGCAAGGTAGGCTTCGAATCCGCGAATGAGCGTGACGTCATCGAGGTACTCGGCTCTGAAGAGCGCATTGACCGCTTCCGTTCGCTCGGCGAGCTTATCTTCGGATGCTTCGGGGAAGAGTGCTCGCATGATCGCCACTCCATTCCTGCCTCGCAATTCGGTGAGGAACCGCTCTTCGGTCAGCGAAACCCCCTCGCGCTGCGCATACGCTACGTATGAGCGGGCGTGTGCGCGTTCCGAGTCGAAGATGACTCCGTCGGCGTCGAAGAGATGCGCCTTCATCGGAACCGTCTGATGAGCCACCATACGGATCCGCCGACGAGTACCCACGGTCCTACTGCGACGATGAATGCGATGAGCGCTTGGATGCTTCCGAGCAGGATGCTGATCAGGTTCCTGAGCGTGATGAACGAGTGGTCGGAGAATGCGTTGGGCCGTGTTTCGAGGCTGAACGTGATCGTCGAGTACGATACCTGTTGGTCGACGGTTTCGAGTTGTCGTTCGAGGTAGCGTACGCGTCGCTCCTGGTCGAAGATCGCTCCTTCGACCCGGAGTTTCTCGTTGAGCGATGGTCGCTCGTCATAGAGTTCTTCGAGCCGTTTGAGCCTGCTTCGTTCTGCTTCGAGCTCTACGTCGGTGCGCGCATACTGTCCGGTGACGTCTTTCGTGTTCTCTTCGAGCGAGAGTACGGTTCCGAGCGAGGCGAGCGATCGTTGCACATCATCGTATCGGTCATCGGGTATGCGGATCGAGAATCGTGCTCGTTTGGCTCCGCTCACCTCTCGCACGTTCTGGTCGAGCAGGTATCCTCCTGCTGAGGTGACGATGGTTCGGGTCTGTTCGACGGTATCGTCGAAGCTCGGTCGGTCTACGCGTACCGAGAGTGTTGAGGTCGAGGAGTACTGTCGTTCTTCGATCTGTGGTGCGAAGTCCGCTCCTTGGGAGAGGTACGGGTTGTACCGTAGGGAATCGGCGGAGCCGTACATCATATCGACACTCGTGCGGCTCTGCATGGGCGAGAACATGAGAGAGCCCGAGAAAACATATGCGGCGAGTACGAAGAATACGATTGCTCCGATGATCCAGGGGAGTGCGCGGTTCATACGCCCACCAGCACATTGAGGCGTTATAAACCTTAACCCCATAACGATTCTAAGATCGTGTTATCGCTCGGTCATGGTCGACTCCGATAAGAAGGACATCTCCGACATCATGTACGAGTACCAGTCCTCTCAAGACAAGCTCATAGAGGAGTTGCGATTCTTCGTCATCATCGAGAAACCCTGTGTGACAGGAATATGATCGACGGCTTGAACGAGGGTTCTGAATCGAAGATCACTCCATCAGCATAGACGATATGCGTGTGCGTACTGCGACGCTCATGACCCGATCTCCATACGCTCTTACGAGAAGAGCGAAGAGATCCGTTGACCTGCGGTGCGCCCCTGAATGATGCGCATCTCCACGTTCGAGATTTGATCATATGTAGCGACAACCGAGTACTCCCCTTCCTGTGCGATGATGCCTGAACGGATCACCTTGTGGGTGCGTGATCGGCTCTCATCCGAGCTCCGGCTTACGTAGAGCTGGGCCGTGAAGTTCGAGCCGTTCGGCGCGGTGAACACGAAGTCCGCTGAACCAGAACGGGCTCTCGAAACCGTTCCGACTCCGATGAAGTAGTATTCGGCACCAGGCTCTTCAAACTCGAACGTTATGGGAATGCCGTCACGCAGAGTTACCTCGCTCTCTGCTGAGACAAAGAACGTTGTTACAGCGATCCATAGCGCGAAACCGCACAGCGCGAGTATGATGACGAGAGCGATCGCCCTACCTCGTTCCATCCCTGTCCCGTCTCACCCCCGCATATAAACCTTAACCCCATAACGCTTTTAAGAGCGCATCATCGCTCGCTCGGTCATGGTCGATTCCGATAAGAAGGACATCTCCGACATCATGTACGAGTACCAGTCCTCTCAGGATAAGCTCATGGAGGAGAACGTCGCGCTCCGCCAGACGGTGAACCAGCTCATGGAGGAGGTCGAGCGTATGAAGAAGCCTCCGCTCATGGTCTGCGAGGTGCGTACGGTCCTTCCGGATAAGAAGGCGATCATCAAGATCCCGAACGGCAACTCGTTCCTCGTCGAAGTCATCACCGATGAACCGCTTGCGAGCGGTGATACGATCTACGTCGATCAGAAGTTCCTCACCGTCCTCGAGAAGGGTGATACGCAGAAGAAGTTCGAGGTCGAATCCTTCGTCATCCTCGAGAAGCCCGAAGTTCGGTGGGATATGATCGGCGGCCTTACCGAGGAGAAGGAGCGTATCCGCGAGGTCGTTGAGCTCCCGCTCCTCAAACCCGAACTGTTCGAGAAGGTCGGTATCCAACCTCCCAAGGGCATCTTGCTCCACGGCCCTCCGGGTACGGGTAAGACGATGCTCGCTAAGGCGGTGGCTGCCGAGACGAATTCGACGTTCATCGAGATCGTCGGATCCGAGCTCGTCCAGAAGTTCATCGGTGAAGGGGCTAAGCTCGTCAAGGACATCTTCGATCTCGCGCGTGAGAAGGCTCCGGCCATCGTGTTCATCGATGAGATCGACTCGCTCGCTGCCAAGCGCATCGAGATGGGAACATCCGGTGAGCGCGAGGTTCAGCGCACGTTCATGCAATTGCTCGCTGAGATCGACGGGTTCAACAACCTCGGTGATGTGAAGATCATCGCGGCTACGAACCGCGCCGATATCCTCGATCCTGCGATCACGCGTCCGGGTCGTCTCGAACGTTCCATCGAGATCGGCACTCCTGACGCTGATGGCATCGCTGAGATTCTCGGCATCCACACGAAGCGCATGCCCCTTGAGAAGGTGAATGCGGCGAGGATCGCGGGTCTGATGGAAGGGTTCTCAGGTGCTCAGATCAAGGCGGTCTGTACCGAGGCGGGCTACCATGCGATCCGTGATGGTCGTTCGAAGGTGTTCGAGTCCGATTTCGAATCGGCGATCGAACGAGTCCGTGACATCGATGATGATTCGTATCCGGCGATGTTCGGATGATCTCGTGGCTCCGCTTCCGAGCGTTCGATGATGAGACCGACTGGGTCGCGCGAGAATCGTATTTCCAGGCGGGTCGTCTTCTTGAGAACGCTGATCGTGCTGACGTGGTGTATCTTCAACTGCAGTCGTACGAGCGGCTCTTCGTCCTTCCCAGAGCACTCGCCATCCAGCGTGCGGGACACGATGAGGAAGGGCACACATGGCACGACATGATCCTCGCAGGCCCTGATTCATCAATGCTCGCAGGTATGATCAAAGCAGGTATTCCCGGTTACAGAAGTCACTGGGAGCACGCGCAGAGCGGTGATCACGTGCTCCGCGGCGATCTCGACGCGCGTATCGGCTACGTGCGGCGTATTCTCGACAAAGAAGTGCCGTTCTGGAGAGAATGATTATAAGCGGACTGCGAGTGCTCTTCGTGCGCGCGATGAACGGGTGAACACCCACTGACGCAAGGATGATGACAGGAAGTAACTTGTGAGCGCGCATATGTTCTATAGGTGAGTGCATAAGAGGGCGTGTGTATGGCGGGTGTGTATGTATTCGGACTACGCTTCGCTCGGAACCGACCCCCTCTCGTATGATATCACCCGAGTGCTCGTGCAACTCGGTATCGAGCCCGGTATCACGAGCGAAGGACCGTATTTTGCGGTGCCGGTGCGAGGGCTGAACGTGCTCGCACAACACGTCACCACCACTGACGAGCGCGGAGCACTAGTAGAGGCGGTCCGGGTGTATCATACACCACCAACCGGACTCCAAGGTGCTGTGCATCGTGCAGGCACACGAGAGCTTCATGCTGCTGCACGTATCCTGACAGGGACCCATGGATTCGACAGGGTCATTCTAGGATGAGATGTTTGCGAACCCGTATCCGAGCACGACGGTGGTTCGACGTCAGGAGCGGTCGTGTAAGGCTCACTGACGGTTCATCGTGTGAGGTCGAAGCATACGCGTAGTGTTCCTGGTGCGGCTGCTCCGACGATCTCTGCGTGCGTGATCCGCTCGTTGTACGTTCCGAGCGGGGGGTCTTCGAGCTGTGATTCTTCTATGAAGAGGTAGATGTGGAGCGTGCCGCCCGGTGCGAGCCGGTTCCACGCTGCTTCGAGCAAGTTCAGTGACTGTGCGGGGAGCGGCATGATGATCCGATCGAAATCACCTTCTCGTTCGAGGTATGTTGCGGCGTTCGCGCAGACGCATTCGGTGCGTGTGCATCGGTTGCGTTCGATGTTGGTGAGCGCCCAGTGGTGTGCGTCTTCGTTGAATTCGACTCCTACGATCCGAGCAGGGTTCGCGTGTTTCTCGATGCATACAGGGTAGGGTCCGACTCCTGATCCGAGTACGAGTACGCGCTCGTCGTCTCGTACGATTCGTGCGATGCGCATGCGTTCTCCTCCGAGGCGCGGGCTGAAGTAGGTCGTTGCGATGTCGAGTTCGATGGCGTATCCGTTCTCCCGGTGTACGGTCGTCGTTCGTTCGTCTCCTGCGAGCCACCGGTAGCGTTGGATCCGGTAGTCTCCTTCGTGTCCTCCGTTTTTGACGTAGACGCTCGCTATGTTGCGGTGCACTTCGAGCAGTGCGTCTGCGATCTGTGCTTCTACATCGTCGAATCCCCTTGTAGTCTCGATGATGGCGATGTCTCCTATGACGTCGAAGGCCCGTTTGACTTCTGATGCTCGTTCTCCGATCCTCTCGGAGAGGGCTTCTCGCAGGCTCTTGTGGGAGACGGGCGCGTCTCGTTCGACCGTTTCGTATCCTTCGATGTCTGTGTGTATGGGGAATCCGATGGTTCCGTGTTCTTTGAGGGTTCGTCCTTCGGCGAGGTTTCCGGTTTCGAGCAAGGTTCGTTTGAACGACTCTGCGTCTTCTGGAGGTACGAATATGTATCTCATATGAAGCTCCCCAGGCCGGTCTGGTTCTTCGGACGGGTTCTGCTCTTCGCTGCTCCGTCCGATACGCGTTGTTCGCTGAATTCGAATCGTCCTACGAGGAGTGTTCTGAGCGCGTCTTCGTCGGGTTCCGTGAAGGTGAATGATACGTCTTGAGCGAGTGGTGGGTGTTCGAAGAATTCGAAGATTTCCTGCCAGGGCGTTTCGAACTGTTCGTCGTACCCGACGGTTTCGAAGAGCGTTTCTGGGTCTTCGTGTTCTTCGACGAGTTTGAGCGCTTTTTTGGGTCCGATCCCTCGTATTCCTCCAGGGTTGAAGTCGGTTCCGATGAGGATGCCGACTATGATGAGCTGGCGTTGTGAGAGTCCATTTTCTTTGAGGAGCGGTTCGAGTTCGATGAGTTCTGGTTCGACCGTGTAGGTTCCGATCTTTCCTGATTTGCGCCTCTTGCCGCTGATCGTGAGTTGCCGTACGTGTCTCGGGCTTGCGAAGAGGAGCGAATCGTAGTCTTCCGAGGCTGAGGCCCATGCTGTTCCTTCTCTGACGAGGGCGGCTGCCTGTGCTTCTCCTTCCGAAGGTGCGTCGAGCCATGGTACTCCGAGCCCTTCGAGGAGCTCTTTCGCATCAGCGACCATCTCCGGTGTGAGCCGCGAAAGCCTCGAGGCGTATTTCTTCATCGCTTCGACGTCTTCGTCCTGGACTGCTCGCTCGTACGCGTCTCGTGCGTCCCGTTTGAGTGCTTGCCTGCGTTCTCGTTCGGCTCGTTTCATCTGAGGTGGTGCTCCGTCGAACACGTAGAGGGGTTTGATGCCTTTCTCGAGCATGCTCGTCGTGCGTGCGAAGAGTCCTACGAGGTGTGAGCTCACCTCTCCTCGACTCGTCGAGAGGGCTGTTCCGTCGGGTCCTCTGATCGTTGCGAGGAATTGGTAGAGCATGTTGTATGCGTCGATCGCGATGATCTTTCCTGAGAGGTCGCCTAGGCTGATCGTTCGTGGTGTGGTGATGCTCGAGAGTTTGACTCCCATGGATCGTCGGTTCGCCGCCTCGTTTATATGCTCTCGCGCCACTCCGATATCATGGTCTCTCGAGAAGACGTTGTCGCTGCATTCCGCGAGGACCGTGAGGATCAGTACGTGCTCTTCCTCGGTCTCGCACGCACGCTCTCACCCCACGAACGCATGGACCTTGTCGAGGAGATCTGGGAGGCCTGTCCCGAACAGTTCGAGAATCTCGAAAGCCTAACCCAGAAGGTGTTCAGTGACGCCGCATACTCCCTTAGCAGTGGAGCGAAAGACTCACAAGAGATCGATCTTGATGCGCTCTACGCAGAGGCGAAAGATTCGCTCGAATGGCTACGCTCGTTCGAGGAGAAGCGGAAACAACGTAGGGATTCAAGAGACGCTTCTGCTGGTGACGCTCGACGTAGCCGATAGCATTAAAACCTGCTCGGCATCCGTCCGTCTATGGGGGATTACCAGTGGGAATATGCGACGAAGCCTGCTCAGAAGCGCTTCGAGGATTTCGAGCCGGGTTTCGGACCGGTCGTTCTTACGCGTGATGCGAAAGGCACACCCGTAAAGACGCGTATGAAGGTTCTCGTCGATGATCCTCATACCGTCGTCTTCTTGGTCGGCCCCTTCAACGACTGGGGGAAGAGGCTCCGACGCGAGGATCGGTTCGAGGCTGACGAGCACGGAGTCTATGCGGTGCTCGAGACGAGCGATCTCTCGCATGGTACTCCGTACCGGTTGCGCGTCGCTGACAAGCTCTTCCCGGATCCTGCAGGTACGTTCTTCGATTCTGATGGTAATTCGGTCTTCATCGACTTCGCACGTCCCGAATACGCGCTTGCGCATCCGAGGCCTGACACGTTCAACCGTGCGACGAAAGTCCTCCAAACGGATCTTCCCGGTCTCGTCGTCCACTGGGCGAACGCTAAAGGTGTGCTCGGTCGTGATACGCCGACGGATGCGATGTATCGTTTCATCGCCGAGTCAGGTGTCATCGATGAGGTGGTGCGTCTCGGGTTCAACACCGTCCAGTTCTTGCCCTTCGCTCAGTCGATCGATGGTGATAATTGGAAGTTCCGCTACCTCGTTCCCTTCCCGTTCGCGGTGAACAACCGGTGGGGGTCTGTTGAGGACTTCGTCGCGATGGTCGATGCCTTCCACGAGAAGGGTGTGGCGGTCCTCATGGATATCGTCGTGGGCCACATGCCGCACAAGGACTTCCGTATCTTCGGCAAGGATTCGTCGGGTAACGGTATCCACGAGTGGATCGCCAAGACAGGGCAGCGCGTCTACATGAAGGAGTACACCGAGTGGGGTACGATGCGGCCTGATTATGAGAACGCGCACGTACGCCGCTTCCTCATCGACTCGGCGATCCACTTCATGGCACGCCTGGGTATCGACGGCTTCCGCGTGGATAACGTCGACGGTATCTTGCGCTACGGTGCCAACGGCGAGGGTGCCGATCGCGCTTCGGGCAGATTGTTCCTGCAAGAGTTCAACCGCGAGGTCTATGCGTACGATCCGAAGGCGCTCGTACACTTCGAAGCCCACTACTTCAAAGATGATAATGCGAAGATGCTCACAGCTCCGCTCAACTCCGAGCCTCGCGCGCTCGGAGCGACTGCGTATACGTCGTCTCGTCTCACGTACTACTTCCATACGGATTTCATGCTCAAAGAGGGCAGGAGTGTGAGCGCGTGGCGGTTCAAGCATATCGCTGAGGAGAAGGAGTGGGGCAAGTCGAATTCGACGATCGCTGATTTCCACAATCATGATGCTGCTGCGGGTCTTATGCCGATGCGCGCCACCGGGAGTTATGCGTATGATGCGATGACGCAAAATCCCTACAATCACATCCATGCCGTGGGTAAGATCAAGGTGATGGAGGCGATCATCAGCTTCGGTTGTGAGGGGCGCACGCTCGACCTGCTCCAATCGTTTCTCCTCCAATCCGGGACGTTCGAGCACGATTCTTCGATCCAGTGGTATCTGACGTTCAACGAGGCGAATCGTGGCATGGTCGCCTATAAGCAGCGTGTGAACGAATTGCTCGATGACCCTGCGTTCTGGCCTCAGAACGTGACTCGTAGAGCGTTTCTCAACGTTGATGATGAGAACAAGATCCTCGTCATCGAACGCAGCGCACCTGAGGAAGACCGGTATGTGATCGTCATCAATCTGACGGCGGCCAAGCACTACGAGTATCGTGTCGGTGTGCGTACGAAGCGTCCGTACAAGGTCGTTTTCAATTCTGATTCGTTCAGGTATTCGGGCTTCGGAGTCGTCTCGTATCCTGATGCGCTCGAGAATACTCCTTCGACGAGTTTCGAAGTGCTCGACCGCGAAGTCGTTCTTGATGTCGTCGCTCCGTACGGCATCGTGGTTTTGCGGGAATGCGAGTGATTTCGAAAGGCGTCTTGGTCTCGATCACCCTCACGGGTGGTTCTCTGTACCTGCTCAGAGCGCTCACGGGCAGCATCGAGTCGAGGATTATTCTCAATACTTAGCGTATAAAGATGTAGTTATGGGGTTTGTATGGACTCGCCTCTCGAGCAGAATTGCCGTTCCCATGTCTGCTACAGAGTTCTTGATGCGTAATTAGTGATTCTCGAGTATGCGCTCGTGATGACGGCTCGTTTGTGAAGTGGACCTTTGAGGGTGTGAGGGTGTATCTCTCGTGTGTATGCGTCGAATTCTGATGCGGTCAGTGTATCGAGGTGTGTTTTCGGTATCATGGGGTAGTGTGTTGTTGGTTTGTGGAGGTGTTTTGATTTTTGGTTCTTTCCGTAGGTCTTGTTCGTTTGGGTTGGTGTGAAGACCGGGTGTTTCGCGTATCCTGCGAGGTTCGCGATCTCTCGTGCTTCGTCTTCCCCAAATACGATGTTCTCTTCCTCTTCTCGTGTGAGGAGCGTTGCTCCGGCGATGCTTGTGATGAGTTCGTCGATGTGTCCTGCGGCGCTCCAGTCTTGGACATTCGACCGCGGGAAGAGCCTTCCTTTGATAGCGTCTACGAAGAGGCTCGGTCCGTTGACGGTTCGTGCATGGAATACTCGTATGTATGTTGGTTGATCGGGGAAACGTGCGAAGAGAAGCTCCATGCCTGTTTCGAGGTCTGTTGCATATCCAGCGCAGATCGCTCGTGGTTTTGCTCCTCGTGTTCGATCAGTGAAAAGGCAGCTTTTCGTTTGTGAGAGTCGTTCGTGAAGCTCATCTGGCGATGTTCCTGCAAGCGCCCGTTGGAACTCTCCTGCTGGTTCTTCCGGTATGAGTGTTTCGAGGAATTCTGCATTTCTTCCGAGGAGCTCTATCCTTCGTTCTCCTTGTTCCGAGTGTCTGTTCGCGTAACGGACGGATTCGTCCATGAGCAGCCGGTAGGGTGCATCTCTGATCGCGTGCATGCGGTCTCGTATCGATTCGTGCGGGAGCTCTTCGAACGGCATACTCACAACTCTATGATGATCGATCCTTTGATCTTGCTCCCGATGAGTTCGGTAGCGTTCTTTTTCACGTCTCCTTTGGCGATGTAGAGGAGCGGGTAGCCGAGTATCGCGGCTTCTGCGAACGCTTCTTTGACGTCTTTGTCGGTGATGCTCTTCTTCTCTTTGGCGTAGAAGTAGTAGTCGAGGTCTCCGATGGGGCTCGGAACGCTGCATACGCCGAGGCACGTGTTTTTGCGTACGACTTCGGCTTCGATGATGCCGATGCCTTTCTCGTTGAAGTATGCGAGGACGTCTTTTCCGAGCGGGTCGGTTGTGAGCGCTTCGGTTGCATCAGGTGCGTGCGTGATGCGTACGTTCTCGACGGGTATGTGTGCTTGTGCTTCTCGCCTCTCCCGTGGCTTCTCGGATTCGTTCTTCTGGCCTTCCGGTTTGTTGGTCGGCTCAGAAGTGGGTGTGGATTCCGCACGTTCAGATGTTCCTTCTATAGCAGGTTCAACTCGTTCGGGCGCGACGGTTCGCACAGATGGTTCTTCAAGGGGTTCTGCCTTCGAAGGACCCGCAACCACTGATTCGGGTTCGGACGGTTCTCGCTCAGCTGGTTCGGTCTGCGCTGGTTCGGATTCGGTTGCGTCCGATCCAGCGTCCGAGACGTGCGCTGCACTGCTCGCGGCACTCTGCGTCTCACCCTGCTCGCTTGAGAGCAGTTCTGATACGGCTCGTGCCGCTTCGTCATCTGCGGCGAGGTAGTACTTCCAGAATATCCGTCGTGTTCCTCCTACGTCTACGGCGAGGGGTACGGCGAAGTCTTCCATCTTCCGCAAGGCTACACGATCGAGGAGTTCGAGCTTGCTGTCGTCGAGTATGCGTTCGCTTCTGAGCATCTCGAACGTCTTCTGTTCTTTCTCGTGCAGGTTCGCACGGTAGTCTACGAGCCGGTCTCGGTGTTCGTCGGTGTAGTAGAGGGGGCTTCCTCCGATCTTGAGGTGACTTGTTTTGATGCTCTTCTTCGAGCTCAGCTCGCTGAGGAATGCTGATGCGAAGAGTGTTGAGATGCCGAAGGCTTCGGCGACGTGTTTGGGCAGTACTGGTCCTGCTTGTGTGATGTATTCGAGTACGTCGTGTGCGGTGACCATTCACAGTTTCACCCATGCGTTCTCGTAGAAGGTGACGCTTCCTTCGCTGTCGACGATGCCGAGGAGCAGTTTCTTGCGTGTTGAGTGAGCGACTCTGTTGCGTGCGACGTATTCGGTCATGCTCATGCGTTCGTGTTCTGCGCATGCGTAGAGGAGCCACGTGCTGTGATCCTCACCAGGCGCGATTCCTTTCTCGTAGACGCGGAAGTCCGCTCCGTATTTGAGGGCTGTTTTGAGTATGAATCCGTTCTTTCGTGCTGCGGTGTAGACGGCTGCTTTGATCTCGAATCGTGCGTCGAGGCGTTGTGCTCGTCTGAGGAATGCGTCTCGGCCGAGTTCGGTTCCGCTGCGGTCGTGGACGATGAGTTTTCCGAGTCCGAGCAAGTGGTATGCTTCTACGAGCGAGAGTTCGATCGTCTTGTCAGCTCCTTTCGAGCCGTAGTGTGAGCGGTCGTAGAGGAGTCGTGCTGCGTTCGAGTCTTCGAGGCGCACGGTTCGTGAGATGAGGGTTGCGTTGGGTGCCATCGGTGATCGTGAGTGGTAGGCGTGGACGCTTCGAACGCCGCACCGTGCCTGCAGTCGCACGAGTCGCTCCACGCTGCTTCCTCACAAGCACCGAACCGCGAGGTTATGGCTGCTCCCGTCAAGGCCTGACCAGGTTCCCCCGTGGCTCGGCCGTGTGAGACAGCGCTTCGACGCGCCTGCGCGCGGTGCTCAGCATCGTTGCGAACGCCCTGAGCGCCCTCTCGCCCGGCCTGACGTCCGTTTGCCGTGCAGCGGAGGACGAGCCCGCCAGCCAGCCTACCGGGTCGGCGGTGGTATGCGCTCCTTTTAAGGCTCACGTTTAGATGGCTACGCCGACGAGGCTTCCGAGGATGAGTCCTGCTGCGAGGAACGGCATCGCTGGGTAGAACCGGTTCTCATGGGAGATCATGAAGAGGGTGAGGAGTCCGAAGTATCCTCCTATGACGGCTCCGAGTGCCGGTATCCATCCGTAGGAGAGGAGTAGGGTTCCTGCGTAGAGCAGCGGGAATGCGAAGTCTCCTCCTCCGAGGATCGCTGATCCTCCTGCATGGGATCCGCTTCGTTTCGCTGGTTTCTTCGCTAATCGTGTTGTTGATGTCTTCGCTGCTTTCGTTGCCGTCTTCTTCGCGGATGCGCGTCCCGAGGGTTTCTTGCTCGTATCGTCGCCTTTGGGCATTGAGAATCCTGCGAAGTGTCCGCTCTCCATCTGGAACCGTGCGAGGGCGATCATGTGCTTCGAACGCCACACAGCATACACGTCGTAGAGGCTGATCGCGATGAGGATGATGAGCGCTACCTGGATGGTGAGCAGTGGTACGAATACTCCTGCGATGCCGGCGTAGAGGAAGAGTTCGGGTATGTTCCTCAAGATCCAGTTGAGTCGCGTGTCGAGTTTGAGGTAGACGAAGAGCGCTGCGATGATCAGTGCGTAGACGATGGGTACGAACGCTGCGAGTGCGACGTAGGCGAGGATGAATACCGCGAGGGAGAACCATACGGCCCAGAGCCGCTGCTGTTTGAACCGTGCGAGCAGAAGTATGAGTACGGTTCCGATGCCGATTCCTGCGATGAGGTACCACAAGACCCCGCTCGCATCCGTGTCGGGCCTCTCAACGCCAGCGGGGAGTTCGCTGACTCCGTAGTGTTCTACGACGAGCAATCCGATCGACTGTGCGGCGAGCCACACGGTGATGATGATCAGAACGACGCTGAACGAGTGTTTCATCAGGTCTACGAGCCGCTCGTATTCAAAAGCCCTACGCTCTTAAACGAGCGGTGCGGACCCGTCGTATGGAATTCGGCTCTGTTCAGATCCGTGTCATCCTCGAACCCGATGAGGGTGCGCTCAGCGAGCGTCTCGTCGAACGCGTCTGCTCGTTCGCAGGGTTCGATCTGGAAGGGTTCCGCAATGAGCATCCGGGTCAACCGATCAGAACGAAGCGCTTCTCGCTCTCGATCACACAAGTCGAGGGTTTGACCGGTCCGCTCCAAGTGCTCCGAGCGCGTGTGGATTCGAAAAAAGACGCTGCCGAGGTGTTCGCTCGGCTCGCAGACCGTTTGGATGAGGATGATCGCAAGGTACTCGCCTCTACCGTTTCGAGCCGTACGGATGAGGCGAACTGCTACATCCGCCTCGATAAGAAGCTCTTCTTGAACGATTCGTTCGTACTCGTCGATCACGGCCAGTGCGTACACTTCACGTTCTCCATCCTCACATACCCCAAATCACGCGAGCAGGCGATCCGCTTCGTTGAAGAACAGCTCTCTGCTCAGTAGTTGATGCGTATGTGTTCGTCTGGATCATCTTGAGCGTACCGGCATACAGTACGAAGGGCGTGATTCACATCAGCAACCTCTATCGACGAGCAGTTCACAACACAGATCGGCGGTTCCTCGTGAAAACCATTATAAACGGCTGTGGTGACGGAGGGGGTATGGCAGAGGTGTCTTCCAGGTTGATGTGGGTTGGTTTCGCGCTCTTCGCGTTCGGTCTTGTCTTCGGTCAGTTGATCGGGGGCTCGTGGTTTTCGAGCGGACTCGTATTCGTCGGTGTGATAGTATACCTGATCGGAGCCTTCGAATTGACCGGAAAGCTCCATGATGTCGAATCATCCGTCTTCACCAATACGAGTGCTGACATTCTCTTCGCTCACATCGATGAGAACGACAAACTCATGCTCACCGGCATCGGTATTTTCGTGCTCGGGGCGGGCATGGTTTCGACCGGTTCGCTTCCGGTAGCGTACGGGTTCATCGCTGCGCTCGGAGGACTTCTTATGTTCGCTGGTGGTGCGTTCAGTCTCAACACGGACCTTGAGAGGCTCAGGCGTCAGGCTGAACGCTGATGTTCGTCTATGACCTGCTCCTCAAGTTCGCACTCATCGTCTTTCTTGCCGGGTTCATCGGGTATGAACGCGAACGCATCCATCGTCCGGCGGGGCTGCGTACGCATATCATCGTCGGCATCGGGGCGCTCGTATTCTCTATCCTTTCGGTCAGGCTCTTCCCCGATGATCCTGCTCGTGTGATCTCGAATATCGTTACGGGCATCGGTTTTCTCGGTGCGGGTACGATCTTCCGTGAAAAGGACCTCGTCAAAGGACTGACGACGGCTGCGTCGCTCTGGGCGACGGCTGCGGTGGGTGTTGCGATCGCCCTCGATGAGTTCGTGCTCGCGATCATGGGGAGCATGGTGATCTTCCTCGTGCTCGATGCGAAGAACATCCCGCTCGTACGAAGGCTCTTCTGGAGTCCTGAGAAGCAGAACGCTGCGAAGTCCCGTCCGAAGGCGAACGCCAAGAAGACATCGAAGAAAACCACGTCTGCCGCTAAGAAGAGAGCGCGTTCTTGAATGCTCTGAGCTGTTTCGGATCGAGGCGCATCCTGAGCAGGTCTGCGGTGAACGCTCCGTCGTCGCGTTCCGGTGCGGTGAGTTCTTCGAGGAAGGATTCGAAGCTCACGATCCGAACGCTGATCCTCTCACCAGCATCAGGTGCCGGCTCGCCTGTCTTCTCGCATCCTCGTGCGAGGTAGTAGTGCACGTTCCATTCGAGTTTGGGAAACGTATCGTACGTCTTCCACAATACGAGATCGCTCGCTTCATAGCCGGTTTCTTCGAGGAGTTCTCGGCGGGCAGCGTCCATCGGTTCTTCGCCAGGGTCTACTCGTCCTCCGGGAAGCGAGCCGGTGCGTTGCGTGTCCGGTTGTGTTTCGTCGATGAGGATGATGCCGTCATCGCACGATGCGATGATCTGTACGGTGTCGGCTCGTTTCGCTCGTTCGAAGAGCGCCTTCGAACCGTCGTAGAGTTCCTGTTCCCACTGGTGGATTTCGAAGATGGCTCCGGTGAATACGCGTTCGGCGTCTGGCGGAATCATACTCATTCGAATCGGTGCGTTCATAAAAGCCTTGTGTACTCAAGGCGTATGAGAGAAGTCGAAGTCAAGCGCAGGATCAGTGAAGAGCACTACGAGCCGTTCGGGAATGTGGTGGTACAGGATGATACGATCTTCGGACCGCCAGGATACGATGTACGCACGCTCGATCCAGAGGTGTTCTTGCTGCGCATCCGCGAAACAGCCGAACACGTCGTGCTCAATGCGAAGTCGAAGGGAGCGTATGGGGTTGCGCGAGAGTATGAGACGATCGTCGGTGATGCTGAACAGGCGCGGCGCATCGTCGAAGCTACGGGTTTCGTAGAACTCCTCCGATTCCGAAAGGAGCGTTCGCAACGCGTCGTCGATGGCGATACGCTCTGTATGGATCGTGTTGAGGGATTGGGGTGTTTCGTAGAGCTCGAACGCCTCATCCCCGAAGATGAGGATGCAGATACTGTCTCCGCAGAGCTCGAAGCGAAGCTCGACTCGCTCGGATATATGGGCGAGCGGGTCACGAAAGGATACGACATGCTCCTCGTGGAACTCGATGAGAAGCACGATGAGAAAGTGTAGTGATCTTCACGCAAACCTCTTGAGGAAGTCCTGCAGACAACAGGTATGAAGCGCGAGCAAGGAATTCTCATCGCCATCAGCCTTCTCATAGCAACGATGTGCGTGGGCACAGCGGCACATCTGATGACGTGGTTTCTCGAAACCACACAGACCGGAGTTATGATCGCGTCTGTAGGACTTACGATGCTCGCAAGTGCGCTCTTGTGGGTGACGATACTTGCGTTCGTAATCAGCATCTTCTTGCCACGCGGTGAAGGCTTCAAGCACCCTGTGCTCGCTGCAGTCTTCTCGTCGGATGAGAAGACGATAGCCGTGATCGGAGTTCTTCTCATCTCGTTCGCATCGTACCAGTTATTTGGATGGCCTGAAGGAGAGCTCATGCTCGGCCATGGACGTTCGCTGAAAGCCGAAGATTGGTGGTGGATCATGATGCTCGGCTTCGGCACTATCGGATTCGCAGCAGCGAGGATCACTTCTCGCTTCTCAGAGCGGTAGGAGAACTGCCGCCGTGCCACGTGTATCGCGGCCTGATCTGGCACGTGTACATGCGTTCGTTCGTATCGTCGAATATGATCGCTGATCCTTTGAGCCGTGGCAGCTCTCCGGCTGCTTTGTCGAGTCCTTCACGCAGGTATGATTGCATGAGCAGTCCGAGGGCTTCTATGTCGATCTTTGCGGTGAGCCTATGTGAGAGTACGATGTCTGATTGGGTGAGTACGTCGGTGTGTATCTGTCCGGGTTGTTGTGATGCAAGTACGAGGCTGATGCCAGGTTGGCGTCCTTCTCTGAGGAGTGTGATGAGTGGTTCTGAGGCGAGTGTTGATCCGTGTTTGGGGAGGAATTCGTGTGCTTCATCGACGAAGAGCCATATGAGCGGCATTTTCTTGCCGCTCTCTTGTCGTCCGATGAGGTATTGCATCGAACTCTTGACGGATTCGTACTCTTCGACCTTTCGTGCATCCATGCGTTCTGCGAAGAGCTTCTGGCTGATCATGCCTATGACAAGGCTGCGTATGCCTTGGCTTCTCGATGCGTTCGCATAGCTGCTGATGTCGAGTACGGTGATCCTCCCCGGTACGGCGAGGTGTTTGATCGGTGTTCCGTGTTCTGAGAACAGTCCCCATCCGCGTGCGGTTTCGAACAGGTTTTCGGTGAGCATCTTGAGGTGGCTTGGCGCATCGATTTCTTTGATGCGTCCTAAGATACCTTCGAAGTTCGTCTGTTCATCGGTGATGCGGTGTATGTATGCTCCTGCTTCTGAGAGCGGGTCGATGCTGAAGACGCTGCACCAACTCTCACCATCGAGTTCTCCGATGGGTACGCTGAACGCTCCGTCCACCGGGAAGCTCTGTTCTCGCATCTCTTCGAGTTTCCCTTCGGGTACGAGGATGCTCACGTCGAAGTCCTGATCGTTGAGCCCCCACTCTTCGACGAGTTCTCGGTCTTGTTTGTTCGGATACTTCATCGTCCAGAACACTCCCATCGTGTCGAAGATGACGGTTGCGATGTTCTCTTTGATCTCTGGGTCGAGCAGTCCGAGCGATTCTGCGAGTACGCCCATCGTGTAGCTGTTGTGTACGATCACATCGTTGGCGACGAAGTTGTGGTCTTCGGGAACGGTAAGATCGTATACGGTGAAGCGTCCGGTCCTGCGTTGTATCGATACGATTTCGTCCCAGTAGATGTCGCTCTGTGCGAGGGCGAGGATGTCTGCTCGTACGTCTGCCTGTGCGATCCGTGCGAGTTTCTGTCGTGACGGAGCGTACCGCTTCGATTCGCGGAGGGCTTTCGGGTGTGCGTATCCGAGTGCTCGTCCTGTCTGCGCCCAGCTCTTCGGCGTGTAGCGGTCCCAGAGTTCTTTTGGTATCGTGTCTGTGTTCGGATTCCATTCGCGTGCCTGTTCGAGGTAGCGTGCTTCTCGGATGCGTTTCTTGCCGGTGAATCCGATGTTCGCTATGAATCCCGTGACGTGTTCGGAGTCTATGACGAGTTCGTACTGTGGGGTTCCCGAGTATGTGCGGGTGCGTCGTTTCGCGAGGATGCCGAACCGTGAGAGGAGGTGGTGTACGTCGTCGATGAGTCGTTCTGATGCGCTCGCATACGAGATCTGCCACGTGCGCTTCGCTCCTGCTCGTTTCTCGTAGATCGAGCCGTCACAGCTGAAGAGCCGGTTCAAGAAGAGCGAGAGTTGGTGTCGTGTGAGCGTGTGGATCGCTTGGGGTACGAATTTCGTTGCGGATCGCGTTCCGTAGAGTCCGAGTTCTCGGAGGCGTTCTTTGAGCGGGTGGTATCCGACGAACCGCGTCTGCTTGGTGAACTGGCCGCTCGCACCTCGTCCGACGACGTTCTTCCGTGTCGGGTCGCCGTTGATCCGGACGGTGTGTTCGGAGAATCGTTGTATCCGCAGGTTCGGGTCGTACTCGTGTACGGCGTGCACGAAGTCTTCCATGAGCGTTGCGTCGGTGTTCGTGAAGAGGAGTTGTTCGTCGATATGTCCTTCTGCGATGAGGTATGCGAGGAGTTTGACTTCTGCTTCGGGCAGGCTGTTCGTCCCGAATGCTCGTTGTCGTCTTGGCGTTGCGATGCGCGAGCGCTCGTCGAGTTCTCCGATGGGCTTCCATCCTTCGATCGTGAGCAAGGGGTGTTCTCTGGTGAGTGAGAGTGTCTTTCCGGATCGGAGGGTGACGTCGAGGAGTTCGTCCGTTTCGCGCGTGTAGAAGTGGGTTTGGTGCTGTGCTCTGATCTTCAGGTCGTCTCCGAGGGCGAGGATCTTCGTGCGGTCATCGGCGAGTTCCTCGATCGGCACTCTTCGGCCGTCTTCGAGAGTGATGCGTGTTCCGGCAGCGAGGCATTTTCCGCTTCCCCGTTTGCCGCAGATGAAGAGGACGTGGCTGCGTACGGCGTCGATGTAGATGGGGTTGGCAAGACTCGAGGTCTGTCCCATCTTGACGTAGTGTTTCGCGATCGGCATGCATCCTTTCAGGCCGTACTTCTTGCGGTCCCGCTCGTTGCGTCCGATCACGATCTCGTACATGGAAATACCTCAGGGTCACTCTCGACCCGGCTCTTAAAAAGGGTTGGTTTCCGCAAGGCTCATAAGCGTCCGTGGATGCTTCTCGCCTATGGATGATCATATCGAGGCTGATATCGACCGGCTCCTCGAACGCTTCGCGCGTGAGCTCGAGGGTGTCGAGGTGTCTGATGAGCTCTTCTCCGACCGTGCGCATTCGACGAGGACTCCTCGTCCGCGTCCGGGCGATGACGACTTCCGGATGCGTATCTTTGCGAACGCTCCGAAGAGCGATGGGGAGCGTATCTTCGCTGAGAGGCGGTCGTGGTGAGCTTCTCGACCCGTGTCGGTGAACAGTTCGATCGTATCGACGAGCGCAATGCATCGCTCAATGCGCTTCTTTTCGTTCGCGATCGTGACGAAGTCCTCGCCGAGGCGAAGGCGATCGAAGAACGCATCGCTGATGGTACGGCGGGTAGGCTCGCTGGCCTGACGGTCGCGGTCAAGGCGAACATCAACGTCGTAGGGCTTCCGGTGAGTTGTGCGTCTCGTGTGCTCGAGTCGTACCGTGCGACGTACGATGCTGACGTCGTCAGCCGTATCCGTGCTGAGGATGGACTGATCATCGGCATCGCGAATTGTGACGAGTTCGCCTGCGGGAGTTCGGGTACGCACTCGGCCTTCGGAGCGACGCGTAATCCGATCGATGAGGAGCGGATCGCTGGTGGTTCTTCGTCGGGTTCTGCGGTTGCGGTCGCCGCTGGGTTCTGTGATGTTGCGCTCGGTACTGATACGGGTGGTTCGGTTCGTAATCCTGCGTCGCACTGTGGTGTTGTGGCGATCAAGCCTTCCTACGGGCGCGTGTCGCGTCATGGCGTGGTCGATCTTTCGATGAGTCTCGATCAGGTCGGTCCGGTTGCTCGTGATGTTGAGGATGCGCTTCGCGTTCTCGAGGTGATCGCGGGGTATTCCGAGCATGATGCTACGTCGGTCGACACTCCCGTTCCTGCTCTGACAACCCCCCATCTCTCATCCGATCGCAGGCCTCGCTGTGCGGTTCTCGACCTCTCGGATCTGCACGTCGATCCCAACGTTCTCGCGGTGTTCGATCGTTCGGTCGGGTTGCTCGAGGCCGTCCTCGGTCCGCTCAAGCGCGTCTCGATTCCCGAGGCTCCGCTCAGCGTCGCTACGTACTATCCGATCGTCTATACCGAGTTCTATTCTTCGACGCGGCGTTTCGATGGCCGAAGGTATGGTCTTCTCATCGATGACCATGCGGGTGAGGAGGTGCGCCGCAGGATCCGTGCGGGTGTTCGTATCACTCATGCCGAGGATGAACACCGGTTCTATCGCCGGGCGCTCTCGGTGCGTGCGAGCATCACCGCTTCCTTCGATGAGGCTTTCAAGGAGTTCGATGTCATCCTCTCGCCGGTCGTGCCTTCGGTCGCTCGTCGGATCGACGAGTCCGTCTCGCCTGAAGAGGAATATGATGCTGATGCCCTGACGATTCCTGCGAATCTTGCGGGTATCTGTGCGGCTTCGATCCCTGCCGGCGAAGCCCTCGGTCTGCCGGTGGGCATCCAGCTCGTCTCCCGGCGCTTCGGTGAGGAGGATCTTGCGGCTGGTATGCGTATCGTCTCGGATGTGCTCAGCCAATAGTGCCTTAAACGAGCCGTCCTCTGTCTTCGTATGAGGATCGAATGGCTCGGACACGCGTCCATACTCATCGAAGGATCGCTGCGCATCTACGTCGACCCGTACGAGATCGAGAAGGGTGAGCCTGCTGATGTCGTGTTCATCACCCATACGCATCCCGACCACCTCGATCTCTCTTCGCTCGCTCGTGTGGTTGATGAGCGTACTGCGATCGTCTGTTCTGCTGATGCTCACAGCAAGCTCGCCAAGCTCGAGCCGGCGAGTATCACCCTGATGCGCCCGTCCGAGGAAGCGTCGGTTCGTGGTCTTCAGGTGCGTGCGACGCCAGCCTATAATACGGATAAGCCGTTCCATCCGAAGGAGAACGAGTGGCTCGGATTCGTGATCGATGTCGAGGGTCTGCGCGTCTACGTCGCTGGTGATCTCGATGACTTGCCTGAGCTCGAGGGCCTCTCGTGTGATGTGCTCTTCGTTCCGGTTTCGGGTACGTATGTGATGACGGCTGATGAGGCTGCTCGTTTCGCGCGTCGGATCGACTATCGGCTCGCCGTTCCCGTCCACTACGGTTCGGTCGTCGGCTCGCGTGAAGATGCTGATCGTTTCGTCTCGCTCGTCGATCGCGCGGTGGTTGCTGAGAAGGGTGTTGATCTCTTCGAGGAACTCTGACGTTCTGAGAAGTTCTGATCGTATTCTGGTTAGAGCAGTGCGTCCTCTCCTTTGACTTCTTTGAATACAGCTTCGAAAAGGAATTTGAGCCGGTCGAGCCATTCTTTCATCGTGTCCGTGGTGACTGCGAGGTCTCCTTCGGGAAGGTGTACGGTCATCGTGACGGCCTTTCGGAATTCTGATGCGCGATCGTATTCTGCTCGTCGCAGTTTGCGCAGGAAGACGAGTTGTTCGATGATCTCTTGTCCGACGGGGTCGGTTCGCAGTCGCATGAGGATCGCTGCTCGTGCGGGTTTGGTATCGGGCCATTCGGGGAGTACGCCTTCGTCTGCGCGCAGCTTTGCGAGTGCTTCTCCGGTGTATTCGAGGGTTGCGATGATGCGGTCGACGAGGTTTCTCATGACGTCGACGGTTCGCGCGTATTTTAGGCTCACGTAGTAGATATGGTCGGCGCGTTTGAGCGCTGAGAGCGCGTTCGTGAGCGCTTCGTCGATCGGGTCTTGTTCGTCGAGGTCGTTCATCGGTATGCCTCTTCGTAGGCTCGTCGGGCCCTCTCGAGTACGAGGGTCACCTGTGTGAGGCTGACGCTCGTCGTCCTCATCTGCTCGTCTGCGAATACGAGTAGGTCGTCGCGTACGAATTCGACGGCTCGCTCGTCGTAGTCTTCGATCGTCTCGGTGACGGTTCGCAATACGTCTTCTTCTCCGATGAGTTCGAGGCTTCGTTTGATGAGTTTGAGTACCGGTATGAAGAGCTTCGGATCGGTAGTGAGGCGATAGGATTCTTCGATGAGTCGATCCGCTTGATCGAGGTATCCGCGGGCATGGGTGAGGCTCGTAGTGCATCACTCGGTGAGTTGTATGATGGCGGCGGCGATGTCTCCTCTCGTCTGTTCGAGCGCTCGTCTCGCTTCGTCTTCGCTTACGCCCGCCTGTTCGGCTACGGCGGTGACGTCGGAGTCGTCGATCGTGCTCTCGGCCACTATGGCTTCTTCACGGTACGATCCTGAGAGTTGGAACGAGTCCTCGCCTTGCATGGTGATTTTCTGTACGCTCGGAGCATCGAAGACGAGTTGTTTGTCTTCGAGGACGATGATGACGGCTTGTGCGCCCATCTCCTCTTGCGAGATGCCCATGCGCTTCATCGCCTGCTTCATCATCTTCGGGTCGAGTCCAGGCATCATTTTCAGAGGAAGGGGACGACGATGCCGAATACGACGACAACAGCGATGATGATGTAGATGATGACGATCGGTTGGAGCGAGATGTTCGAGGTCGACTCGTCCATGTACCTGACGATGCCTCCGACCGACGAGGGCATGCTGATCTTGTCTTGTTTCGCCATGAAAAGGTAGTAGGCCCTCGACATATATAAAGCTAATTTAAAGCGTGGTATATTCTCCATAATGCGATGTCCGACACGTACGTGTTCATCGATGAGAGCGGAGACCTCGGGAGTCGAGGAACCAGACATAGTGTAGTTGCCGCACTCATATGTAGAGATCCAGGGCTTCTCGATCGCATCGTGAAAAATGCGAGGAGAAACAAGTTCCAGAAGGAATTGAAGCGTGCCAAAGAGATCAAGGCGAACGCATCGAGCGACGGGTTACGCTCGTGGATCCTCGAAAAGTGGGCGGGTATCGATGATGGCCACATCCAAGCGGTTGTCCTTGACACGAAGAGAGTGTATAGCCGATTCTTGAATGATAACCCGAACAAATTGTATAACTATGTCTGTGGACACCTAGCGAGCGCGCTCGTACACCAGAGAGGCAAACTCATCATTCGCATCGATAGGTCGAAAGGAAAACAAGCATTACGCGATGACTTCGACCGGTACCTGCGGCATAAGATGAGCGAACAGCCGTGGAACATGAACCTTGAAGTGCACCACTCATATTCTGAGTCGTGGAGCGGATTGCAGATTACTGACGTGTGTGCGTGGAGCATACTTCGCAAACACGAGTATGATGATGCTCGGTTCTATTCGATCATCGAAAACAAGACGAGTATCCAGAGGATATGGGAATAGCCGGTACCGACCGGAACGTTGAGCGTGCACCTCAAGGTACACTGTCCGGCCGGTTTTACCCGTACAGGTACGTACACGAAGAAGTATTTATAGTATGCGCATGTCCCGTGCTCCGTTTATAAAGAGTTGGTGACGCGTACGCCGCCTTCTGTCGACCCCCGTGATCGGACGGGTCGTGCGCGCATCCGACTGAGCGGCTGTGCCTTGCACCCGGCAGGCGGTTCGCCGTTCCATCATATCCCGCGAAACGTCCCCTGCACGGGTTCATCCTTCACGCGGGCTGTGTCGTTTCTGTTCTCCCCGCGGCCCCTTTCGAGACCTTTGCCTTCATGGGTGGGCGGACGTTCCTCCCGGAGGAGAGCGCGCTGCGTCACCAACACGAAGGGTATGCATCAGCAGTTTATGAGGGTGTTCCTCGAGCACCCTTCGTGGATGCAACGCGTATCAACCGAGGATATGGATCACGACGCCGAACACCATGACGAGCAACCATCCGATCCCAGCCCCAAGAGCAAGTCCGGAGAAGAAGCGGTAGCTCTCTGAACCGTTCGTGAGCGCGAGCCTGCGCAGACCTGCACCGAGACCGATCCACACGAAAGACGCGAGGCATCCTGCCGTAATCATCCCAACGAACGATTCCAGAACTGGCGTGAGCGCCACAAGCAGGCTCAGGAGGATGAGCATCAACAAGACGGACACAGGGTACGCTACAAGTGCCATTGCGGTGAGGAGTATCGCTTTGAGCAGCACTCTGAGCAGTACGCGCTCCTTGCTGAAGATCACGTGTACTCCTCCGATGAGCGCTCCGCCTACGACGAGTACGAACTCGAGAAGTCCGGAGCAGGTGATGATGCCGCTGCAGAGGCTCATGAGCTCTGAGCGCTCCGAACGGTTATAAGGGTTCTCGTAAGAATACCGAGCGGGGTTCGGTGGACATAAAAGCCGCGATGCTACCCGCACCCGTATGGGTTCGACGGATTTGGGCGTTTCGGCTTCTGATCTTGCCGATGACGAGGTCCTCTCGACGGGTTCTGTGCTCATCGACGAGCTCACCGGAGGTCTTGAGCCAGGGGTCATCTCGACGGCCTTCGGAGCTGCTGGTTCGGGTAAGTCGACGCTCTGTTTGCAGGCTACGGCGAATGCTGCGAAGCGTGGTTCGACGGTGATCTACGTCGATACCGAAGGTGGTTTTTCGGTCGAGCGCCTCTTGCAGATGGCTGATCGTTCGGTTCTCGACCGTATTCTCGTCGTGCGTCCGCGTGCGATGGCAAGCCAAAAAGAGGTCTTCGCCAAGCTCCAGGATGATTCGAAGGGTGCGGGGCTTATCATCGTCGATTCGATGAGCATGCTCTACCGTCTTGAGCTTTCCTCGGGTCCGATCCCTGAGGCGGCGCGTGAGTTGGCGAGCCACATGGCACTGCTCCTCGATATCGCTCGTGATGAGCGCATCCCGGTCCTCGTTACCTCTCAGGTGTATTCTGCGATGGACGGTACTGATCGGAGCGTGATGTACGGTGGCGAGTTCATGCGGTATGCGTCCAAGTGCCTGCTCGAGTTCTCGTACGATGCGGATTCGAGTACGCGTACGGTGGCGTTGCGAAAACACCGTTCGCGCCCTGAGAGTCCTCCTCGTCCGTTCAGGATCACGGGCGAAGGTATCGTTTAGATGAAGACGTGTGGTGCGTTGTTCTCTGAGAGCAGTGATCGTACGGGTCGCGTGTTCTCCGAGGTGAGTTGTGCGCGTCCGATGACGAATCCTCCGCTGCGGTGGCCTGCGCGGCAGGCGCGTTTGAAGGCGAGCGGTTCGAGCAGGGAGTGGTCCATCTGTGTTGCGTAGTGTTCGATGGCGAGTTCGCGTGCGATGCGTCCGATGCTTCTCGGCGTCGTGTCGCGTACGGCTATGCCGTTGAGCGTCGCATACTCTGCGATGGCCTGTGATCGTTCGGGCCTGAGGCGTTCGGGGTAGTGTGCGGCGTAGGTGAGCATGACCATGAGGTCGAGGTCGTTGCTCTGCGGCGGGGTTCCTCGCATCCGGTGGGTGTCGAGGTCGCTGTGCCTCAGGTCGATGCCTTCGCCTTGCGATGCGTGTAGTTGTGCGTAGCGCCATACGAGTTCTTCGTTCGGGTAGTGGTTGAGTGCTGGGATGAGGGCCGTATACCCGTGGTTCGTGCGTTCGATCGTTCTGAAGAGTCCGTGAAGTTCGCGCGATCCTCTCCGCACGTCATCGAAGAGCGCTCCGACGGCTCGCTTCCAGTCGTTCGGACGATGCGGGATCGGAAGGACCTCTGAGTCTGTGAGCGCGTGTTCGGCGGTGACGTCGCTCATGCCGCGCAAGAGCCGCTGAGCGGATCGAACCCGGTCCCCGTAGGTGGTTGGACTATCTTGGATGAAGTATACGGCTCCGTGTCCCATCATTCGGCTACGAAGTCTTCGTACGTATAGGGCATCGCCGTGTCTGATTCTATGATTCCGCGCTTCTTGAGGTATTCTCGTGCGAGTATGAAGAATCCGAGGGCGAGGCTCTTCTTCCCTTTGTTGTTGATCGGCAGTACGACGTCGATCTCCTGGGTCGTGTTGTTCGTGTCGCAGAACGCTACGACAGGGATGTTCATGGTCCGTGCGTCTTTGATCGCATTGCGATCCGGCCACGGGTCGGTTGCGATGAGCACTTTGGGTTCAATGAAGGTCTCGAGGCCTGGGTTGGTGAGGATTCCGGGCGGGTAGCGTCCGGTGATCACTTTCGCTCCGGTTGATCGTCCGAAGAACACGGCTGGCTTCCATGCGTTCTCTCTTCGTGATACGACGAGTACGTCTTCGGGACGGTATTGTGCGAGAAAGTCTGCGGTTTGTCGCAGTTTCTCGTCGATGATCCCCATGTCGAGGACGGCGAGTCCGTCGGGCCGTATCTTGAAGATGTACGGCTCCATGTACTTGGTCTTGAACTTGGTTCCGATGTGTACTCCTGCTTTGAGGTACATGTCGTTGTCGACGAGCGTTTCTGTCATGTTGTTCACCTGTGCACGTAGGAGTAGGTTCCTACCGCGCGTATTCTCGCCCCGCACGGTTCGCTGTCCGGTCCTCTCGGGCCGTTCCGAACACGAGGGCTCT
>JBLKOL010000001.1:0-106681 GCA_047602765.1 Candidatus Woesearchaeota archaeon
CGGGTTCTTCGGCAGTGTCTTCTTCAAGAGGTTCCTCGGGTTCTTCGTCGGTTTCTATGGTGACGCTCGTCTCTGGTGATGTGATGGCGTCCTCGATGTTCTCCTCGGTCAGGTTGAACGTAGCATGTATGTCTGTTATCGTTGCTTGTTCGTTCTCGAACGTCGCTTGGATGCTTGTGATGAGCGCGAAGCGTTCGTCTTCGCGTACGGCTTCGTACTGGTAGATGCGTGTTTCATCGTTGCTGATGACCGGAACGGTCCGGTGGGTTCCTCGTATTACACGGGCTCCTATGAGTCGATCGCGGATTTCGGAGTAGCGTACTCCTGAGTCGGTCGTCCTGCGTCCGTAAACGGTCACGGTGAACTCTTCGCCGATTTCTGGTGTCGATGGTTGTATGACGCGACGCAAGAGGTAGGTCTCGTTCAGTGGTATCACGGTGTAGGGTACTCGTACGGTGGCGGTTTGTTCTTCTCCGAATTGGGTGTCGTAGCGCAGGGTCGTGTTGATCGCGTATGTCCCTACCGGCTCTTGGTGGGTGAAGCTCGCATCGAATACGTCACGTCGTTGTCCTGCTCTGAGGCCGTCGATGCGTCGCTCGTCGCTGATGATTCCGGTGTACGATACGTCGAGGTTGGTGAAGCTGATGGTTCCTCTGTTCTCGATCCCCACGTAGAGCGTGTTCGTATCGCCTGGCGTCACTCGCTCCTTCGAGAGGCGTGCGGTAAGTCGCACATCTTGGAGCCTCCATGTAAGATCGCTGCGAAGCTCTTCCTCGAAGGTCTCGCTTCCGCGGCGTATGACGATATCATGTCCTGTTGTGAAGGTTCCCGCTCGTGTCGAACGTGCGCGGTAGTCGTAGGTGAAGGTTTCTCCGGGTTCTACTTCGATCGCTTCGTGTGAGGTGTATCCTGGTGTGCCTGATGATTCGTAGGTGAGCGACGCATTGCTCTCAGGGCGTGCATCGAACGTGATCGTGTTCTCACCGGTGTTGCGCACGGTGAGGCGCAGTTGCACCCAGTCTCCTACAGGTACTGCGCTCGGCCTTGTCAGGCTGACTTCGTAGGGTTTTCTGATCGAGAACGACTGGCTGATCGGCCCGATACTCCCATCGGTAGTTTCGTGGCGGAACGTGGCTTGGGCGCTGCTCGAGAACGGTTCTGCTCGTTCGACGATCATCGAGAAGGAGACGGTTTGTGTCTCGCCGGCTCTGACGCGTGTGAGTTCTCTGGTGAACGAACGCTGCGTGATGGTACAATCAGAACACGTGTGGATTCGTGCTCCTGGTTCGATTTCGTAGGTTATGATGACATTACTCGCATCGCGGTTCCCGGTGTTTCGTACGGTTATCTCTCCGTCGATGCGCGCGTTGACGTCTGGGCTTGTGGTCGAGTATTTTTGGGTGAGTCGCAGGTTCGGTCCGAGCGATTCGAATGTGAATCGTGCTCCGTAGAGCGGTCTGTTTCTCGAGTCGAAGGTGAACCAGTTGCTGTTCGATTCGTTGGCTACTTCGATGAAGCAGTAGCGTACGAAGTTCTCGACTCGGCATTGTCCTTCTCTGAGTATGAGTTTGGTCTCATTCGATTCGACGTATGCGTTCGCGCGCGAGCTGTCGAGGAACACGTAGTAGGTGGTTCCTTGGAATTCGATCGGGTCGCCTGAGAATCCCCATGCGTCTTTATCGACTGCGCCGACCGTGGTAGCAAGGCTCATCACGAGCAGTACGAGCAGTATCGTTCTCATATGATGCCTTCCGCGGCTTTGTTCATAAATGCTTCGAGAGCCGTTCGATGAGTTGCTCACGAGCGCGTCGCGTCTTCTCCCGTACGCTGCGCTCAACGTCGGTTTCGAGGTCTTCTGCGCCCATGGTTCGCACGTGTCCGGTCGTGACTCCTGCGTGTTCGCTCAGATCGATCCGTTCCCATCGTACGTTCCCCGAGGAGACTGTTTCCCGCAGGCTCTCTTCTGCACGGGTGAGGCGCACTCCCCGGTGCTGTTTGACTTCTACAAACACCACTTCATCAACCACTCCGTCAACCCGACCTTTGAATACGATGAAGTCGATGGGTGATCCGAGGAACCGTGCATCTTTGGGGTCGTATGAGAATCCGCTGTGGAACGCTGCGAACTGCTCTGATTGTGAGGCGAGGCTCGTGCGCAGGTGTTCCATGATGCGCCTCGGTACGGTGTGGTGTGCGAGTGCTTCGGTGAGTTCATCTTCGAACGAGTCGAGGCTGCGTACGAGTTCACGGTGTACAGCATCTGTGCGTCTTCGCATCATTGAGCGGTCCTTGATGAGGAGCACGGCGAAGAATACGGCGAGGAATCCGACTACGGCGAGCAGTATCGAGAGTACGAGCGTGATCATACGTATACGTGCATGTCCGGGTCTATATCACTACCGGTCTACTACGGATCGCGTGTGTTGTCTGAGGCGAGTGACCGCCCACCTCTTCGGCGATCCAAGCTGCTCTAGCCTCGGTTGCGGAGCCGTGCGATGCGGTCTTCGATCGGCGGGTGGGTTGCGAAGAGCGAGTGCATGAAGTTCTTCTTGACAGGGTCCTTGATGAACATCTCGGAGGTGAGTGAACTCGCTCCGCGAAGCTGGGTCGTATCACCCGCGATCTTCTCGAGTGCCGATGCGAGTCCTTCCGGGTAGCGGGTGAACTCGACCGCCGTCGCATCTGCTAGGTATTCGCGGTTCCGGCTGAGCGCCATGCGTGCGAGTTGTGCGAGTATGACGGCGAGGATCGAGAACGCGAGTCCGATGAAGAACATGAGGATCGCTCCGCGCCCGTCCCGGCTGCGCCCTCCGCCTCCGAAGAGCGCTGCTCGAAATCCGATCTCTGCGATCATGACGATCGCTCCTGCGAGCACCGATGCGAAGAGCATGAGTCTGATGTCGTAGTTCTTGATGTGTGCTACTTCGTGTGCGGCGACGGCTTTGATCTCTTCTCGGTTGAGTTTCCGGATGAGTCCTTCGGTGAAGGCGACGTGTCCTTTCTCAGGGCTCATGCCGGTGGCGAAGGCGTTGAGCGCGTTCGATGGTATGACCCAGACGCGTGGCATGGGGACGCCGGAGGAGAGTCTGATCTCTTCGACGATGTTGTAGATCTGTTTGTGCTTCTGATCGCTTGTCTCAGGGGTGATTTCGATGGCTCCGACCGATGAGAGTGCCATGTTCGCTCCGGCGAAGTATCCTATAAGCGCGTAGATGATGCTGATGACCACGGCGATGCCCAGTCCGAAACTCGGGCTTCCGAGCCAGAAGAATCCGATAGCATACCCGAGTGATGCGAGGAGCAGTACGAATCCGAAGACGAGCACGCCGCTCATCCGCTTGTTCTTCGAGATCTGCTGTCGGAAGTCCATCGTGCAGAGTACGTCTCAGAACGATACTTTGACGGGTTCGCGTTCGGCTTCAGGGGTTTGGAGCATCTCACGCGTCTTCTTACCGAAGGCGGGGAGAACCATGTTGTTGGGGAAGACCTGGAGCAGGTTGTTGAAATCGAGTACGCGGTCGTTGTAGAACTGGCGTGCCGCTGCGATCTTGTTCTCCGTCGTCGTGAGTTCCTCTTGGAGGGCGAGGAAGTTCTCGTTCGCCTTGAGGTCTGGATAGTTCTCGGCTACTGCGAAGAGCGATTTGAGCGTCTCCGTGAGCTGGTTGTTCGCGTGGACCTTCTCCTCGGTCGTGCCTGCGCTCATGACGGCTGCGCGAGCCTTCGTCACGTTCTCAAGGACGCTCTTCTCGTGCTTGACGTATCCTTTGACGGTGTTTACGAGGTTCGGGATGAGATCGGCACGTCGTTTGAGCTGCACGTCGATCTGTGCGAATCCGTTCTCGACTTGGTTTTCGAGGCGTACCGATCGGTTGAATACGGCGATGACCCAGAGCACTCCTATGACGGCGATACCGCCGATGATCCATCCAAGTACCATGGATGTGGTGTGACGAAGTCGGTTTTTAAACGTTGTTAAGCTCTGTTACGGCTTGGATCTGTCAGGGCCCTTCGAATAGAAGCAGAAGCTGTCCGACCTGTGCGAGCGCTCGTGGTGGCATCGGTGGCGAAAGACGTGCTGCATGCGAGGCGTATGAGCCGTACGTCTGATCGTGTCGTGCTACGTTGGCTTCGTTCGCTCCTGAGACGTACTTCTCGAAGAAACCTGGTGTGCGCATACTCGTCTCGCGTGCTGCTGCGTTCGCAAGTCCGCTCGTAAGAAGGTACGCTGCGTTCTGATCCGCAGGCTTCAGTTGGGTGAACCACGTTGAGAATCGTACGACGAGGTCATCGAGTTCGCCGTCCGTATCGTTGTGTCGTGACTCATGAGGCTCGTTCATGCCCGAGGGGTATTCGCTACCTTTAAGTGACCATACATCTGCCCAGGGGGTATGTGGAAGATCCTCGCCGCTATGGACCTGATCATCGCAGGAGTGCTCGTCAGCCAGCTCTTCTTCGATATTCCGTGGCGGATCATCGTGGCCCTCGCAGGGCACCTCCTCGTCAAGGCGTGGCTCTTCTGGCCCGAGCCGCTCTCGATCGCTGATGGGGTCATCGCCATCATCGCTCTGATCGGCATCGTGGTTACGTACGAGCCGATCCACTGGGGAGCAGTGATCGTGCTCGCCTACAAGTCGCTGCCCGCGTTCATCTCACTGTGAACCCGCATAAAAGTCTATAAAGCCGCACCTCGATGAGGGGATATGGCGTCCTTCGAAGGCTTCTGGGCGGAGTTCCGTCGCAATTCGATCCCTCGGTGGCCTGAGAACCGTATCATCCTCGCCTTCGCACTCATTGGCTTGCTCGCCGTGGGTTTCAACGACGTCCTCATCCTCGGTCCGCTCAAGACCGAAGGGACGCCGTACGAGCCGATCGTCCTCTTGTTCTCTGCGATCGGAGCGCTCATCGCCGTGTACAGCAACGTCCTCGTCCAGAAAGCGTTCGCACTGCGTCGTGGCATCCAGACGACGGCATCGTGGAATCCGCTCAAACTCGCCTTAGGAGCGCTCTTCAGTCTCTTCTCGTACGGACTGGCCCCTGTGGTCTTCCCACCGGACCTCGACGCGAAGATCAAACCCTACCAGCGCGTCGGAAAATGGCGCTACCAAGTGAACTTCAAAGACTATGCGAAGATGGGCACGGCAGGTCTCATCGTGAATCTGATCATCGCAAGCGTATTCGCCCTGTTCGGCATGGCCGACCCGCTCACGCGCGGTATCGTCATCGCATCAGCGTTCTGTGCGGTGGGAACCATCCTTCCCATACCTCGTTCGGCGGGATTCTTCCTCTTCTACACGAGCTTCATATACTACGCATTGGTCCTCGGACTCGCAGCGATTGGCCTCATACTCGTCTATTCAGGGAGCGTCTCGCTCGCCATCACGCTCGGCCTTGTGATGACCGTGCTCTTCTGGGCGTTCGTCGTGCTCCAAGTGGACAAGATGATCGACATCACCTGATCATGCGATGATTGCGACTGCATCCTTCGAACGCACGAGCTCTTCGACACCTGGTGAGTGTGCTTTTCCGATGACGAGCAGGACTGTGTCGAAGTGTTCGCTCAAACGCAAGGCGTTTCGTGCGATCGTACGGTTGCGGTCTTCGACGAGCACGCGGTAGAACGAAGGGTAGCGGCTGCGCATATGTTCGAGGACCGTTTCGACGACCTCATCAGGAGGGATTTTGTCGAGATCGAGGTTTGCGAGCGCATCGTCGGGTTTCGAGCGTCCGGGGATGAGGTCGATGATGAACCGCAGCTTCTCTCGGCGAGGGATGCGTCTGAGCGCTGCGAGTGTCGCGGTGATATCCCGATCGACGAGCGCTACGCTCGCGCCGTTCTCACGTGCTGCTCTGAGTGCGTGGAGCATCTCCGAACCCGGTTGCAGCCCGAGCGAGGTTCCGATCTTCTGTTGGAGCATGCGTCCTACGGTGAAGAACGTCGCCGAGAACAATCCCGCACGTCTCCATAACTGCCAGAAGCTCGCGCTCGGCAATCCCTTCTCGAGCGAGTGGAGCCGTCTGCGGTCGAGTTCGATCCCGACCACATCAGGTTTGTATGCTTCCATAGCCGCATCGACACGCCTCAGGCTCTCAGAAGCGACGTGCGAGGTTCCGACGATGACGATACGCGGCATCCGTCAAGGGCTGGTTGGCGGTTGATAAAGGTTGAGGGCCTCAACCGTGCCCCTGTATATAAGTGAAAGGCTTCCGTGATCCAACCAAGCATAACTGCGGCGCCCTCCGTGGTCGCGTACGATTTCGTCTGCTTGTGCGAAGAATGCTGCAGCAGCCGATAGAACGGTCGGGTTATCATCTCCGAGCGCGCCCCGAGCGAACAGTTCTGACCGTTCTTGCCCGGTCTCGAAGGATTCGAAGAGCGGTTCTTCGCCCTCAGGGTCGAAAGCTCTGTGGAGCGCGTCCTCGATGGTCGACCCGAGGTACCATGCCTTGAGACGGCGAGATGTCGCGACGAACGTATAGGATGCTGGCCAATAGCGGAGTTCAACAACCCCTCTCCTCTCTTCTTCGGGGTTGAGGTATGTGAACCAACTGATGGCTGGATGCGGGGATTCTCGGAGCAGAGTTGCGAGGTTGAGCGCACCGTGGTGGCGTTCAACGAGTCCGTCGAGCCATACAGCCTGATTTTCTGGCGTCGTGTGTTCGAGCCACACTCGCTCAGATGCCCGCATCCCACGAGCACAGAGAACCGCGTATGTCTCCGGTTGCTCGATCGGTCCGAATCTTGTCATACGCTTGAGTATCTCTATAGATTCAAATACTTCTCGAGCGGTATTTGCCGCTGAGGGGGGACAGCTGTTTGCTCTGATTATTGCTTCGAGTATCGGGTGTTCTCGAGCGTTAGCGGGCTATAGATGAGCACCGCATCGGTACCGATGCCGCCGTGTCTGCGTACGGTTCGGACGTGCTCTCTTTGTGTCGAGAGTTCGTTCGTGCAACCGATGTGTATATATCGGACCGGTTCGTACTACGTGTATGGTATCTGAGAACGGTTCGAAACGAGTGGATTATCCCGCGGCAGCAATGGATGCTGGGCGCGTTGCGTTTTCCATCAGGGAGCTTGGTGATTTCACTTCTGATAAACTGGCAGCTCACCTCGAAGCGAAAGGCGTGACGGTGCCGTCTGCTGTGTTGGAGGATCGGCTTGGTCATCTCGTTGCGGCCGGTTGGCTCACGTATCAGGACGGTCGGTACCACACCTGACCGAATCCCTTGATATCATCCGGAATATGGTATGGTACGGTGTTTCGTGTTGACCAACGTGAGCGGTCCGTAGTGCAGGAGCGCCGTTTCCGTTGTGCCTCCATGACCTCGTACGATCCTGCCCGCTCGGTCGTGGAACGCTGCAGCTGTATCGAAGATGTGTGCTCCATCAGCGATTCTCTTGAGCGTCCTATATCCCTCTGCCTCTTGGTGGGTAGCAAAGCCGAGCGAACCAGCCTGCGTAAACGCATCTCTGACGTCGGCCTCGATCGTTCGTCCGAGCGTGTACGTGAGGGTGCGATGGATACACGCAGGCGAAGTGTTCGCCCGGTCGAAAAACTGGTCGTGATCGATTCGCCTCGGATTCGTGACGAAACGGCTCTGCGCTTCTGTATCTCGCCCGACCAAACGTTTATATAGAGTCTCGTGTTCGTCTCGGTATCATTGAGGAGGGGTTACAATGCTACGGATGAAGAAGCTCTCAGAGATCTACGGGATGAAGGTATACACCGACGAAGGGGACTACTTCGGCGACCTTGAGGAAGTCATCGTCTCTCAGACGAAGGTTAACTCATGGCGTGTGCGCGCGATGCGCGGCTCGCTTCTGAGCAAGGTCCTCGGTTCAGCGAAAGGCGTGATCGTACCGCACGGCTTGGTCAAGTCGATCGGCGATATCATGGTCATTTCCCGCTCGGCCGCACCTGCTCGTCCCGATGACGAGTAGTTGATGCAGGATGCACTTCTCGATCGTTTCGAAGAAGTCGTACGATAAGAAGGAGACGCTCCTCGTACCGCTCGCGGCGGATCCGAAAGTCACGAGTCGGCTCAACGACACAGACCGCTCGTTCATCGATGCGTACGTGAAGGATACGAGTTTCTCTCGTAAAGACATTGCGCTCATCAAGATACCTGAGCTCGATATGACTGTTCTGCTCTGTGGTATCGGCTCGCTTACCGATTCGCTCGCACATGCGGTGCGTTCGTACAGCGATCGGATCGAGTCGCTCACGTTCGAGATCGAGATGTTCTCTCAGTTCTCGCTCTCAGATGATTCGCTCGTGAACTCGATCGTCTCGGCGGTATTGCTCGGAGCGGATAAGGGTCGGAGCAGTCGAGTGGTGAAACTGCGTTCGGTAACGATCAACGTTCCTGATGGAACGGTCGAATCATACCGTGATCGGTTCAATCGTTCGATCGAGAACATCACCGCTACGCGTAATGCTCGGCTCATGGGGAACATGCTCTCATCCAAGCGTTCTGCGGAGTCGGCATCAGAGATGATGCGCAAAGGACTCTCCAAGCGCATCAGGCCTCGCGTGATCGGACTCAAAGAACTCAAGTCGCTTCGCCTCTACGGCTTGGCAGCTCTCGCTGAATACAGCGATGAAGAACCATCATTGCTCGTGTTCGAACACAAACCGGAGAAGGGCAAGACGATCGTCGTCTGCGGATCGTGTCTGATCGACCCGACGCGCACCGCTGAGGAACGCGATCGCGACGTCATAGGCGCCGCCCTTGTACGTTCGTTGTGCGAGACGTATTCGGTCTATGATAAGGACCACCACATCGTGTTTCTCATAGCTCTTGCACGATGCGACTCGTCGCGAGCGCCTTCCGCGCACGATATCAGGCTCGCGTCGGGAACATCGTATACCGTTTCAACCATAGAGCACCTGCGTTACGTTATGCTCGCCGATGCGATCTACTACGCGTCGCGTTACAAGCCGAGGATAATCGCATCCTTCGCAGCGGAGGGACTCTCGCACATGCTCGGCTATCGGATCATGACCTACGTATCGAACGCCGACGTGCTCAAAGAAGCGCTCGAACACGCAGGGCGGTTCGTTCACGAACGCGTCTGGGAATTGCCGATCATATCGCTCCGGCAGGTACACGGAGAGAACCATACGATCAGATTGCGCGCCGCACGTGCGAACGCAGCGTTCACGAATGCGATGTCGCTCGAACTCTCGAGCGGAGGGTATCCGTGGATGCACCTCGACCTCTCATCACACATCGCTTCGAGCCGAGCTCACGGACTGCTCAGTGAAGGAGCGACGGGTATCGGAGCGGCGACGATGACCGAGTATCTGCGGCGCGTTTCTGGTGAAACGATACGGGATGACGAGACGCCCAAGACCGATCCCAAGAACGAGCCGTCTTCACCTAGGCCGGTCGAAAAGGATTAAATAGCATTCTTGCACGGAACACGTATGGCACGAGCCCGCACCGCTCTACGCAGCTTCCAGAAAGGCGTGCGTTCCGAGATCGACCGTTTGCACCACGCGACCGAACACTTCGTGAGGACCGCAACGCACCACGCCAAGTCGAAAGACCACCTCGAAGCGCTCGAAGAGCACGTGCTCGAGATCGGCCGCAACATCGATGAACTCGAAGAGATGCTCTTCAACCTCCACCTCAAGTGATCCTATGGCAACGACTCCGAAACGGAAGGTAACGAAACGAACGGCGCCCGCGACGAAGAAGCGCACGAAGCCAACGACCAAAACCACGGCGAAATCTACCAAGCCGACGAAGGCTTCGAAGAGCACGAAGCCGTCTACTCGTACGACTGCCAAGAAGCCTGCTGTGAAGAGCGCGAAAAAAACCGCGACGAAGAGGCCTTCGAAGACCACTCAGAAAAAGGCTCTAGCCAAGAGTCCTCAGAAGAGGGTCGCGAAGACTACTCGCCGTGCGAAGAGCGCCGTACCGAAGGCTTCGACGCGCAAAACCACGAAGGCTCGCTCGAAAACGTCGGGAACGAAGAAGTCCAAGAAGACCACGAAGGCTTCAAAGCCAACAAAGGCTTCGCCCGCCCGCAAGAGAGCTGCGCCAACCCGCACACCAGGTTCGGCAACGAAGAAGGCCAAGCGTACACCTGCTCGCAAGCGAACCGCTGCGAAGCGTTCTGAAACGCTCACGTCTATCGACATCGAACGCGAACTTCGCGCACTGCACGATCAGATGGCGCTCTCGCTTGAGAGTATCGAAGAACTCCTCGAAGGCGTTTCGACCAAGCACCGCACGATCGCCAAACGCCACCTGCGAAAGTTCCACTCAGAGCAGAAACGGCACCTCGAACACATCAAGGCCAAGCTAGCCGAGTCTTGATCCAACGAGCGATGTCTTCTCGAACCCACGCGTAGTGTTCATCGGTATTGAACCACTTACCCGGCCACGTCCGATCGTTCAGGTTATGGTCCGCTCCGGGGATGATACTCACTTCTTTCACAGCATTCCACCGTTCGATCGTTGCGAGCGCCGAAGCGTCGAGCACATCGTCTCTGATGCCGAACTCAGGTTGGTTCCCTCCGTAGACGAAGAACGTAGGAGTTGTAACGCGCTCTGCGGCATCGACGAGGCCCGGAGCGTCTTTGAGCCGCTCCAAGAACACGTTCGGATCGCCGATGCGCATACCGACCACACTCAGATCCTTCGACTCTTCATCTACCTGTGATCGGTAGTCTCCGTTCGTAAGGCGATGGTAGAGATCATACGCTTTGACGCCCGCTTCGAGTACGTGCGTGGGGAAGAGGTGCGCATGCTCCAAGAACCACCCTGGAACCGCATCCTGGGGTCTCGCTGGCGAGTTGATGATGACCATACCTGCGATTTCTCGCCCGATGCTCGCATTCGCCGCGATGATCCCTCCAGCGCTGTGGCCGACGAGCACGATGCGCTCATACGACTCCGTATATCGGTCGATGAGTTCTCCGAACCCGTGTATCATCGCATTAAGATCCCACTCGCCCCCGCTTCCACCCTGTGCGTACAGATCTGCCGCGACGAGGTCGACGCCTTCGAGGTGTTCGATGATGCCGAGAGCGAAGGCTTCGATCGACTCTTTCGGTTCGGTGATACCAGGAAGCGCGATGAGCAGAGCAGGATTGTCCTCTCGGTGTTCGCTCATCGCGATGTGAACGGGCTCCATAGGCGAGCTGTGTTCATAATGCTTATAAGACGTTCTTTGGACCGCTCGACATGAACGATGTATCGAAGGAGCTCCAGGCGGTGCTCGATGCGCCTTCGACCGACCGCTACCGCTACCGTGCTCCTGATGGAGTATCTGAGGAGCTCGTACGTTCGATCAGCACCGAAAAAGGAGAACCGTCATGGATGCTCGACTTAAGGCTCCGCGCCCTCAAGATATACTCTGAGAAGCCCATGCCTGAGTGGGGTCCGGACCTCTCAGGACTCGATCTCGACGGACTTACGTACTATGTGACGCCCGATGCGAAATCGAACGCCGCATCATGGGATGAGGTTCCTGATGATATCAAGAAGGTCTATGATGCGCTCGGCATCCCCCAAGCGGAACAGAAGGCGCTCGCCGGTGCAGGTGCACAGTTCGACTCAGGCGTCGTCTACCATCAGATCAAAAAAGAGTGGGAAGAGAAAGGGGTTATCTTCCTCGACATGGACGTAGCGCTTCGCGAACACGAAGAACTCGTCAAACGGTATTTCGGCACGGTCGTCTCGCCCGCGCTCCACAAGTTCAGTGCACTGCATTATGCGGTCTGGTCGGGTGGGACGTTCATCTACGTGCCGAAAGGTGTTGACGTTCCGCTCCCGCTCCAAGCCTACTTCCGCATGAACGCGCGCAAGATGGGTCAGTTCGAACACACGCTCATCATCGTCGACGATGGAGCGCGGCTCATGTACATCGAAGGCTGTAGCGCCCCACAGTACAACGAATCATCGATCCACGCAGGCTGCGTTGAGGTCTACGTCGGCAGAGGTGCACGTGCACGTTACTCGTCCGTCGAGAACTGGAGCCGCAACACGTACAACCTGAACACGAAATCCGCGCACGTTCACGAGGACGGTGTGATCGAATGGATAGGTGGGAACCTCGGATGCCTGACGGGAGATGCTCTGGTAGAAACCGTCGGGGGGCCACGTCGGATCGATGAGATAGAGGTCGGTGACCACGTCTATGCGCTCGACGAAACCGACCGTTCGATCAAACCGCGCAGGGTTCTCGGGAGCGTCTTCAGCGGAATCAAAGAAGTGTATGTTGTAACGGTAAGCGGGCGGCGCCTGCGTGCGACGGCGAACCACCCGTTCCTCGTCATGGAGCGAGTGAAGCGTCACCCATCGCACAAGAAAGGATTCTTCAACGCGACGTGGAAGCCGCTCGCATACCTACGTGCAGGTGATTTGATCGCGGTACCGAGACGTCTCCCTGATGAAGGCACTCCCTACCGGCTCCCACAACCGGTTCGAGGGTCTTTCGCTCGAAGTAATAATCAGTATGGCGATTTCATCATGCGTACCGGTAGCAGCATCCGTCAGATCAGAGTGCCGGATCATACGTCTGAGGATTTCATGTGGTTCCTCGGGCTTATGCTCGGCGACGGCCACGTCTGGTTTGACAAGAGCGCTACCAAAGCGAAGATCAACATCGCGATTCCGCGTTCGAGCGATCTGCGCACGCCACTCATCGAAACGTTGGAGTCGCTCTTCGACATACGCGAATTCTACGAACAGGAACGATACATCGTGGTGAACTCGATACAACTCGGATTGTTGCTCGAGGAGATAGGATTCGTCGGCAACGCCGATACGAAGAGTGTCCCTCGATGGGTCCATACGCTGCCACGCTCACAGAAACTCGCGTTCCTTGCAGGATACTTCGATTCTGACGGTCATGTCGGCCGGAACGGCATCTATCTCACGAGCATCAACGAAGACGTCTTACGCTCCATCCAACACGTCGCATTGAGCTGTGGTATGGGTTTCTCGCACGTTTTCAACCACGGTATCGAACGAGAGACTACGATCTGCGGTGTTCAGTGCATGGCGCATGAGAGTTTCAGATTGCTGTTGAACGGTCCTCTCGTTGGAGAATTGCCGACGAGAAGTCATTCTTACCGCGAATCCATCACGCGAATCAAGACGAAACGCAACTTCACCACCGCGAACGGCGTGAACTTCCGGCATGAGACGAGCGATGATCTCGGATTCACCAGGGTGCAGTCGGTCGAAGCAGCAGGAATAGAGCCCACGTATGATATCGAAGTCGAAGGATCACACAATTTCATCGCGAACGGCATCATAGTACACAACAGCGGCGTAACCATGCTCTACCCTTCGTCGATCCTCAAGGGCGCGAGAGCGAAGTCGGATCACATCTCGATCGCCTTCGCCGCGAAGGATCAGAACCAGGATGTAGGAGCCAAGGTCTTCATGCTCGCACCCAACACTGCAGCTACGATCACGTCGAAGTCGATCAGCCTCGACGGTGGCATCACGAGCTATCGTGGTGTCGTCAAGGTAAGTCCTAAGGCGACGGGCGCGAACCTCTCGGTCGAGTGCGACGCGCTCATGATGGATAACCGTTCAGAGTCGAACACGTATCCGGTCATGGATATCCAGAACGATACCGCAACGATCACGCACGAGGCGACGGTGGGCAAGATCAGCGAAGAAGAGGTGTTCTACCTGATGAGCCGCGGTATTCCCGAAGAACAAGCGGTTCAGATGATCGTCTCGGGATTCATAGAACCGGTGATCAAAGAGCTCCCGCTCGAATACGCTGTGGAATTGAACCGTTTGATCGCGCTCGAGATGGAGGGGTCGCTCGGATGACCGTTCAGAACCTGAAGGACCCATCGCTCGTCTACGGTCTGGGTGTGCGCTCACCATTCGCAACGCACGAATTCGCATCCGCACGACCCAATGAGTGTGCGCTTCTGCGGTGGCTCGAAGAACACTCGCTCAGGTCCTTGCTTCGCTTCGAAGAAGCGATCCTCTCACGTCTTGCCGTTCGAGAACACACGGTCGAGGGATCGTACGATGCCACGGTTACCGACGCATTGCTACTCACGATCGCCGAGCCTTCATCGATCCGCCTCGGGCTCGAAGGTACACGTGTCGGCGATCTCGGTGTTTCGGTCGTCGTCCTCGACGTCCGCACAGACACAACACTCATCCTTGAATCCGAGCCTTCGGATCGAAGCGTACACTTGGTGTATGCGAACGTCGCTGACGATGCGACGCTCTCGTTCAACGACGTATTCATCGGGGAGCATGATTCGTTCCGCCGCGTGAGCGTCGTACTCCACGAGTCATCGCGCGTGTATCCTAATCACGCCTTCTTCACGTACGGTCGTGGGACGCTCGATCTCAAGTCCGACGTTACGCACATCGGTCATGAATCGTTCTCGGATATGAAGGTTCGCGGCGTGCTCGCAGGGTCGTCGTGTGCGATCGTACAGGGAGACGTGACGATCGCCCCTTCGGCGTTCGATGCGAACGGATACCAACAGGAAGACTTGATTCTCGCATCACCGCGTGCGATCGCACGTCCGATCCCCAACCTTGAGATCGGAAACAACCAGGTCAAATGCTCGCATGGAGCGACGGTTTCGAGTGTGGATTCCGAAGCGGTGTTCTACTTACGCTCCCGAGGCGTTCCTGAAGGCGATGCCAAGTCGCTGCTCCTCTCGAGCTTCATCAAACCGATCCTCTCGTTGTATCCTGAGGAAGAGCTCGAGGCGCTCAGCGCGAAGATTCGAGGTGTGATCGATGAAGCTCGCTGACCTCCGAGGGCAGGTGCCTCAACTATCACAGAATACCGTCTACCTCGATAACGCGGCTACGACACACAAGCCTTCGGCGGTGATCGAAGCGCTCGAAGCGTTCTACCGCGAGGAGAACGCGAACATCCACCGCTCTCCGCACGCGCTCGGTCAACGTGCGACCGCACGCTACGAAGCCGTCCGCAGGCGCATCAAGCACACGTTCAACGCGCACTCGTACGACGTCGTCTTCACGCGTGGTGCGACCGAAGCGCTCAACCTGGTCATCTCAGGAGTAGCGCGCTCTCGTGACGGTGCGATCGTGACGTCGATGATCGACCATCACAGTTCGTTCGTAGCCGCACAACACCACGCGATGCGATACGAATGCGCCTTTCGGGTCCTCGATGTGGAGAGTGGATTCTCTTCGCTCGATATGCTCAGTGGCGCCTCGCTCGTATCGGTTCCGATGGTGAGCAACGTGACCGGCGAGATCCTCAACTACGAGGACGTTGTGAGACGTGCGCGTTCAGAAGGGTCGTTCGTTCTCCTCGACGCCTGTCAAGCGGCGCCTCACCTGCTCCTCGATTGCGATTCGATCGGAGCAGATGCGTATGCCCTGAGCGCTCACAAGGTGCTCGGACCCACAGGTCTTGGTGTGCTTATCGCCAAGCGCGAACTCCTCGATTCGATCGAACCGATGTTCTACGGTGGAGAGATGGTCGAACAGGTTTCGTCAGAGCAGACGACGTTCGCCTCCATCCCGCATCGTTTCGAAGCGGGGACGATGCCGATCGCTCAGGTCATCGCATTTGCATCAGCACTCGACGTATTCGATTCGCTCGACCGTCACGAACTCGAATCGCATCGCACGGCGCTCTCCAAGCAGCTTCTTTCAGGCCTCTCGAAGCTCGGTGTGCGCGTGCTCTCGGCATATGATGATCCCGATGCGCACGATCGCATCCCCATCGTGTCGTTCACTGGCGACTTCCACCCGTACGATGCTGCGCTCTTGCTCGATGCGAAGGGCATCGCCATGCGAGCCGGCCATCACTGCGCCGAACCGTTCCATGCATCGAGGGGAGTCTCAGGCTCGCTGCGCGCCTCAGCATACCTGTATTCCACCGAGGACGATATCGACCGCTTCCTCGAAGAACTCGAAAGGATTACGTGATACCCATGCTCGACATCAAGAACCTTACCGCTACGATCGAAGACAACCGCATCCTCGAAGGAGTAGACCTCACCATTCCGAAGGGTCGTATCGTTGCCGTGATGGGTCCGAACGGTTCGGGCAAGTCGACGCTCGCATCAGTTCTTGCAGGCGATCCGAAGTTCGAGGCCGAAGGCTCGGTTTCCTTCCTCGGCGAGGATCTGCTCGCTCTCGAGCCCGATGAGCGTGCACGTGCAGGTGTGTTCCTCTCCTTTCAGTATCCGGTCGAGATCCAAGGTGTGACGGTTTCGAGTTTCCTCAAGGCGGCGCTCGATGCACGGAGCGAGGAGAAGCTCAAGCCCAAGGAGTTCTTCGCGCGGCTCAAGCGGGCTATGGAGACGCTCAAGATCCCGACGGAGTTCGCGAGCCGTTATCTCAACGTAGGATTCTCAGGTGGCGAGAAGAAGCGTCTTGAGATGCTCCAGATGCTCCTGCTCGAACCCTCGTTCGTCATACTCGACGAGACGGATTCGGGTCTTGATATCGATGCGCTCAGGATCGTGGCTGACGCGGTGAATGCGATGCGCTCGCCTGAACGGAGCTTCTTGCTCATCACCCACTATACGCGCATTCTCACCCTCATAGAACCCGACGAGGTTGCGATCCTCATGAAGGGTCGTATCGTCGAGCAGGGAGGACCCGAACTCGCTCAGAAGCTCGAGGATGAAGGGTATGCGTGGCTCGACGAACACCGTTAGAGGAGGTCCTCGAGTCCTCCTTCGGTTTCGAGCTCGTCGATGAGGCTCGTTGCGTTCACGAGAGCGTAGATACCGATGGTTCCGAGCACAGCGACGTATGGTTGGTTCGTGACGATTCCGACGACACCTGTGGTGAGGAACGGTATGGAACACACATAGGAGAGGTACTGCCGCTTCCGGATCGATGCAGCATCGTATCCACCCATACAGGTTCTGGGGCTTTTCGGGTTCTTATCCGTTTCGCAGGAACGATACGAGTTTCTCAACGGCCTTCGTCCGGGGGCTCATCGTGTGCTTTTCTTCGCCGAGTTCGGCGTACGTCTGATCGTATCCTTCGGGTTCGAAGATCGGATCCCATCCGAAGCCTTCGCCTCGGGGTTCGACGATTTTGCCACGGACGGTTCCTTCGAAGAACTCCATCTTCTCGCCTGAGGCGTATCCGATGATCGTGCGCGCCGTGGCGTGCGTATCTTCACTGTATCTTGTGATGAGATGTGCGATGCCTTCGACTCCGAGTTCTTCGAGGAAGTGTTTGATGAGAGGGCCGGGAAGGCGTCCGAGGCAGTCCATCATGAGTGATGTGTCTTCGACGATGAGGTCTTCATCGGTGTATGAGCGTGCCGATTCGAGTTTCGCTCTGATGATCGTATGAGGGTCGAGGGATTGGATCTCGGGCAGGTCGAGTTCGAGCGGTTCGATGTCCGGGATGTGGATGCGCAGTTCCCGCAGCTTGTTCGGGTTGCTCGTGACGAATCTCATCGCCGGTCCTCTCTGAGTTCGAGGAAGCGTTCGACCGCTGCTTCGGGTTTTACGCCGTAGGTTTTGAGGTGTGCGATCGGCATCCAGACGAGTTCGTGAATGTTATCAGGTCCTGTTTCTGCTTCTTCTCCGACGATACGCGGCGTCCCTTCCCATTCGCGTACGACGAAGTACGTGTGTTCGCGTTCGTCGAAGTCGTTCGTGATGGTGAACGATTCTGCGAGTGTAACCTTCAGATCAGTCTCCTCTACGGCTTCGCGGATCGCCGCTTGTTCTGCGTTCTCTGCGGGTTCTGCTCCTCCTCCGATGAGTGTGAAGTACGTTCCGCGATCAGGACGGTATCGTCTCATGACGAGCACCTGTCGTCCGTCGGTGATGATGACGCCTGCTCTCATACTGATGCGCGCGCATACGGGTTTAAAAACCGTTTCTTGTTCTCTTACGGTATGAAGCGCCTCATCGCAACGGCGGCGAACAGCAAGGTCGAACGCTTCATGCTCGAACACTGGTTCGCACCTCTTCGTGCCTCGGTCGACCTAGACGGCATCGATGTCCTCGTAGTCGACTACGGCTTATCTGGTGAGGTGAGGGAGGAGTTGTCTGCACAGAAGGTCATAGTATTCGAGGGTGTGGTGCGCGGTCACGTAGTGAACGCTCGGTTCCTCGATCTCGCACGGTTCCTTGAGCGCAATGAGTACGGTCGGGTGCTCCTCTGTGATTCGGGTGATCTCATCTTCCAGAGCGATATCAGCTGTCTGCTCGACGGGTCTTCCAATTGCTTTCAGGCGATGCGCGACCCGGTCGTCATCAATAACCAGATTTTCGGAGTGGGTGATATTCCTCGTGGTGAACACATCCGACTCCTGCGCAAGTATGCGTCGACTCCGATGGTGAATGCAGGGGTGATCGTGGGTCCTCCTGCGTGTTTCGTGTCGTTCGCGCGGTTCTTGGAGGACTCGACGCGTTCGCTTCGTGCGTACGGTACGGATCAACTCTTGTTATCATCTTTTGTCGACCAATATGGGTTGTCTGAGCTCGACCGGATGTACAATTGGATGCCCCTGTACTTCACGGACTTCACGGTTGATCATGGTGTTGTGCTGCATGACGGTATGCCGATCCCCATCGTGCATAACGCCGGATGGCGTGATGGACTGCGCGCGTTCAAAAGATTCGGATATGGGCCTGACAATAACGAGTTCCGCGAAAGACTTACGAAGATGATACGGCGCACGTATCGCGAGGTGTCGTGATGGTTCGCAAGAGGCCTTTGAGGATTGCGTTCGGCGTGTTATCGATCGGACTCGGTCATGCGACGCGCTCGCTTCCGGTGATCACAGAGCTCATCGCCCGAGGACACGAGGTTCACGTACTCTCATCAGGCAGGTCCCTTGTCTTCTTGCGCGAGGCGCTCGGTGACTCAGCGTCGTTCACTGAGCTTTCAGACTACTCGCTCAGCGACACGATGCACGCTGAGAAGGGAGCGTCGGTGGGTCGCTTCGCGCTCTCGTTCCCGCTCTACGCGTCGCAGGTCGTCTCTGAACACCGACGATTCTTACGGTGGTTCAAGAAGACTCCGTGTGATTGTATCGTCTCAGACACGCGTTTCGGCTTCTACCATGAAGTGCCTTCTTTCCTTATCTTCCATCACTTCAGGCTCGACACGAGCGTTCCGGGAAGCCGCAAGATCACCGAACGGGTCCTCTCGCTCGTTCGGCACACGTTCGACCACGTATTCATCCCTGATTATGAAGAGCCTTGCTTGGCAGGCGAGATCGCCCATGGTCTCACGTTCATTCCCGAAGAGATGATCTCCTACGTCGGAGTGCTCTCCATGGTGCGTCCGCTTGGACTCGAACGCGACGTTCCGCTCTTCGTATCGATATCTGGTCCTGAGCCTCAACGTACGGTGTTCGAACGCGCCATTATGGATCGTATCGGTGAGCTTCCCGAAGGCTCGGTCATAACCCTCGGCAATCTTGAGGATCGGAGTGTACGGATGATCGGCGGCGTATCGGTCCACGGCTCTCTCGGTCGTGAGGAGCAGGAGCGCATGCTCAACCGAGCACAACTCGTCCTGACGCGCTCAGGCTATTCGACGATCATGGACCTCGCCCAAGCAGGAACGCGAGGATTGCTCATCCCGACGAAAGGACAGCCCGAACAAGAATACCTCGCACGCTACCACGCATCAAAAGGGAACTATTATTCGACGAGACTCGAAGACCTCGACCTCAAACGCCAACTCCCCATAGCCCGTTCCTTCCCAGGGTTCATCGTGCCGCACCGATCCGATGAATCGGTGCGTCGGATCGTTGAGATGATCGAACGAAGCGTTTCAGATGAAGGCGATGATCGCCGCGATCGCTAACCCCGCGATGTAGACAACCGGTACGGCGAATCGTCCGATCCGCACCCATGCGAACCAATCGACGTTCTCAGGATTCCAGCGTTTCAATCCCCAACCCGGATTCGAGACGAACCATGAGAGATCTTGGATGAGCACTCCGGTAACGTATCCGAAGGCGATCGTGCGCAAGAGCTCAGGCGAATAGTTGAGTACGAGCGGGATCGAGAGCACGAGCGGGAACGTCACCCAGAAGAGGAAGAAGTGGTATCGAGTGAGGATCCACGGCTTTCTGCCGATCTTCCATCCGCGCTTGTTCTTCTCCCACGCATTATCTCCTTCGACCGAACTCTCCCAGATACCGCTTGCGACCATCGCGGCCCATATGATCCCTATGACGAGAAAGTCCACGTGGTGTTGTCAGCCCGCGGGCTTAAGAGGATATCGTTCGGCCGTTCATGAGGCTCTCGAGCTCGTTCGGTATGGTTGCGAGCAGCGACGACCGAGGCGAGGGCCCCTGCCGGCCGTTTCTCGAACGTGGTGAAGTCGTAGGTGACCCTTCGCTTACCGCTGACGTATCCTTCGAGAGCGCCCGTAACCCATGACTGGGCATCAGCCTGGTCGATTCCCATCTCGGTTTCCACGATGACCTTGAGGTTGAGTGTTGCAGGTCCGTGTTCGCGGTTCGTGATCGAGTCGGAGGCCACGTAGATGTCGCGTATACCGTGTGTTCCCGGTACGGTGCGAAGCGCAGTCATGAACTCGCGCAGGTCGTCGTATGATTGGGTCATCGCAGCGAGTTGCGAACCGATGTGGGCCCTCGTATCTGCTGGTATGTAGGTTCGAGGATCGGGTTCAGGGTACATCCTGAGAGTACGACCGAATCGCCATGACACTTAAGCGTTGCGGTCAGATGAGGAAGGCTATGATTCCGACGACCAGTGAGAGGAGCGAGAGCATGAGTCCGATCGTGCTCCGAGCGAGTCCGACGCGTTCGCGGACAGCGGCTCTGCGTGCGAGCGTTCCGACGAGCACCGCTACGGTCAGTGTTGCCGCCCAGAGGATGATGCTCACTTCGCGCGTGATGAACTCTGTGAGCAGAGCGCTCAGAGCGATGCGAACGCTGAGAGCGCCGCGAGGGTTGCGAGCACGCCGTTCATATCCTCTCAGAGATAGATGCCTTATTAATGGTTCCCACAACCGTTTTTAAGGGCCTGAGTCTCCCTCCTCGTATGAACATCTACACGCGTCGCGGCGACGGGGGTATGACGATGACCCTGTCGGGTTCGAAGCATCCCAAATCCGATCTGCTCATTTGGCTTGGCGGATCGGTTGACGAGCTCCAGACGGCGCTCGACCGCGTGATATCCCAACTTGGCCGCGTCAAGCATCGTTCTCGGATCGAACGCGTACAACACGTCCTCTGGCAGATCGCCGGTGAGCTGAGCCAACAGGGAACCGGAGGAACCGTGAAGGATCCGGTCTCTGATCGTGATACCGAGGAGCTCGAACGGTGGATCGACGAGGCGAAGTTAGACCTTGACGGCTTCGTCCGGTTCTCAACGCTCATCGCTGCTGACGTGTCTGAGGCGCGCGTGCGTGCTCGGCGCTTCGAGCGCATCCTCACGGACTACGCGCGTTCGAACGAGATCCGTCCCGAGGTGCGAGCGTATGCGAACCGTCTCGGTGACTATCTTTTCGCGCTCGCTGTCGTTCTCGATGCGAAGGTGCTCGTGCAGAAGTAGAGTATTCTGAGTTCGGTTCAGAGACCGTTCTGCTGATGTGAATCCAACACACTATCATCCGAGTTCTACATCGGAGCAATCATAGAAATATCCGCAGTTGGTGCACTTCACTTTGCAGTGGAGCGCTGAAAGTTCGAACGAACACCGTGGGCAGTACATGCTGTTCCGCGAATACCGCTGTTTATAGCGGTTGTGGGATGGTTCGTGCATCACATTTAAGAACCGTTTTCAGACCCGAGGTGGTATGGTGACTCGGGTGAAACCTCTGCGTGCTCAGAGCACTGTAAAGAGCGCTGATTCGTCGGCGATCATCTCGCTGCGCGACGTCGAGAAGGTCTACGACCTCGGAGAGGTACAGGTCAAGGCGCTTCGAGGCGTATCGGTAGACGTAGCTCCAGGCGAGTTCATCACGATCATCGGAAAGTCGGGTTCGGGCAAGTCGACGCTCGTGAACATGATCGGCTGTCTCGATACGCCGACGTCCGGAGCGGTCTATCTCGATGGGCGTAACATCGCTGAGCTGGACGAATCGGACTTGGCTCAAATCAGGGGTCGCACGATAGGGTTCATATTCCAGACGTTCAATCTTATGCCGACGCTCTCGGTCGCTGAGAACGTCTCGATCCCCATGGTCTTCCAGGGTACGGACGAGGAGGTCCGTGAGAAGCGCGTGCGTGAGCTCCTCGAACTCGTCGAACTCTCCGACCGCGTATCCCACAAGCCTGCAGAACTCTCGGGAGGTCAGCGTCAAAGGGTTGCGATCGCACGCGCCTTGGCGAACGATCCGAAGGTGATCCTCGCTGATGAGCCGACGGGCAATCTCGATTCGAAGACGGGCAAACAGATCATGCAGGCGCTCCTCTTGCTCAACGAACAGCAGGATACGACGCTCATACTCGTCACGCACGATGACGATCTCGCTCAACTCGCACCGCGCACCGTCGTACTCGTGGACGGTACGGTCGGTGAGATAAGAACACGCAGTGCATCAGAGGTCAAGAAGAACCGCAAAGCGTTCTTCGGGGAGTGAATACTATGAAACAACGATGGATCATGATCGCGCTTGTGCTCGTCGTCTCGATGAGCATGGTAAGCGCCCTACAGTCAGTCTCACCGGATATCAGAATCACGCAGATCAGTCAGACGCCTGATCCTGTCGAACCAGGGGATTACGTCGACCTGCGGTTCCGGGTCGATAACCTCGGTGCTCCTGCTTCGAGTTTCGACTATGAGATCGTGCTCGACTATCCGTTCAGCCTTGATCCTGGTGTTCCGCGCCGAATATCGGTCGGAACAGCAGACTACTACCGGGCGGCTGTCGGTGATGGTGCGACGATCTTCTGGCGTGTCCGCGTAGCATCGGATGCGGTTCCGGGCGATCGTAATACGGTTTCGATCCGCTTCTATCCTCGTGAAGGGGACGACCGAACGTTCGTCACAAAAGACTTCCCTGTTCGAATCGCGGCTCAGGAGGGTCTTCTCATCGTTCGCGATGCGACGATCAACCCTGAAGAAGTCGCACCGGGACGCCGATTCTCGGTATCGCTCGATCTTGAGAACCTGGGTACCTCTGCCATCCGTAATGTGAGGGTCACCTCGAACGTCGAAGGCACACCGTTCTCTCCCTACGGGTCTGCGAACGAGCGGCTCGTACGACTCATAGGATCTGAATCGACGAGATCCGTCGACTTCGAGTTCTTCACGTCGCCCGGCGTTTCGCTCGGTGTCGAGCGCCTTCCGTTCACGATCGCCTATACGGATTCGCTCGGAACGCAGTACACGCTTCCGGCTACTGTGGGCATTCCGATCGATGAGGCTCCTTCGTTCCTACTCAACCTTGAATCATCGAATGTCTACGTACCTGGTACGCGCGGTGAGGTGGTCGTGTCTGTGTCGAACACCGGTTCGAGCCCGCTCAACTTCGTTGTGCTCTCGCTTGCCGAATCCGATTCGTATGAGGTCATCGGTCAACGCCAAACGTACTTGGGTAACCTTCAAAGTGATGATTTCGAAACGGGCCAATTCCGCATATTTGTAGATGGTGATGCGGAGTCGCTCGATCTCGATTTCACCGTATCGTACCGAACAGCTTTCGGTGAACAGCGCGTCGATACGCGTTCGGTGAGCGTTCCGCTCTACACGCGTGAACGCGCCCAAGAGCTCGGGCTTGTGCCTGCGGGGAACGGCAGGGGTATGATCATGTTCGTCGTCCTGCTCCTCGTCATCGTGGGTGGCTTCGTCTGGTACAGGCGTAAGTGTAAGAGCCGTTAGCGATGTCGTTCGTCCTGCGGTTCGCGGTTCGTTCGCTGCGTGATCGCAGCGTGCGGAGCTGGCTGACGATCTCGGGTGTGATCGTATCGATCGCCGTGATTTTCACGCTCCTCACGCTCTCGACGAGTCTGCAGGGTGCGGTGATCGAGCTCTTCGACCAGTTCGGCGCGAACAGGGTTCAGATCGCTCCTCGTGGCGGACTCGGTGGTGGTCCGACCGCGGTTGAACTGCTCGAGAACGACGTTCAGTTCGTCGAGCGTCTTCCGTACTTCGATCTCGTCTTGCCGTACCTGTTCGAAATGGCGTTTCCCATAACGTATCGTGGTACGACGGTGCGCACTGAAGTGATCGGTATTCCGACTGACCGTGCTGATGAGACGGACCGTTCCTACGCGTTCTCAGATGAGATTCCAGTAGGGCGGTGGTTCCAGCAGAACGAACGAGGATCCGTCATCCTCGGATACAACGTTGCGAATAACGTGAACGACCGCTGGTTCGGCCGTGAGATCCCATTGCGCACGAACATCCAGATCGGCAACGAATCCTTCAGGGTTATCGGAGTCTGGCGTGAGTTCGGAACGCCTGATGATAACCAGGTGTTCATCCCGCTCGAAGACGCGAGGCGTATCTTCGACGAACCCTATAAGGTGAGTATCATTTCGGCTGATGTGCGTGAGGGTCTTGATATCGACCGTGTCGCTGAGCAGACACTCAGGCAACTCGAGCGTCGCAAGGGAAGGGATACGGTGGTCATCCTCACTCCGGAACAGATCATCAGGCAGTTCAACACGATCTTCGGAACCGTGCAGGGGATCTTCCTCGGCATCGCTTCGATCAGTCTCATCGTCGGAGCGCTCGGCATCGCGAATACGATGTTCACGTCCGTTCTCGAACGCGAACGCGAGATCGGCATCATCAAGTCTGTCGGAGCACGCAACAGTCAGGTGCTCGGTATCTTCATGGCCGAATCAGGACTCATCGGGTTGCTCGGAGGAATCGTCGGGGTCGTGCTCGGCGTGCTCATCTCGCTCCTCATCGGAGCGATCGCTGCAGCATCTGGGTTCGCACTGCTCACGATCAGGTTCTCGATCGAACACGTCATTCTCTCCCTTGTCTTCGCGACGATCGTCGGAATGCTCTCCGGCCTCTTCCCATCCTACATCGCGTCCCGCAAGAGGATCGTAGACACGTTGCGATCGGCATGAACCTCTCGATCATCGTCATCCGTCAACTCTCCGAACGTAGGTTGCGGTCTGCGCTTACCATGCTCGGAATCGCGATCGGTATCGCAGCCCTCGTAGGTCTCATATTGCTCTCGAACGGATTGCAAGGAGCCGTTACGGGTCAGCTCGAACGCTTCGGTACCGATGAGATCCTCATCGCTCCCTTGGCGAGCGTCGGGGCGGGCGGTCCACAGGGAGTCGGCTCGCTCACGAGGAGCGATCTCGAAGTGGTGGAACGCATACCCCAGGTCGATCGTGTCGTGCCGCTCCTCGTATCTCCACAGAGGGTCTCATTCGGTCAACAAGAACGGTTCCTCACCGTAAGAGGGACGGCTCCCGAAGAAGTCGAGGCGTTCCTCGGTACGGACCTCGCTGAGGGCAGGTATATCCGAGAGGCGGATTCGGGCGTGGTGATGATCGGAAGCCGTATCGCTGACGGAGCCTTCGATCGTGAGGTTACCGTAGGATCGCGTATCAGGATCAACAACTCAGCCTTCCGTGTGATCGGCATTCTGATAGAAACCGGAACGCTTGAGGAGGATCGGGCGATCATCGTTCCGATCGATGACCTTCGAAGGGTGATCGGTGATCGTAATGCGCTCAGCGCAGCTCGCGCTATCATCACGCCTGGAGCGGATATCGAGGTCGTCGAGGCACGCGTCGCACGCGCTCTTGAACGCTACCGTGGAACGGATGATATCGGTACGACGACGGCTTCACAGATCATCGATCAGATCGGAGGGTTCCTCGGAGTCGTGAACGTTATTGTGTACAGCATCGCTGCGGTAAGTCTTGTCGTCGCAGGTATCGGTATCATGAACTCGCTCTTCACATCGGTATTGCAGCGTACGCAGGAGATCGGTACGATGAAGGCGGTGGGTGCGACGAATGCGCAGATACTCTACATCTTCATCTCTGAGTCAGCGCTCCTCGGCTTGTTCGGGGGAGTGCTCGGCATCGGATTGGGAGTCGGTGCTGCGCTCGGCTTCGCGGCTCTCTTCAACACGGCGGGCATCTATCGGCTTGTGATCGACGTCGAGCTCTCGCTTGTGATATCTGCCCTTGTCTTCTCGCTCTTGGTCGGTGTCTTCGCGGGTACGCTTCCTGCGCTGCGCGCATCCCGTCTCGATCCGGTCGAGGCGCTCAGGCATGAGTGATGGGACGCGCTCCTCAACGAAGAGAACCGATGGAACGTCCGAACATACAGGCCGCTCGGATCGCGATGTTCGGCGCTGGATTCGTCGGCACACCGCTCCGAAGAAGGCTTGAAGCGCGAGGTCACACGGTGGATCTCTTCGGTCGTGATCGGTTCGATGCACTCGCTGATGAGGCTCCGGTGCTCGAAGGCTACGATGTGGTCATAAACCTGATCGGAACCCCGATCGCTCCTCCATGGACACAACGCACGCGTCGGCTCATGCGCGATTCGCGCATACGCTCTTCGATCAAGCTTTCGGCTGCGGCTCGCGATGCGAAGGCTTTCTACGTCCAGTCGAGCGGCGTGTCTTCCTCGGGCTTTCTCGGCGCGCTTCGCGACGAGTGGGAGTCATCGATCGCCACTGATCATTCGGCCGTCTGTCGTTTCGGACTTGTCATCGGTGATGGAGGGGTGCTCGCAACGCTCACACCGCTCTTCCGTCTAGGGTTTGGAGGTGTCTTCGGTCGGGGTGATCAGACCTATGCGTGGATACCGCTCGAACGTCTCGTCGACGAGCTCGTCAACATCGTCGAAGAGCGTCGCTGTGGAACCTTCGAGCTCGCACGCGAAGTGAGAGCACGCGAGTTCTATCGCAACATCGCCCGAGGACTCTCGCGTCCGTGTGTGTTCCGCTATCCCGAATGGCTGCTTCGCATGCTCATGCCGCGCTCTCATGAGGTGCTCACAGCCGGAACGCCGCTTTGTGATGGACTCGACTTCGACGATCGGATCGAAGAGGTGGTTCGGTCGGTTCGCAGCTGATGCTCGAAGGATCTGCGAGTATTCAAGTCTTCAGGTTACGGTTCGATGAGCGTCTTGACTCGTGTGAGGAGGTCTTCGAGGTCTTCTATGGTGCTCTCTCCGGCGGTCCGTTCCAATACGTCGAAGAAGTCTTCGGGTGCGTCGAACACAGGCGTGGTTCGTGCCTGTTCTCTGAACGCATCGTATCCGTACCGGTAGGTAAGTAAGATATTGTTGTGTGCCGCGATTGCCTTCGCTACGAACCACATCGCAGTTGCCTTGAGAAGCGTTCGTGTTACTGCAGAGCGAGCCTTGCGATGCTTGTCGATATTCCACTCTGCGAGTCCGAGAGCGTCTCGTATGAGCTTCTTTCGCGCCCACTGAGGGAACGGTCGTGTTCGTATACTCTCGAGTGTTCCTTCAGGATTGTAGATGACCTTGGCACTCGTGAGGAATTCGAGGTGGTGTTCGATGATCGTGTAGTTCGTGTGGTTGAACGCTTCTTCGAGTTCGTTCGCGTCGGTGAAGTTGAGTGAGACCTCGCCTTTGTCGGTCTGGAATGCTTTCGAGACGATGATGAATGCTCGCTCGAGTTGTGGCGCGACGTTGGCGGTTCGTTTCGGTTCGAGGCCGATATCAGCTGTGAGTTCTTCGACGAGTCCGATGCTCGGAGACTCGTTAAGCAAGATGCCGAAGTCCCAGTCGCTCTCTTCGTTCGCATTCCCTTTCGCCCGGCTTCCGCCGAGGACGACTCCTCTCACGTGTGGGTGGTTCTTCGCCCATGACTCGATGAGACGCTCCATAGGATGATCTCTTCATATGGTGGTTATAGCTCTTGTGGATAGGCTTCTAAAACCGAGCATACTTCATGATGCTATGGCTGTTCGACCTGCACGTTCAGAAGATATCGCTCGCATCATCCCGATCGTCATGGAATACGAGCGTGAGAGCGCATCGTACCTCTCAGAAGAGTATCGTGCGATCCGAAGGACGAAGGAGCCTCTCGATGAGCACTTGGCCCGGTCGCTCGAGAATGAAATCGTGCGAGCGGATGCGAGGTTCCTCGTGTATGAGGATGGTGGATCGATCGTTGGGTATGCCCATGGTATGATCCGGGATGACACGCATATGGTCTATGATCGGCCAAGGTCCGGTGAGTTCTCGGAACTCGCGGTTCTCCCATCGCATCGCGGCAGAGGTATCGCGAGCGCTCTGTGGGATGAACTGCTCGATTGGTTCCGAGAAGAGGACTGCGCGTTCGTAACGCTCAGTGTGAACGCGAACAACCGAGCCCGTGCGATCTACGAGAAGTGGGGTTTCGATGAGTTCTACGTGCGGATGATCAAGAAGCTCTGAGCTCGTCTGATTCGATCAAGCCGTTCTCGACGAGGAATCGTGATATCTGCTCGTACATCCACGCGTATCCGTGCGCATTCGGGTGGAGTCCGTCGTCGAGCATCTCGTGGTACGCTTCGTTGAGGAACGCAGCAAACATGTCGAGGAAGGGAACGTCGTGCGTGCGGGCAGCATCTTTGAGTGCTTCGTGATAGGTTCTCTGACGCTCGTTGGTGAAGCTCGTACCTTCATAGTCGAGGGAGAGCGATTCGTCGACCGGTGTGAGGCCGATCACACCGACCGTTCCGTAGCGTTTCGCAATCGTGAGGATCGCGTTCATATTCTGGGTGAACGTTCCGATCAGTGTTTCGGGTGTGCTTCCATTGAGCCGTGCGTCGTTCGTTCCGATGGCGATGAGGATGCACGAGCGGTCGTCTTCGTACTTCGTGCGTGCCCGTGCACGCAGCTCTCCTTCGAGTCGTTCGAGCAGATCGTTCGTCGTATCACCACAGATGCCGAGGTTGTAGACGAAGCGATAGTCATCGTATTCGTAGGCGTTCTGGAGTCGTCCGCACCATCCACGGTTCGCTACATCTCCTTCTCCGAACGTGATGCTGTCGCCGAAGCAGATGATCGCATGCATGAGTTGTGTGAGGTATAGCGGCTTATATGCGTTTCATACGAACGGCACGTCGCTCGTGAATGAGCGGGGTTTCTTCTTGAAACGTTCAACGTCTCCGAAGGAGCGGAGCATCTTGATGTTGATCGTCCAGTACGCATCTGATTGTGGATTGGCAAATATGATCCTCGATTCGGGGAGTTCGTCGAAGTGCGAGGCGACCCATGAGAGGTTCGCTTCGGTGTTGAGTGTGATGAGTACGTCTGCACTGTCGTGTTCGCGTGCGTCTTCGCTCACCAGATAGCGCTGGGTCTTCTTCGTCGTAACGTCGTATGCGGGTCCGTCCCCTTCGACCTTCCAACCTTTGAGTTTGCTGTTTCGGATGAGGAACTGGCGACCCCACTCGGCTAGGTCCATCGCCTCGTTCGAGGAGTGGGTGCTTATAACCTTGCCGAGCCATGTTATTTATAAGCGCCTTGTCCTCCCTCCTCGCATGGTCGTCGGAGAGGTGATCGCGGGCTCGTTCGAGGGTATCATCGCCCGTGAGAAGGCGGGTTCGAACGTCGAAGTCGGAGAACTCCTCGTCACGGTCGGTGATCCTTCGCTCATCGTCCAAGTCACCGGTATCGAATACGCGTCGCAGTTGAGCCAGCAGAACCGCGAGCTCATCGCAGGGCTTCGCTTGGAGGATGATGCGCAGCTCAACTTCTTCGACCGTTCGCTGCGTACCTACAATGTGCTCAGCCTCAAACTCCTCGCCGAAATCTCAAATGGTATCCGCGTTGCGAAGCGTCTTCCGGCGATGTTCTGCGAGTTGCGGCGCATCACCGATGGTGACCTCGGCTTTCTCGTATCCGAGGGTGATGTGTTTGCTGGGCGCGTGCGTTCGGGTTCTCGGGTTCTCGAGACACCTCTGCGTCTCGATTCCAAGAACGTATTGAGCCATCATGTACTCATCGCAGCCCAGACAGGTAAGGGGAAGTCGAACCTGACGAAGTGTTTGCTCGTCGATTCGCTTGAGAACCGTTCGTTCGGACTGCTCGTCCTCGATCCTCATGACGAGTATTTCGGCCGTTCCGGCGTTGGTCTCAAAGACGCACGGTCTTCGAATCTCGCGTACTATTCGAGCCAGGATCATCCGTTGGCCCAGCCGTTGCGCTTCAGGCTCAGCGAACTGCGACCCGTGCATTTCAACGGCGTTGCGAACTTCTCTCAGGCGCAGCATGAGGCGATCGCTTCGTTCCGCAGACGCTACCGTGACCGGTGGGTCGAAGAGCTCTTGAGTGCTGATGACGATTCGTTCCATGAGGCGACGCTTCAAGTGCTCAAACGTCGGTTCTCCAACCTGCTCTCCCTCGGTCCGAGCCTTGAGCCTTCGGGCATGTTCGTGCGCGAGTCCTCATCACTCACGAGTATTCTCGATGCGCTCGAAGAAGGGCGTACCGTCGTGATCGATACGTCGCTCTTCGCTGGTGCACAAGAACTCCTCGTCGGCTCGATCATCACCTCGGAACTCTTACGCCGATACCGTTCGTACAAACGCAGGGGAATCGTCAAGCCCCAGGTGTCGATCGTCATAGAAGAAGCTCCGCGGGTACTCGGAAAAGCCGTGCTCGCTCACGGTTCGAACGCGTTCGAAGAAGTAGCTCGTGAGGGACGCAAGTTCGGCGTAGGGCTCATCGCGATCACCCAGGTTCCGAGCCTCATCCAGCGTGAGATCCTCGCGAACATGAACACGAAGATCATCCTCGGACTCGAGATGGCGCTCGAACGCAGTGCGGTGATCGAATCAGCGGCTCAGGACATCTCGGATCTGAACGGTGCGATCGCGAGTCTTGAGAAGGGAGAAGCGATCATCACCTCATCGTTCGTACGCTTCCCGATGCCGATCGCCATGCCGCTCTTCGAAGAACTCCTGCCTGAGCATTCGCATCCGACGCCAGGCTCGAAGGTGCGGTTCTGATGCGGTTCGCCCACCTCGCAGACCTGCACTTGGGCGGTTGGCGTGATGAGAAGCTCAAAGCCCTCGGACTTGAAGCGTTCGAGCGAGCCGTCGATCTGATCATCGAAGAATCGCCTGACTTCGTCGTCATCGCAGGCGATTTCTTCAACACAGCCCTTCCTGGCATCGAATCCGTCAAACACGCATCGGTACAACTATCCCGTCTGCGTACGGCAGGCATCCCGGTATACTTGATCGCGGGCTCGCATGATTATTCTGCTTCGGGAAAGTCGATGCTCGACGTCCTTGAAGGAGCGGGATTGGCGCGCAACGTTCAGAAGGCGCGGTATGGTCGTGACGGTCGGATCGAGCTCGAATACACGGTTGACGAGAAGACCGGGGTGAAACTCGCAGGCCTACCGGGGAAGAAGGGAGCGCTCGAATCCCAGTACTACGACGTGCTCGACCGAGACGCAGCGGCACGAGAGTCGGGTGTGAAGATATTCTTGTTCCACATGCTCCTCTCAGAATTCAAACGAGCCAAAGACGATCAGATCCCTTCATCTCCGTCTTCGGTGCTCCCGCCGGGCTTCGCCTACTATGCGGGTGGCCACCCGCACCTCGTGGAGCACAAGCGCTTCGGCGAGGGTATCGTCGCGTATCCGGGTCCGCTCTTCCCCAACAACTTCGAAGAGCTCGAAGAGCTCGGCTCGGGTGGATTCTACTTCGTCGACCTCGGATCGGGTTCGGTCGAGTGGAAGCGCATCCTGACGCGTCCCGTCGTTCGTATCGACGTATCCTTCGATGGTGATCCATCACAGCTCGAAGAACGGCTCGTCGAAGAGGTCGACCGTGAGCTCGCCGGCTCGATCGTGCTCGTACGCGCGTCAGGATCGCTCACCGGTCCGGTGTCGGAGGTCGACTGGTCTCGTATCGAGCGAAGAGCGTTCGAGCGTGGAGCCTATGCCTTCGCGAAGAACACCTACAAGCTCGCGGCTCGTACGTACGAGCGCGTCGATGTAGCAGTCTCACACGAGCATCTCGAATCGCAGATCATCACCGAGTTCTCCGAGAAGGCCTCGGCTTCAGAAGTCCTCGGAGAGAATGCGTTTGAACGACTCTTTTCGACGCTCGCCAAGCACAAGCATGAGGGTGAGACGAACGCTGACTTCGAGAAGCGCATTCTCGATGATTTCGAAGCTGAGTTCGGCGTTCGTTGATACCTCTAAGATGCGTTCGAGAACGCGTGTTATCTGGCGTTGAGAATGTCTTTAAGGATGTTCGTGAGATCTGGATCGGTGATACGTTCGAGTACGTACGTGAAGAAATCGTCCAGTCCTGTGTATCCGAGTGTTTCGTAGAGTCTTGCTTGGAGTGCCATTTCGAGACTGTCGATCTGTTTTACGAATCGTGCTTCGGGAGACTTCTGAAGTTCGTATTCCTCCCAGATAGTGATGTACTTCTGAGGATCAGCTAGGTGCGAGAAGACGCTCGTAACCCCGCGGCGCTCGTCTCGCGTCTTCTCGTCTCGGGAAACGTCGTCGTCCGGGGTAATATCGCCTACATGTATCTCTCCGATCTCGTGAAACAATCCGAGCATCATTACCTTCGTCGGATCCAAGTCAGAGCGGTATTCTTCAGCGATGATGTATCCGAGCAATGCAACTCCGAACGAGTGTTCCGCGACAGTTTCACAGTGGACTTCGGATACTCCTCTCTTGAGCCAGCCTTGCCGGTATAGATTCTTCAACTGAGCATATGCGAAGAACAACTCGCTCATCGGATGGCTGTGGCCCGATAATCCGCTCGTATGCTCATGCTTCATTCTCATAGGTATCGGGTGGTTCACGCTCGTCTATAAAGGTACGCGGCTTATATGGTGAGGGATGGTTACGGATCTGGTGGGAGAACGGCGTCTGAGCGCATCAAACCTAGCTGATATTCTTGAGGCTCCGGTAGCACGAACATCGTTGTCCATAGCCTTAAATGAGTAGAATACTCGGATATCGTATGAGAATCATCCTGGCTTCGCAGTCTGCGTTCCGTAAGAGAGCGCTTGAGATCTTGGGAGTGCCGTTCGAGACGAGACCGCACACCGTTGATGAGCAGTCCATACGTGATGAGGATCCGTATGTTCTTGCACGGGTGCTGTCCGAAGCGAAGGCGAAGGATATCGGAAGCAGAGAGCAGGATGCGATCGTGATCGCCGGCGACCTCTTTGTCGTGTTCGAAGGGCGGATCTACGAGAAGCCTGTTGACGATGACGAAGCGCTCGATATGCTCACTTCATTCTCTGCGAAGACGCTTGACATCATCGCGGGGGTCGCGGTATACAACTCGAAGACTGAACGCATGCTCTCGTCGGTCGAGACGTGTTCGGTAACCTTTCGCAGGCTTGAAGACTTCGAGATCGAAGACTACGTATCGCGGTATCCGGTGGAGACATTCGCCGCCGCTTTTGATGGTGACGGGTTGCTCCGGTTCGCAGACACGGTGCACGGCGCGTATCCGTTCCTCACCGGCTTCCCGCTCAGCGAACTCATCCGGCTTCTCAGAGAGAACGGATTGAGGGTGTAGGCGATCCGTATCGCGCGGGGTCCCAAGGTTCGCCTCAGAAACCGTTAAATATGATTACTACTTGACAGTGGTATGTCGCATGTGTTGGTGATGGTCAAACCCTGGGTCTTCCAAGACGCGCAGGCCATCCTCGATTAGTTAGATGCTCACGGCGTGAGACTCAAGACTGTTGTAGTCGATCGCGTACGTCTGGAAGAGATCGCGAATCACTATGAAGGTCACGAAGACAAACCGTACTATCGTGATATGATCACTGACTTTCTCGGACAACCCGTGTTGCTCGCTCTCTACGAAGCGGACCCTGCGCGATTCAACAGTCTCAAGGATGCGATCCGAGCGCACTATGCGCATTCGATTCCGCAGGGATCCACGCACGGGCGAAACGCCCTACATATCTCCGGTTCTGCCTCTGAAGGGCGCCGTGAATGCGACATATGGAGTTCCTATCTCGATCGAGCATCTGCCGTGGACTGCTCGTGTTCTTCACTGCACTGATGGAAGAACGTGCAGACGCCGTTATCGAGTTCGATCAGATAGGTTCCCACGAACACGCGTTCGATGCTATTGGTGTCGGTGTATGTGAGTTTCCAGAGCACGTTGTGTCGGTTTGCGCTGCTCGAGAACGCGACTATCATTCTCGGAAGATTCCTGCAATCGAGAGTAATTGTTTTGAATCGAGCATGTCACGTAGTATTCGTGGAAATACAAGGAGATGTGTCTGAAGACGAGGTCGTAGCGGTCTTCTTGAAAGGAGAACTCGGATCTCAGAGGTTTGGAGCGCATATACGTCAGCTTCTGGAACAGGATGGTAGAGGAACAGGTCTGGTGCTGCACCCTAATCTGCAGAGCGAGGAAGAGAATCTCTACAGAAGGTCGCTATTGGGGCTAACAAGAGGCTTCGGTATGAACAGGGATCTTTTCGAACGCTTCCCTGACGATGTCCGATGGAAGAATGCGCGTATTCCCAAGGAGGAGCTGGAGCGTGTGAAGTACATCAACTATAGCTATTGGAACGAAATCTCCAGGGGTACGCGTCTTCCACGGGACGCTGCGAAGAGAATACTGAATGGAGATAGGGCTTACGGAGTGGGAAACGACGGTTTTTTCGAAATCTTATCAGCCATTAAGGAGAAGAGGGCTCTTCCGAGAATGATACTCGTTGCGAAGAGCAGAAGATCCAGGGTAGTTGTGTTAGAGGGACATGCGCGGTTGACCGCGTATTTCCTTGCACCAGATCATATTCCTCGTGTGATGGACGTTATTATCGGTTTTTCTGATCGGATGCCTGAATGGGGACTCTACTAGGCGCGTGCTTCCAACGATTGAGTTTCGAAGCATACAGTTCCCGTATGAGTTATAAGCTCGTTCTGTCTCGGAGGTAGTGATGGTATCTGCGCTCGCATGGTTCGTCGGGATGTCAGCGGCGGTTCTCAACACGAGTGGGTTGGTGCCTCAAGTCGTGAAAGGGTTCAGAACAAGGAGCTTGAAAGACCTGTCGTGGGGGTGGCTCGGTATCGCCGGGTCAGGCACGCTCTTGTGGATCGTCTATGCGCTGCTCGTGTCGGATCCGGTACTGTTGATCGCCAACGGTTTCACAGGGGTCTGTTATTGCCTTTTGGTGTACCAGAAAGTAGCCTTCTGAGCCTGTGTGCTCGAGTAGTGGTGTATGGATCGTGCTAACGACATACGCTTGTCTGGTTCGATTCACACCTGATCGCATGTTTGCTGAATGAGTCTCATCCGTACTCATCCGTGATAGAGGAATGCTGTTCGTAACCGGATACGATGCAATTTTCCTGGAACCATCCCCTGCGTGTGTCAGCCGATATATGTCAATCTGTTCGATCGGTCTCCTCTTCGCCTTCTTCACGCTCAGCATCCGGAGCCGTGTATGCTTCCATCGGTCCTCCTTCTTCGACGTAGCTGATCGCGGTTCCGTACGCTACTTTGATGCGTTCGAGGAGGGCTTTGGGGTCGTCGGTCGTGTAGGTTGCGATGATCGCTCCGAGTTCTACGCCGAAGCGCGTGTTCGCAACGTAGAGGGCTGATTCTGGTTTGGGGTCCTGTTCGAATATGTCGATGACCTGTTCGAGTCCTCCGTTCGGGTCGTATCCGAGCTGGTCTGCGTTGTAGGTTACGATGATCTCTTTCATAGTATGTACCTCCGTAGGATGTTGTTCGCCTGTGAGAGTGTTCGTGCGGCTACGCTTCGCTCCGAGGCGATGGCTCGATCCGCGCGTATGAGTCCGGCTCCGTATTCGATCCACTCGCCTCGTTCTTCGGCGGTCCGTTTGAGTACTCCTTCAGGATCGTTCTCGGTTACGGCTCTGATCAAGGCGACGGCTCCAGCTACGTGCGGGGCTGCCATGCTCGTTCCTGAATGCGTCGCGTATCCCCCTCGTGGTTTGAGGCTGTAGATCGATACGCCCGGAGCGCTCACGTCGAGCGTCTTGTGCTTCGTGCTGAAATTCGCGCGTTCTTTGTTCTGGTCGAGCGCTGCTACGGATATGACGTGTTCGTATGCGGCGGGGTAGCTCGCTTCTTCGCGTCCGCTGTTTCCCGCTGCGGCTACGAGTACCACTCCTTTCTCGTGTGCGGCGTTTACGACGAGTTGGAAGGCCTGTGAGCGTCCTGGTCCTCCGAGGCTCATGTTGATAACGCCTGCATTTTTTCGTGTCGCCCAGTCGATTCCTCGCATGACGCTTCCATCACTTCCCGAACCGTAGTCGCTGAGGACCTTGACGGCGTAGAGCGTCGCTGCGCGTGCGACTCCGACCTTCTTTCCGGCTACGATCCCGGCGACGTGCGTTCCGTGTCCGTGCCGGTCGATCGGATCGCCTCCGCTGATCGCGTCGAACCCTTTCTCGCTCGTGAATCGTGCTGCGATCTCGGGGTGCGTGTAGTCAACACCGGTGTCGAGCACGGCGACCGATACGCCCGTTCCGTCCGAGTGTTTCTCGGCTTCTGGTTGTCCGATCATCGCGAGGTTCCAGAGCGTTTCGTCGTCCTGACTGCGCCTAGCGATGCCTTTCATCGGGTTGCTGGCTTCGATGGAGAGCAAATCGTCGAGATTGAGGTCTTGTGCGAGCGTTGCGCTCTTACGCGCGCCGCTCCAGGCCGACACGAGATCGACGAGTCCCTTGTGGTCGGTCTTCACAACGGTAACGGGGGCGATATCGAGCGGGTATACCTCTGCGCTTCCCGAGAGGATCCGCGCGTAGCGTTCCTGTTCGCTGGGGGTTGATGTGAGCAGGACCTCCTTGGGCTTTGCGGCGAGCACTCGTGCGGCCTGGATGCTTCGTGCGATGCGTCTGAGCATACGGTAATGGTCATCTCGTTCTTCAAGAGCGCTTGTCACATCCCCTCGGAAAGTTTCCGTTCAAGTGCGGAAGAGGGATAAACGAGGGACGGCTGCTACAGGTATGAACGTCTCTGCTGTGCCCGGTCTTGAGGAACTCGCTGAGAGAGTCGAAACGATCACCGGTTCGGTCTTGCGTGAACGAGAACAACTCGGACTTTCGGTCCCTGATCGCTTCAACGTACATGTGAGGTACTCTGGTTCGAGATATACGGCTGAAGCCAGTTTTAGTCTGCTCCGGCCGTCGATCGAAGTGAACGCGATACCGCTCGTGATTCCGGTGCTCGATACGGCAGATGCGAGTGCCCTTCATGATGTTACGAAATACTTCGGATACGTTCGCGAAGCCTTCGGGGAGGTACCCGACGAAACGGTTCTCTCGATCATCGAGGACCCTTCGCTCATCGACCGGTTGGAGTCTTCGATGTCTCCAGAGGACTTGGTACATCTCGAGAAGCGGTTCGCCCAGCGAGGGGTCTCCTACGGGGATCTGAAAGAGATACTCGTGAAGGCTGCACCACTCGCTTCTGGTATCTTGCGCAAGACGAGAAGAAGGTTCGTTCAGGCGCTCGATGAGATCGAACTTGCGGTTTTCCGTCATGAGATGGATCACGTCGACTTGTTCCGTGCAGGGTTCGCGAGCGTCTACAAGGCGTACAGAGGTAGTGCTTGGCGAGCGCAGAGGAGTTGGGAGGAGCGCGGTGATGAGGAGAGTGCTAAGGCGCTCGCTGCGGCCAAGATGGGTTTTCTGAAAAAGATGATCCGGGTTGATCCTGTGTTCGAGACCCGTGCGTTGTTCTTCGATCACGTGCCCGTTGATGGATGGCGCGATGCTGACTTCGATGCGGTTCGCGACGCGGTGATTGAAGACTACCGGACCACGTATATCGGTGAAGTGCGCCTATCGGAGATAGTTGATGCTCTCGTATCGCGTGCATGGTCCGAAGGGAGAATGGATCACAAGACGTCGAGTTTCGTATTCTCCTCAGCGAACGCTCAACGTCAGGATTCGGTCTCCCATTCGTTATACGCTCGAGGCGAAACGGGTGTTGATCGTGCTGAAGCCGAACGGATCCTTAACGAAGAGCTTCCGCTGTGGAAGAATGCCATGTTGGATAACGCTATCGATGCGGCAACGGTGTTCGCTGACGCGTACCGAGAAGATCCGCGCCGATTGCAGCGTGGTATGACCTCAACAGACGCAGGCGAGTATCTCGATGCGTGTCGATCATGATCGCTGCGCGAACAGATCGAACCTGTGCGTCCGATAGATTTCGGCGTCTTCGTGGAAATGCGTGTCGAGCGTGTCCGTGCACGTCTCGATGGGGATCCATTCGTAGTCGGTGTGTTCTTCGCTGAGGAGAACTTCCTCGCTGTTCGCAGTGCAGAGGAATATGAGCATGGTGATAGCCTGACCATCATCGCGTACGAAGTGGTGGACGTTCATCACGGTGCGGATCTCAACTTCGATCCCAGCTTCTTCCTTCGTTTCTCGGAGTAGTCCTTTATATGGGTCTTCTCCTGGTTCGAGCCGGCCACCGGGCAAATCCCAGACGCCGGGTTTGTGCGGGTCGTTCGATCGCCGTTTGATGATGAGCAGTCGCTCGTCTTTGACGACGAACGCTTTCACCGCGATCCGGAAGTCCATGGTGGTATGGGTGGAGTTTTGGTTATGAACCTTTCTTCCTTGGCGTTCAGAAGCGATATAAAGTGAGAATCGTCCCGTTGGGTATGGAACCGCATCCCGCGCTCAGTGTGCTCATCGCCCTCGTGATAACGGTGCTCGCCGCTTCGTTCCTCTTCTCGGTGGGCAACGCAGTCTTCGTAGAACCTGAGTATGATGAGTACTGTTCGATCATGCCATATCCCGATCGGTTCGAGAACCTGACGAACGCGGAGCGTGAGGAACACGATCGTCAGTGGCGTGAGTGCCAACACGCGTTCCAGAACGCTCGTGATGAGCATCGCAACGCTGTCTTCTTCACCGTGACGATCCTCGCCGTGCTCGTGATCATCGGAGCTCTCGCATTGAGGCCTGACAAAGTCGACCTCACGTTCTACATCGTGTCGGGCGTTGTCTTCGGATCCCTGGCTGCGATCCTCGTATCGACGATGCAGAACTGGGCGTCGTTCGGACGGCTACTGAGGCCGCTCGTCCTGTTCATTGAGATCGTCCTCGTCACGTTCGTAGCGTACCGGTTGTTCGCTTCGAAGGAGCACAAGGCGAAACGAAGAGATACGAAATGAACGGACACAGCAGTGCTCCGAGTATCTGGGCGTGATGACCTCCATCTTCATCATCAAGGCTGACCGAGTACTCCTTACGCGCCGCTATGACGATGAGTGTTGGCAGGCGTCGTGCACGGGCGCGGGTGATCCTGATGACGTGCTGTTCCGAGAACTGAGCATCACGACCCGTCTCGTTCGGTGCGCTCAGGACGTGTATCGTGGTGTAACCTCTGATCTGATCGCGACGACACATGAGGTTGATGAGATCGAATGGGTACGCATCGAGGACCTTTCCCGATTCGTATCGCAGAACCGGTGTGATTCTGGGCTTGTTCCGGCTCTGAACGCATTGCTCGAAAGCCTTGGTTCTTCGCTGCGTATCACGCTTTGATCGTGCCGTCCTGCCAGTCTTTGATGATCTTGCGGCTGACACGGTCCATGTCGACGCCTCCTTTGCGGAGCATGCCGAGCTTCTGACCGATCGCTTCGATCGTCTCGTAGGTATCCTCATGCGTTTCGACGCCGTAGTGCGCTTCTACGGCTCCTTCGAGCGCTCCGATGAGGTTCGAAGCGGCTGCTTCGGCATCTTTGACTTTGCTCGCATCGATCGCTGCTGCCTTGAGCCGTGTCGTGGGGTGCTGTCCTGCGAGCACACCCGGGGTGTCGACGAGCAGGATCTTCGGCGAGATGCGGATGTGTTGGATGCCTTTCGTGTGTCCGGAGATCGGTGAGGTCGAGGCGGCGCGGCTTCCTTTGAGTGCGTTGATCAACGTCGATTTTCCGGCGTTCGGAAGACCCACAACGCCCACAACGATTTCCTCTCCGTGGCCGATCTCCATGAGTTTGCGTACGAGCGCTCGGGTCGAGATGCGTTTGCTCGCTGAGACGGTGATGAAGGGCTTGAGACGGATCTCTTTGATGTCGCCGTCGAAGAGGTCGGCTTTGCTCAGTACGTAGAGGTATTTCTTGCCGGCGCGCTGCACTTCGGTTCTGATGAGCGAGAGGTCGACCTCCATCGCTGTTCTGATATCGACGATGATGAGTACGATGTCCGATTCTCGAATCACGCGGCGCACGAGGGCGTTGTATGAGGGCATACGTGATGGGTGCGGTATCGTGATATAAAGGTCCGTGTTCGGAGGGTTTTCGACTCGGGACCCGACACGCTTATATGCACGCTATAACTTCTACATAGTATGGCGAAGACGACGATCCAACTCAGCAGTCGAACGCTTGAGAGGCTCAAGGATCATAAGTACTTCGAGCGCCAGTCGTACGACGAAGTGCTCAACCGGATCCTCGACGAGATCGAAGAGGAACACTTGGGCGATGAAGAGATCGAGGATTTGCATGAAGCGCTCGAACAGGTGCGCACGGGCGAAACCGAGCCGATCGAAGCGGTTGCCCGTTCCCTCGGTGTGAAGCTGTGACGTATCGGGTCGAACTGACCAAGAGGGCCTCAGGCTACCTGCGAAGCGTAGAGCATACTGAGGCAGAACGCATCCTCAAGAGGATCTATGCGCTCCGCGAGAACCCGATGCCGCACCTCAAGAAGCTCAAAGGGACACGTCTCTGGAGGTTAAGGATCGGTTCACATCGAGCGATCATCGATGTGCTCATCAAAGGAAAACGACTGATCGTCCTTCGCATCGGACGCCGGTCGAACGTGTACGATCGTTGAATGCGGAAGCATTATAGCTGAGCGATGCGTAGAGAGCATATGGATGTGAATCGACGCGGCGAGCCGAACGTTCATGAGGTCGCCGCCTTCGTCGAAGCGCTCGAACGAGGGCGCAAAGAGAGCGCCCACGACTACGTGTACAAGTCCTCTCACGTGTACGAACGCTGACAAAGCCTTATATACTCCTCGTCTCGTTCGCGCTGGGTAGAACCTCGTTCTGCGGATATCCCATGGCATTCACCGATATGAACCTGATGCGCGAACTCGTTCGCACCCTCGAAGAGCTCAACTACACCGAACCGACGCCGATCCAGGAACAGGCGATCCCCGCGCTCCTCGAAGGACATGATCTCATCGGCATCGCTCAGACGGGTACGGGTAAGACGGCGGCGTTCTCGCTGCCCATCCTCCAGCACCTCGCCAAGCATCCGAAGCGGACGGTGAAGGGATCGGTCCGCGTGCTCATCCTCGCTCCGACGCGTGAACTCGCAGCGCAGATCCGCGAGAGCATGCGCGAGTACGGCTCGAAGCTCAAGGTACGCTCAGCCGTGATCTTCGGTGGTGTCGGACAGTCGCCTCAAGTGAGCGCGCTGCGGCAGGGTGTCGACGTGCTCGTCGCAACGCCTGGGCGTTTGCTCGACTTGATGAACCAAGGATTCGTGGACTTGCATGATCTTGAGATCTTCGTGCTCGACGAAGCTGATCGGATGCTCGACATGGGGTTCATCCATGACGTGAAAAAGGTCATCTCACACCTTCCTAAGAAGCGTCAGACGCTCTTCTTCTCCGCGACGATGCCTCCTCAGGTCGCTGAGCTCGCCAAGGGCCTGCTCGTAGATCCGGTACGTGTCGAAGTGACTCCGCAGGCTACGACGGTCGAGCGCGTCGATCAGAAGGTGCTCTTCGTCGATGACAAGCGCAAGAACGATCTGCTCCTCGAACTCCTCGAAGCGGAGCATCTTGAGAGCGTACTCATCTTCACGCGCACGAAGCATCGTGCGAACAAAGTCGCGAAGATCCTTGTATCGAACGGTATTCGAGCCGAGGCGATCCACGGCAACAAATCCCAGACAGCTCGAACGCAGGCGCTTCGGGCCTTCAGTTCCGGCAAGGCGCGCGTTCTCGTCGCCACGGACATCGCTGCGCGCGGCATCGATGTCGATGACATCTCGCACGTCATCAACTACGACATCCCTGATGATCCTGAATCGTACGTACATCGCATCGGACGAACGGCTCGAGCGGGTCGCGAGGGAGTCGCATACTCGTTCTGTGATGCTCAGGAACGCGACCGTCTTCGTGACGTTGAGAAGCTCATCCGGATGAAGCTCGAGGTCTTCGAACACCGCTACCACTCCCAAGCAGCGCAGGATGCTAAGGGTGCGGCTGCGCGTCCGCCTCCGAAGACCCAGCGCTCGCACAGGCCTCGCCCGCGCCAGAACCGTCCGAAGAGTGGTTCGAGGCGTGTCCGGCGTTCGAGATGAGCATGTGGAGCGATTCTCGAGTCGGCCTCTATGAAAGAACGCGATCTCCGGTAGGGGTTTCCCTCGTTCGGCGGATACCTGTGACGGTCTTCTGGTGCTTCAGGTTCTTGGAGCAGGTATGATCCTCTGCCTGTGCACGAATAACCACTCTCATCGAATGTTGTTGCATCTGTAGAGTAGATACTTCGGGAAGGCTTATATGCTGGTAGTCAGCACACCTCTCATGCCGCCAACGTTCATAACCGATGTTCAGTACCGTTCGAGTTTGCCCTGGACCCTTGCCGTGGCGTTCCCCAAAGAGCAGGGTCACAAGCCGGTCATCGATGACCTGGTTTCACAGCTCGAAGCAGCAGGGCACTCGGACCTCACCTACGACGAGCATACAGCGCCGCACTACATCCCGAGTAGAGGTGAGCGTCGGTTCGTTTCCATCAGGAGACGCGAGAGTGCTGAAGGGTACCTGGCTCGGGTTGACATACCTCCGGAGGGTGGCCGAGCGTACATCCAGACCACTCGTGCTTTGGATGAAGGAGAATTCCTGGGAGCATATGCTGCTCGACTATCTGAATTGCTTACATCCTCAGGTACGGATCAACAGGAGCCGTAGCGAACGATACGGCCTAGCGCGAGTGGTCGGCTCATACGGTCGTGCGCTCAGAGAGTATGCTTCAAAGGGACTCGCTCCGATTAGTGAGTATGACGTTCAGATCCGTACAGATCGATGCTCGCTATCGTGTCATCGGTGGGTCGCCTCGTAGAGCCCTTCGTATCGAGTGTTTCTCACTCGGATCTGATTGTTGAGTGTTCGGAGCACCGACAGCGTGTGTTGTGGTGGGCGGTCCGAGCTCAGGCTGCAGTCCACTCGGGGTGGTGTGCGGGTGGTTTCTCGAGCGGTTCATACGCGTCTGTGAGTCGTTCGTTCGCTCGGTCGAGGTATGGGATTTCGATGATCGTGCCGTTCTCTCTGAGGTCATAGAACGAGTTATCGTAGGGTTTGAGCCTGAGCGGGCCGACCGGCTCGCTTGTAGTGTATCCTCTGCGCGCAAGCGCACGCCTGATGACTTCCAAAGGCTGCTCGCTGAGCGATCGATCATGGCTGACGCTCCTCTTGTTCTCGCGATACTCGTAGAGCGTTCGGGGTACGTGTGCGAAGTTCACGCCTGCTGCAAGCTCGGAGAGCCGCAGGAGCATGTCGAAGTCCTCTCCTTTCTTGAGGGTGGGGTCGTAGCCGCCGATCTCACAGAAGGCACTCGCATCGATGAACTGGCACATGCCGACGAACGAGGTGTGCAGGAGCGGGTCGAGCAGCCTCCCTTTGTACTGTTCGTGCAGTTCATGGAAACGAGCCTTCTTCCGATCGTGGATGACGCTCTCAAGATCTTCAGTTACTTTCCGATGGTCGGTGTAGGTAAGCGCGTATCCAGGGGCTGCGTACGCGCACGACCGTACCGCATCAGGGTGGATGCGATCATCCGCATCGGCGAAGAAGAGGTACTGGCCTTCAGAGACCGACACGCCATGGTTGCGGGCGACGCTCGCTCCTGCGTTCGTCTCGAGTTCGACGACTCGGATTCCTGGTATGCTTTTCAGGTGACGTATGTCTCCGGATGCATCATCGACGACGATGACCTCGAGCCGTTCGCGCGGATAGTTCTGGTCAAGGGCGGAACGCACCGCGGTGAGTGCCCATTCGTTGCGCACTTGGTAGTGGGGTATGATGATGCTCACGTAGGGTAAGGTAGCTGTTTCGCGCGATGGTTCTAGTATTCGGGTGGGGTGCATGGTCTGGTCCGCAGAGCCATTATGATCGGCATGATGACTCGAGCAGGAGTAGTGGTCGTCTGAAGCATTATAATAGGAAAGAATCGCTTCTTTTGTTGATCGTAGCGATCCGTTGTTTCAATGGATCATTCTACCAAACCTAAAGGGTGTGCTGAGAGATTCCGTCTATTCGCCAGTTCACGAACGGGGAATCATCTGTTCGAGTATCGCTCGTGCCTTCTTGATATCTGCCTTGCCCTGCATCGATCGCATGAGTTGGCCGGCGAGGAAGTTCATCGTCTTCTCGTTCCCTGCTCGGTAGTCGTCCGCAGCCTTCGGGTTCGCGTCGATCACCGTTCGAGCAGCGTCTCGCAGTGCTGCATCGTCAGAAACCATGCCGAGCCCTTCGTTCTCGACTCGTTCTTGTGGTGAGAAGTCTTCTTCGTAGAGCTGTTCGACGAGTTCGCGCATCGTCTTATCCGAAATCGCTCCGTCAGAGGCGAGCCGTGCGGCTTCGGCGAGGTGTTCGCTCGAACCTGCGAAGGAACGCGGATGCGCCTGATGGTAGTTGACGACGCGTAGGAATTCGCTTCTGAGGAACCGTCCTGCGAATCCTCCTTCGATCCCCTTGGCGAGGATCCGTTCTGCGTGTTCGCTCACGACGGGATGTACGGTGATGATCGCCGCATCCTCAGCGTTCATTCCTGCTGCGATGAGTGATTGGAGAACCGCCTCAGGATCGCGTTCGGTCAGAGCAGCTGCTTCGTCTCTCATCGTATCGTTGATTGCGATGCGGGGAAGATCCTGTTCGGGTATGAATCGGTAGTCGAGCGCGTGTTCCTTGCTTCGCATGAACACCGTCTCCGTACCGGTCCATGTGCGCGTCTCGTGCGGTACGGGCTCTGATCGCGAGACGAGTTCGCGTTGGCGTTGCGCTTCTGATTCGATGGCTTCGAGAATCGCTGAGAACGAGTTGATGTTCTTGATCTCGACGCGTTCGTACTTCGGAGCGATCGATACGTTCACGTCGGCTTTGATGCCGAAGCGTTCATCGAAGCACCCGGCGTAGTCGAGTCGTCTTCTGAGCTTCTCGAGCCATTCGCGTGCGTGTTCGGCGCTCGTGATATCGGGTTCGGTGACGATTTCGATGAGTGGTGTTCCGCTCCGGTTGTAATCCACGCTGCCGGTCTGTGGGTCGTAGCGCGCGGGATCCTCTTCGAGGTGTACCTGCATGATGCGTACGCTTTCGAAGCTCCCTTTTCGCGCGATGGGGTATGCGTACGATCCTGACATGGTCCGTTGGTATCCTGCGGGTAGGTCGGGGTAACTGTAGTGTTTGCGTTGGAAGGCTGGCTTGGGGTCGAGGGTTGATCCGAAGAGGCGTGCGATGGCGATCGTTTTGATGATCGCCTCTTCGTTGGGTGCCATCGGGTTCGCTCCGGGCTGCGCGGTGCAGACCGGGCAGATATTAGTGTTCGGCTTGGCTTCGGGGTCGATCGTGCAGTCGCAGAAGAGCTTCGCCTTCGATTCCATGCGCGGATACACGTGGATTTCGAGGCCCACTTTGAGTGTTCGCTCGCTCATGCCCTACGGTTCGGTTCGGGGTTTATAGGGTGTGCGGTTCACAATCGTTTCATGCGCGGTGTGCTGAATCCTGTGCGCAGCTCTTATCTGATGATGCCTGCCTGTGAGAGGTCCACATAGTATTCGTGTTCCTGTACTGGTTCGTAGCCCAGATGCGTCCAGCATGTATCGTTCGAGTTCGCTCCGATGACGATGGTCTCGATGTCGAGCGCGTCACAGATACGCTCGCGCGCTTCGACGAGCATCCGTCCGATTCCCTGGCCGTTCCATCCGCGGCGTACCTTGAGCGATCCGTTCGCTGAGAGTCGCAGTTCGGGGATGATGGTGAACCGGTACCAACCAGGTCCTCCCGAGATATCCACAGGAGTTCGAGTCCTGCTTTCGAGTACGGGTTCGTATCGGTGTGCAGGTCCGTCCTCCGGAGCACTGTTCCGCTGATCCGCCCCACCGCGTTGCCCGTATCGGTGTTCACGTTATGCACCGCTGATGCGTTCGAAGAGCGATTCTGCACGAGCATATTTACGTCGTGCGGTTCTCGGATGCTCGCATTCGAAGAACATCCCTGCGGGGTAGAGGGCTTCGCCGTCGATCGCTACGACGGGATGCGCGTCTCCTCTCCATGCGTCTTGTATGACGCGCGCTCCGCTTACGTAGATGCCTCCTGGTACGAGCGGATGTACGATGCCATCGTCGCTCTCGATCATCTGGTGGCGGAACGAGAGTATGTTGGGCATGCCGTATCCGGTGCGCTTGAGGGTTCCGATCGGCTCTCCTCCGATCGTGAGGATGGCGAGCGAGGCCGCTCCGTGTACCGCTGTTTCGAGGGCTCGCAGGTGGTTCATACCTGCTTCAGAACACACGCCGATGTAGTCGAGTTCTCGTTCGCAGGCGGCGCGAACGCTTCCTGTGATCGGTTCGAAGGCTGATATGGGCACACGCTCGCGAGCGTACGAGACGAACGGTTCGGAGTGCTCCGTTTCGGGTACGAACGCATATGCCTTGGGGATCAGTCGGGGACTGAACGGTGGCGTGCGTATCTTCTTTTCCAGCGATTCTCTGCTGAGCATGTGCTCGGAAACCACCAAGAGATTAAATAACTACTTATTCGTAGTTACTTGTTGTTCGTCTTTCGGTGCGTCATGCGCCTCGCACCACTCGAGCATCCACGCCGCTGCCTGTGCTGGAGTGAGTTTCTTGAAGGTTCCTCCAGCGGCGCGGTCGTGTCCTCCTCCGATGCCCATGAGCGTCGCGATGTCTTTGACGTTCACGCTGCCCGGCAGGCTGCGCAGGCTCACCTTCACGCTACCGTCGCTGCGTGGAGTGCCGACGAACGTCCAGTCGATCGATTCGACTTGGAGCGCATACGATACGAACTGGTGTGCTGCTTCGCTGATCGGATCGTCATCGACGCCTTCGACCTCGTCTTCTTCGAGGTAGCTGTACATCGCCTTGGGCCATCCGGGAAGCTCGATCATCTGCGCTCTGCTGAGGAGTTTGACGTAGAGCGGATGCGCTTTGAGGCTGCGCAAGTGGTATCCTGCGAGGAAGGACTGCACGTTCAGGTTCGACTCCATGATGAGCCGGTGAGCGGTGATGAGGACCTGAGCGTTCTTCGGCGTGATGAAGCGGAACCGGCCGGTGTCTCCGAGGATCCCCATGAGCAGGATCGGCGCGATCATCTCGTCGAGCTCTCCGTTCGTGTAGAAGATCTTCTCGATCATCTCTGTCGTCGAAGCCGCTGTGGGGTCGATGATGTTCAGATCGAATTCGAGCGTTTCGTAGTGGTGGTGGTCGATGCAGATCGTCTCGACCTCCATCGCCTCAAGACCGAAACGGTGCCACTGGTTCCCATCGAGGAAGATCACCAGATCAGCATCTTCGATCGCGCTTTCAAGGTCGTCGGTGAATTCGATACGGTCGTAGAGTTCGAAGGAACTCCACCGCGGCATCCGCACACCCGGATAGACCATCCGTACATCGGTATGTCCGAGCGTACGGGTGATCGCATAGTACGTACTGATCACCGACGCGATCGAATCGTCATCAGGTGAGATATGGCCTGTGATTACGATGCGCTGTGCTTCGTTGATCCTCCGAAGGACCTCGAAACGCACTTCATCGGTGATCTCGTCTGTGACACTCATACGATGATGGCCTGACCGTCCCCTTATAACGCTTCTTACCGGTATGCCTTGTCGAGGGCTTCGTGCACGGTGAGGTGGTCTCTTGTCGGTCCGACATCCATCTCTATCTTACTGCTCCCGGTCGTCGTCACCTGTACGATGCCGGTTTTGAAGATTTTGTCGAAGAACCTTTGGCTGGTGTTGAGGTGGTCGATGCGATCGTAGAAGATGACCTTGCGTGTGGGGTAGATGAACCGAACTTCGCGTACGATGCGGTGCTCTTCGATGAGGAACGTCGTTCTGCTCGCTCGGATCGCTGCGATCACTGCTGCGATGAGGACGATCGGCAAGAGCGGTAGGATGATGCCGATGAGCATGATCGGAACGGCGATGCGCGATGATGAGAGGTGCACGGTCCGCTGCGCATCGCTCGGAGGCGCGAATTCGTCGAGCTTGACGCTCAACTCATGCGATGTGTCGAATGCGGATGGGATGTACGGTGCATTGACGGTGTTGGGGATGACGTGTTCTCCCTTGTCGGTCTTGATGATCCCTTCTCCTGCTACGTTGAAGGCGATCGAGCCTTCGGTTCCGAAGGGGTATTGTGTGGTGGTCACGCCTTTGATGTCTTCGACATTGACGAACGACTGCGTGCGGGTGAACCATCCGTGCGTTTCGTAAAGAGTATTCTCGTCGATGGTGAAGTATGCGTTGCGGTATGTGAGTCTCTCTGATAGGATGATCGCGAAGAAGATGAGCACGACGATCCCTGTGGTGACCGTCAAGACGTACGGTACGAACAGGTTCACGACCGCCGCGATGGCGAGCACGAACGCCGATGTGATGAGGCTGTATGTATATGCTTTGAGGATCGTTCCGATGCGTGGCTCTGAGCGTATGAGGTGTTCGGTGGGCTCGCGCAACCCGTACTTCTCTTCGAGCATCCGTATGATGCCGCTCGCCTCGTCGACCGATCGGAACGTGATGCGTGCTCCTGATCCGATCGACCAGTAATCCACACTTACTGTCTTTGCGATCCGGTCGATGATGCTGCGTCTGAGCGTGATGCGTGTGATCCGATCGTCGCTGAAGGATTGTTCATCCCGGTTGAAGAAGTCGACGTTGCTCTTCACCCGGTTCGGCTCGATCGTATACGTCGTTACGGCGATCATGATCGCGTTCCCGATGAGTCCGACGGCTCCTACGATGAGTGTGAGAACCACGATTCCGATTAAGAGTGGGAATGCACTGAGTGCTCCGAGGGCTGCAGCGATCACGGATGCGAAGACCAAGAGTACGAATGCGAGGCCCGCGCTGATTCCGAAGCTGACGAAAGCAGGGCGCATGCTCGGCTTGTAGTTCGTCGTCTTCACCGTAGCGGCGCGTGTGCGTCGTTCGGCTCGTTTGCGTGCGGCCGCTCGTACTTCGCCTCGGTGGTCCGGTTTCTCCTCGCTTGCGACTGGTGTTCGATCCGTGTCGATGAGTGTGCTGATGCTCGTGTCGAACCGCTTGGCATCGGTGAGGTTGCAGAACTTGATCTGCGAGCCGCTGCCCTGACAGCTTACGATGACATCCGATACGCCGAAGATGCGTTTGAGCAGCGGTTCTCGTATCTGGCTGTTGCTCAAGTTCTCGACAGGGATGACGGCGCGTCGTTTCGTGAGGAATCCTTCGTCATAGTAGACGCCGTCTTCGGTGATCGTATAGGTTTTGGAGACTGAATTGAGGTAGTATGCGTAGAGCCCGATCGCGCTGATGATAAGGACGATGGCAGGTATGATGAGTAGCACCGGAGAGATCATGAGGAGCGGTATGATCGATGCTCCTCCGAAGTAGAGCAAGACGAATAGGGTGCCGATGGATGCGCTGATCACGTCGATGATCGCTCCTGTGGGGCTCGCACGGGTTTCCATCAGGTTCTTCTCGCTCGAGAGCGAGAAGCCGTTGCGTTTCATGAGGTCCTGTACGATGGTATAGATACGTTCGGGTTCGTCGAGATAGAGTAGGTGCGCTTCAACACCTGCGGTTCCCGCTGATTCGACGTGCACCGCTCCGGTTCCGAAGAGCTTGTTCTCGATCCATGGAAGCACGAGTTTGACGTGCGTGACGTTTCGGATCTCGAGTTCGGTGCTCGAATCGGAGAACGGCCCTCCGGTTGTGGTGACGATGCGCGTCTTCTCGAAGCGGTAGTTCGTCTTTTCGTAGCGGATCTTCGTGCTGTAGATGATCCACGGTACGTTGAGGAGGAGCAGGGTGCCGACTCCGATGGTGATCAGCGAAACCCACTGTGCACCTTCGAGGACCAAGCCGATCGTGATGAGTGCGATGGCGAATAGCAGGCTGATGGTGATGCCGATGATGCGTTGGAAGGTAACGAGAACCGTGCGGTTCGGCTTGAGGGTGAGCGGCTCCATGTATAGGTGTACGTCACCAACGCTTCATAAGCATATGCGAATCGGTTCATCCGCGCAAATGCTTCTCGAAACGATCACGATACCGTTCGAGGACGTAGGCGAAGCCGGTGTGAAGCGGCTCGGGGAGTGTTGAGAGCGTCGCCCAGGTAAGATCGGTGTGCTTGTGCGGTTCGCGGAGCGTGACGTCTGAACGCCGTACGCGTATGAAGAACGGTATCAAGAGCCAGCACGTCGTGTCACTTTCGTGTTCGCGGATGAGCACGTGAGGTGGGATCGTATCGATGATCGTGCCGGTGCATCCGTACTCCTCTGCGAGTTCCGCGAGAGCGTTCTCCGCAGGTTCGCGTCCGAACTCGAGTTGTCCGGATCCGGCATCCCAATGGCCGTGCTCGTCTCGGCATGCTGCTGTTCTCCGGTGTAGTGCGAGGTAGCGGTCCTGGTCGATGGCGAAGAACGGCGTTGCGATCCCAACATAGTCGACTCCTGGCTTCATGGGTGCAGGTATTCGTGTCGTCTTATATGTTTAGCAGGTGACGTTCGTCGAGCCGGTGTAGTCGTCGAGGCGGTCGGTGTCGAGTCGGAACCAGTCCGGAGTGCCGCTCATGCACTGCGCTTCGTGTGCGATCGTCGAGAAGTAGAGCGCGTCGATCGAGCTTCGTCCATCGTAGGTTCCGACTCCTTGGACGAGGAAGCGCTGTCCGCTCACGATGCTCTCGATACCGTGTTCTGATGCTGAGAAGTTTCCTTCGAGGCGCATGAGGAAGCTCGGACTCTTGTTCGACGAACGGTACTTGCTGTTCATCATAGACCAGTTGATGAGCGTTGGGATGTCGGTTTCGTTCGTGAATTCTACGATGTTGCTGATCCTACCGATGCTCGCCATGTAGTATGCTGGGTCTTCGAGTCCGCCCACCGGGATGTCAACCTCAACCCGGATGTCCCGCTCGTATCGTCGCTCTTGGCGCGGATCGCTCAGGTTGTAGGTGAGCGTCGCTGCGTTCGTGATCGCGTATGGGGTTGTGTGGTACTGTTCGAGCGATATGATTTCGTATTCGAAGTGGTATCCTCTGTTCGCATAGATCGTCCTGGTCCGGTCGAGCCAGTCGATGAGTCCGCTTCCGTTGAGCGCTGATACGTTGACTCCTTCGATCGTTCGGTTGAGCATCCCTTCGTGGTAGCTCGCGTTCAGGTCGACGAGGTACTCGCCGGTCTGTGTGATCTTCTCGATCTGTCCTATGACGGTACGGTATGATGAGATGTACACTCCGCGCTCGAGGTCCTCTTCGAATGCGTCGATCACCGCGTTCATGGATTGTACGATGCTGATCGGACTCTGGGTCGCACGTGTCGGCTGATCGATCGTCGTCGCGAATACGAATACGACGCTGCTCAGGATGATGGCGATGAACGTGTAGGCGACGCCTCTCATCGTGTTACCTCGACCACGTATTCCGAGGGGCCCCACAGGCTCGGCACGTCTTGAGTGATGGCTACTTCGACGCTGAGCTCCTGCTCGCGAAGGTAGATGTCGATGCGCCCGGTGTTCGTCACGTCGAGTTGGCGGAAGAGCTCGTATGCTGCGCGGTCGTATGCGTCCTGATCATCGTACGTTGCGGTTTCGTAGTAGCATTCTTTCGTGCCGTTGTAGTGCGCGGGGATGCTGATCTCATAGATGTTGAGGTCCTCTTGCATGACGAACCAGTGGCAGCCTTCGGCCTTGGGTGTGACGATGGAGACTGTCGGGTTGATCGCGACGGCTGCGTTGATGACGATGCTGTTGTTCACGCTGCACCCTGTCTCGTTGCCCGGCTCGTTTCCGGTGAGCAGTGCGATCGTGTTCGATCCGTTCACGAACCGATCTGCGGGGAGTCCGACGATGAACGGGTCTCCGATGAGTGTGTAGTCGTCTGAGTACCTGCTGATGTTGAAGACGGTGTGCGCATTGATACCCACCAGGCTCGTCCAATGTTCGTCGCTGTAGCTTGTCACATGCGCGTCGACGACCCGCAGGTTGCTGCCGAGCAGGAAGTCATCGGTGCAGTGGTCGAATGTGGGTGTTTGTACGGTGATCGGTACTTCGTTGATCCCTGCTGGTTGCGCGATCGGATCGTAGGTGAACGATATGTAACTGTTCGTAAGGTTCGATGCCATACCTTCGCCCGGATGGACGATCTGTGAGGTGTACGTCGTCCGTGAGAGGATCTCTTGGGTGACGGTTTCGTAGAATCCTGCGAGGTCGCTGAAGTCGTCGCTCGCGAAGAACATCGACTCATCACATGCTGTGTGTCTGAGGGTGTCGATACCTGTCGGTGTCAAGTCGTCTCCGATGGCTATGGTGAATACTGATATGTTGTTCGCGCAGGCGTACTGGCCTGCGTCGATCGTCGCTTGGTTCGCGATGTTCTCTGCTGCGTGTGTTCCTGAGTAGTCTCCGGGACCTGTGCAGTCGTGTGTTGAGTCTCCGTCAGAGAGTACGATCATGTAGCTGTGGTTTGCGCTCAGATTGGTATACATGTCGAAGGCGCGGTAGATGCCGCAGCAGATACACGTCCATCCGCCGGCGGTATACGAGTCGATCTCGTCTTCAACAGCGGCGAGGTTATCGGTGAGGTCGAGCACGGATCGCACTCCGGTGCTGTATGACACGGTGCCGACGCGTGCGAGATCCGATTGGAGGATGCCTGCCGCGGCTGTCTTTGCGGCTTCGATGGCGACTCGCATGCGTGATCGGCATGCGTCGTGGTTGTACGTATTCACGCACGTGGGTGATCCGCCGCATACGTCTCCTGTACAGGCGTCGACTGATCCGACCGTGCAGGTTTTGGTTGTTGTGAGGGGCCAGATCCACCACATGTACTGGCAGCCGTATGTACAGGTGAGTGGGGGTTCGGTGTCTCCGCATACGCTCATGGACCCTGATACGTCGGTGACTAGGGTTGTATCCGAAGGGCGGTCTACGGTGATGTATCCTGTGTAGTTGACACCTTCAAGTCCCATCCTGATAGGGTTCGTTCCGCTCATCGCGCTGTAGTCGAGCATGCTCAGATCCGCGTCGGTGAGCGTGATGCTCTCGCTCGATATGTTCGTGCCGTTGTACACCGTCGTGTTTCCGATGGTGAGGAAGTACGTTGTGGTGATGTTCTGTGGGAGGAGCGCGTCGTACTCGAGGTTGATCTCGAGTGAGGTGAGGTTCCCGGGTACGGTGAACGAGTCGTAGATGTTGATGATGCCGTAGATGTCGGGGAAGTGGTAGGTTCCGTGTCCTACTGGTGGGATCGTGATGCGGTCGGTCGTGTACCGTACGCGTACGAATCCTCCTCCGACGAATGCGGTTTCGAGTTCGTCGAACGAGAGTCTGACGCGGTTGTTTCCAGGTGTGAGCGCGGAGATGCACGGCGAGAGATCGAAGTACTGGCTCTCTTTGTATGCTGGTTGTGCGGTGAACGTCCCGCAGCTCACTGTGTTGACGGTCACTTCTACGTCTTGGCTGATCGCTGCTTCCATGGAGAACGATACGACCCTGCTCGCTTCGATGTCGCTCGGCAGGTCTCTGAGTACGACTTCGACGTCTCCTTGTCCTGAGAATCCTCCGAAGTACGCGAACGTCGAGGTCGTTCGATTGCTCGAGGCTGAGAACTGCATGCGCGCGCTGTACCCTCGTACGGGTTGGCTCTTGTTGATGCCTGATACGAGTCGTGTCGTTCTGCTGATCGTACGAGGCTGGGCTGCTGCGTTCGTGTAGAGCGCTTCTTCGTTGATGAGCGTTGAGAATCCGCTCATGTTCGATACGTGTTCGCTCACGTTCGTGATGATGCGTTCTGCGAGGGTGAGGTTTCCGTTCGCCCATAATTCGGATGTGTATTCGAGGATGCTCCTCTCCATCTGTAAGGGCTCGACGGTTCCGTTTCCGCGGAGCTCTGCGATGAGTGGTGCGGTTGATTCCGAGACGGGTATGGCTGAGAGTGCTCGGATGAGGTCGTGTGCGAGGATCTGTTCGTTCTGCGATCCGTGGTCCGTTCCGATGCTCGTGATCAGTATGATCGTTCCGAGCAGGATTCCGGTTGCGATGAGCGCATCGATAGTGAACAGTTGGCCTAGTGCCATGCGATCACCTCGAGTCGCGCGATGGTTCCGTTGTATGCGACGATTCGCTCGATGCGTCGTACGGTATCGCTCGTATCGTATCCGAGCGTGGCTGTATCGTTATAGTTGGTGATGATCCCTAGATCGGATGGATGAACGCTGATGCGGTAGTAGTAGGGTGTTGAGAGCATCGTGTTCTTCGTGTCGATGTCGAACCCGCGTAGGGTCATCCACTTATCTGTGTCGATCGAGTCGTTGCTCAGAAGTCCGATGCGCAATACGTTCGTCTCGTTCCAATCGGCGGGGTATCCGCTTGTGAGGAGCTCTTCGCTCAGTCGTACGAGGTCGATGTCTCGCTCGCCTTGTGTGCTGATCTGACTGTAGTTGAAGAATGCGAACACCGCGATCATGAAGATGAGGAATCCTGCTGCGAAGTCCGTAGCGCTTACTTGTCCTCTCATGATACGATCACGCTTCCTTCGTGTTTTCGTACGGTGAACGAGCCTGAGTCGAGTTCTACGGTTCCGTTCACGTCGGGTATGCGGATGATGTTCGAGTAGAGGCTGCTCTCGGCTTCGATCCAGTTGTCGTGTACGCGGATCGTCATGCTGACGGCGTTCCGCGGTTTGATAACTATGGTTCGCTCGTATCCGTCTCGTGCGATGGCTGCGGCGACGAGTTCTGATTGGAGTCGTTCGAGTTCATCGTTCACGCTCGTCTGGTGTCGTGCTTGGGACGTACGCTCGGCATACGTGCTTGCGATGGCTATGAAGGTAGCTGCGATGAGCAGTGCAGCTGCGATGAGTATCGCATATTCGGCTACTGCCTGTCCTCTCATGTGATGTGTACTCCTGTTGCTGTGCTTGTCAACACGAGGTTGCGGTATCCTTGTGCGGGTATCGGAGCATCCCATGTGAGGTTCGCGTATGTGCTGGTGAGCACGACTTCCCGGCTTCCCGGCCCTGCGTTGTATCGCATGACGATGGTTCTCTGCTCGGTTGTGATGCTCTCGATTCCCGAGGGTATGTAGACGCGGATGGTCCTTTTCGCTGGCGGTCCTTCGAAGGCGAGTTCGTCTGCGGTCGTTACGATCGTGAAGGAGATGCGTTCGAGTTGGCGTTCGGTGATCCGCGCTTCGTGGAGTTGGCTCGTTCCGATGCCTGCGAGTATGGCTGGGATGATGATGAGCAGTGAGAATCCTACGATCATCACGTATTCGATCGATACCTGTCCCCTCATGGCGCTCCCTCGGGGATCCCTGCGCGAACGCGCTTTATAAGCCTATGAGAAATTTCGTATCCACTTTGTAGTGAAAACTCGTCGGTGGGTTTATATATGTCTGGGGTATTGTCACTGTACGACTTTGGAAACACCTCTTTCCCCTCAGGGGCCATCGGGTCCGGGGGGAAAGTTTCCTTATCTTGTCTTCCCGACTTTCTTGAGTCGTCGTTTCGGCCGCCGGCTCGTGCGGACCGTACCTTTTCCTGCTGTGATGATCAATCCGATGCCTGCCATGGTGAAGACGCCGAGGGCGAAGGCGAGCCGTGTGTCGCGTTCGAACGTGATCACGGGGTGGTGTTCTCGTTCGAGGTAGAGGTCGAGTTCGGCGAGGCTCAGTGCGTTCTCGATGTAGAGGAGTGCGGTTCCGAGGTTATCTTCGTAGAGGCTCTGTGCGTATTCGTAGTACGAGTATGCCATGACCGGGAAGTGTCCTTTGCGTGTCTGCTCGGCGATCGCTTCGTAGGCGGCTGCACGTTTCGCTTCGTAGAGTTTGGGAAGGTCATCTTCTTGTACACCGATGGTTGAAAGGAAGGTTTCGGCTCGCGCAGTGAGCAGGGAAGCCTGGTAGATGCACACCGCATATTCGTTGTTCCGGTATGCTTCGTGGATCGAAGATACGTCGAGCACGTTCACTCCGGTGATGTACCCTGTGTACTCGGCGAGTTCGGTGACCGCTGAGAGTTTTCGGGTGCATGCGCGTCTGAGCGTGCGATCGCTGATCGCTTCTCCGGTCTCGAACCCTGAGAACTGCATCCAACTCTCCATCGAATCGATACGTGCGAGTGCATATGCTGCGGTGAAGAGCATGCTCTCGTCGAATCGCGTCCTGAAGTCGGTCGACACCTGTTCGCGTTCGAGTTCTTCGCGAAGCGCGTCTCCGACCGTTGAGCTCTCACGGTAGCGTTCTTCGACGATCGAATAGATCTGTATGTCGTTGAGATCCGGATTCTCCATCTGTGCTTCGAATGAGGAGAAGATCTCGCTGGCGCGTTCGAGGTTCTCATCGAGCGTTACGATCACTGCTTCAGATGCTTCATCATCAGGAAGGTCGAGGGTCATGTCGACGAGTTGGAGGTAGTATCGTTGTACGCGGATGTTGAAGCAATGGCTCGCCTGCGTATAGTAGTCCCCGCTCTCCTGTGCTTCACGTGCGTTTCGCGTCAGGTTCTCGACGCGTTCGTATGCGACCCTCACGCTTTCAAGATCTATTTCGAGCGGTGGTGTTTCCTGTTCGGCGCACAGTTCGATGCCGACGTTCCTCATCGTATCGCGATACGATGCCGGGACTACGATCGTCGCATCGACGGCACTTGTGTCTTCGAGTCCGAGCGCTCCGATAACATCGCTCAGGGACTGTGCGCGTGTCACCTGTATGGTTTCATCATCAGGTGTGTGGTTCGCGAGGTACGGTATGATGACTTGGTGGAGTCCTGCGCGTTGCGCGGCTTGGATCTTCTCGGAGATGCCTCCGACGTTTCCGACGACACCTCCGGAGCTGATCGTTCCGGTCACCGCTGTTGTCTGCGGGATGCTCTGTCCGGTGAGTACTGCGTAGGTGATCGCTGCTGCAGCGGCTCCTGCTGAAGGTCCGCCCACGATCGGGGCTCCCGATTCGATGCTGTAGAGGAAGTCGTAGCGGTCGCAGTCGACGTTCGCGTATTCGCAGGCGTACCGTTGCGCGTACGTGGTCGATGCCTGCGTGTCGATCTTGGTGAGCGGATCCGAGTGGATGTATACGTTTCCGCTTCCTTCTACGACGCGCAGGTTCAGGTATGCGATGCCGCCTCGTTGTTCGACACCTGCGTTATCCACAGATACGGCGAGGAGCGGTACGCGTGCGCTCGAAGGATCGCTCACATGCTCGGGCAAGAGGACGAGTATCCACGCAGTCGTTATGAGGAGGACGATACCGAAGAACATCGCTGCCCGAGAGAATCCCATGTGCGGGCTGATGAGAGGGGTGTTTTAAGCGTTATGGAGTCGCGTATCACGGACGTGCGAACCGTTATGAACCTGTGAGGTGTTCGACGTGACATGCGTTCGCATCTGGTGTTCAGCGTTCATGCCGAGCTCGACTTCGTTGAGAAGCCTTTGTGGCTCGATGAATTCCGGCGTGTATTCGACAAGCCTCGCCCATACCACCTCACGCTCAAAACGAACACGTACCTAGAGTCCGATCAGGTCGTAGAGCTCGCCTCGGTTCTCGAACGCATCGCTCGTGAACACCGGCCGATGACCGTTACGTTCGATCGGATCGAGCAGAGCAAGGCGCCGCGAGGGTGGTGTCTTATGATCATGGCAGTTCCCAATCCTGCCCTCAATGAACTCCAAAGAGACGTCTCGCAGCGCTGTGCGTTCGGACCTCACACGCATCCCGTGTTCGAATCGTTCGAACGCGAGTTCGCTCCTCGCCTGACGATCGCCCGGCACCTCGATGACGGAGGTCTTGAACGCGCACGCTCCCGTCTTGGCGATGGTTCGTGCGTTGTTCGCGTGCGAGCGATCGCATCGACCATCACTGCTCGCGCTGATGAACGGTTGAGCGATGCATCGAACACGACCGTGTTCACGCTCAAGAACTGAACGCGTAGTATGTTTCGGGTGGTGGTTGTCGGTCTCTAGGGGCCTATGAGCTGTCTTTGGTGATGGTGAGGATGTGAACGCTCTTTCTCAAACCTTATGAACTCCTCAACCGCTCGTCTTCGCATGCGCGTACTCGTATTCGGCACCTTCGATCTGCTCCACCCAGGTCATCTGAGCGTCTTCGAGCAGGCTCGTGCGCTCCACGATCGAGTCGAGCTTCATGCTGTTGTGGCTCGCGATGCGACGGTCGAAGTCGTGAAAGGTCTCGCTCCGGTTGATGATGAGAATGAGCGTGTGAAGAACGTCGCATCCTTCGTCGATCGGGCTCATCTCGGCTCGTTCGGTGATAAGTATGTGCTCATCGAACAGATACGCCCTGATATCATCGCGCTCGGCTATGATCAGACGCATTTCGTGGACAGCTTGCAGAGCGTGCTCGCCTCGCGTGGATTCGAGCCGCGCATCGTTCGTCTCAAAGCGTATATGCCTGAGATCTTCAAGTCGAGTCTGCTCCGAGGGTTCACGTCGGATTCTTCCGTGTAGTGCGCTTCGCAGGTTTCTTCGCCGCGGGTTTTTGGGTGCCTGACTTCGTTTTGCTCTTCGGTGCTGCTCTCGTCTTCGATTCTGTGCTCTTGCCTTCTACGACGTTTCCGTCCTTGTCGAGTTTGGTGAGGTTCTTGCACTTCGGATACCGCGAGCATCCGAGGAACTTGCCGTAGAAACTCGAGCGCAAGACGAGCGTTCCCTGTTGGCACGTCGGGCATTTCGTTCCTTCAAGTGGGTGCGTCTCTTTCACGTGCCGCTCGGGGTTCGTCGAGAGCTCTTCTCTTTGATCTTTGCGCATCTCTACTTCGAGCACGGGCCATCCTGCGTCGGTCTTCTCGAGTACGGTGATGTCTCCTCGTCGTGGGATCTTGACGGTGTGCTTGCACTCGGGATAGTTGGAGCATCCGATGAACCTCCCGTAGCGTCCTTGTCTGATCTGGAGTTCTCCGTCTTCGCGTCCGGCTGCCTTGCAGAGCAGGCATGGTCCGATGCTCTCAGTGAGGTCGAGTTCGGGGGTGAGTGTGACGCGTTGCAGCTCGCTCTTCTTGTCACCGAGTTCCGCTATGGGCCATCCGTTCTCGCGGTCGTCGGTGATGGTGAAGTAGCGTGCGCGTGGTACGTTGATCGTGACGCTGCACTCGGGGTAGTTCGAGCATCCGATGAACGCTCCGTACTTGCCTGAGCGGAGCCTGAGCGATCCTTCACGTCCTGCGCTCTCGCACGTCGGACACGGGCATACGTACTCTTCGCTCTTGACGGCTTCGACGAGTTCCTCGCCGAGTTCTTTCTCGTGGTCTTTGAAGGTTCCGAGGATCTCGACGATCGTAGCGCGTGCCTTTTCGAGTACGGCGTTTTGTTGTTTGCGGTCTTCGCGGATCGTGTCCATCTGTTCTTCGAAGCTTCGCGTCAACTCTTCATCGACGATCTTGGGGAAGTATTTTTCGAGGATCGAGGAGGTCTGCAGTCCGAGGTCGGTGACTTCGATCGAATCCCCTTTGATGTACGCTCGTTCGTAGAGCGTTTCGATGATCGCCGAGCGCGTCGCTTTCGTGCCGAGGCCTCGCTTCTCGAGTTCTTTGACGAGCGATGCGGGAGTGTAGCGTCGCGGTGGCTGGGTTTCTTTTGCGGCGAGATCGACCTTCTCGACCGCTGCCTTCGCATCTTTGTCGATCGCAGGGAGTTCTTCGTCTTTGAAGCGCGCGTACGGAGCGTAGTAGCGCATCCACTGCGGGTCGGTTGTGATTGATCCTTTGCTGATGAAGGGTTCGGTTGCGATGTCGAGGCTCAAGGTGACGGTGGCGCGGGTCGCTGGTTGTCCGAACGTCGCGAAGAAGCGTTTGACGATGAGATCGTAGATCTTCTGTTTCCATCCGTCGAGTTTGGCACGGTTACCCGTCGGATAGATTGCCGGGTGTGCCGGGTCGGATTTCTTTCCGTTGTTCGGCGTGAGTGTGGTGAGTGCGAGCAGTTCTGCGGCGTGATCCTTGTATGAGGGTTGTTTGGCGAGTTCTCTGAGTACGTTCGCATATCCGATGCTCGCAGGGAGTTGTTGGCTGCTCGTTCGAGGGTAGCTGATGAGTCCTGCGCTGTAGAGCTCTTGGGCTACTTCGAGCGTCTGTGCGGGTTTGATCTTGAAGAGCGCGTACGCTTCTGTTTGGAGCGTGGTGAGGTCGAATGGATACGGTGCGGGGAGTTTCTTCTCTGAGAGGTCGCGTCCGGTGACTGTTGCTTCTCGTGCGTCCTTGGCCTTCTCGTACGCCTTTTTCGCTTCGTCCTCGTCGAGGAAGCGGTCGGTTGCGTGTTTCGCTCCGAACGCGTGCTTCTCGTGTGTGAGTGCTGCTTCGATCTCCCAGTATGGCGTCGGTATGAAGGCGCGGATCTCTCGTTCCTTGTCGGATACGATCTTGAGCGCGGGTGCTTGTACGCGTCCGGTGCTCATGATCTTGAAGATGCCTCCTTTGCGGATGGCGGCGGTAAGCGCCCGGCTCAGGTTGATGCCGTAGTACCAGTCGAGCACGTGCCTCGTCTCTCCTGCGAGCGCTTGTGGCCAGTCGAGGTGCTTCATCTTCTTCTCGTAGCTCTCCTTGAGTTCCTTGCTCGTGAGTGTCGAGAATTTCATCCGGTTCGCATCGTCTTGTCCGGCGGCGTATCTGATGATGTTGTAGCCGATGACTTCTCCTTCGATGTCGTAGTCTGTTGCGACGGTGAACTCGTCGGCTTGTTTCGCGAGTTGTATGAGTACGTCGAGGTACTTCTTCGTGTAATCCGCTCCTCTCGAGACTTCAGCGCTCGGCTTCCATTCGATGTCGAAGACGGGGAACTCGCTTCGCTTGCTCTTCTCTTTCTCGTCGAGTCCGTAGATGTGTCCGACGGTCGCGGCTACGTAGATGGTTTTGCCGTCGCGTTCGAGTTCGAAGTACGACACCTGTCCTGAACGGTGTTGTTTCGGGCTGCCGTTCGCGAGCGCCGCAGCGATTTTCTTCGCCGAGTTCGGCTTCTCTGTGATGATGAGCTCTCTCATGTGCCGGCTCGGACAGGGCTGCTCTATATATAGGTTACCGGCGTTCTCGTCGGTGTTCGTCTCCGTTCGCGTGCGCGCGCGTAGGGTGAATGCTCGTATACGGTCGGGGGTGCAGATACCTGGAATTCTTCCGGTTCTCTGCTACGAGGCGTGTTATAGCGTTGCTCCTCTGCCGTGTTTGTGACGCTTGAAGACCACTTGAGGCGGATCATCGAAGTACGAAGGCGCGCGCTCAGAGTATCGCGTCACTTCGAGGAGAAGGCGATGGAACGCGGGTTGGATGTGGATCGTATTCGGGAGTTGTTCTCATCAGGGAACTGCGTTGCGTGCGTGCAACAGAGCCATACGCGTTTCAAACTCGTCTTCGAGTACGCCCACGACAAGGATTTAAGTATCATCGTCGACCTTCACACAGATGAACAGGTTGACCTTGTGACCGTGTTCCCGAGCAAGAAGGAACGGAGGGTTCGGTGATGAGAAAGGCAGCGGGAAAGAAGTCGTACGACTACAAAGCAGATGTTCTCTACGTCAGTCTCTTCGATCGTTCGTTCGATCATTCGGAACACTTCGAACAGTTCATTCTCGACTACGATGCGAACGGCGAGATCGTGGGTTTGGAGATCCTCGATGTGTCCGTTCTCTTCAAGTGCCCGAAGCAGGCGTTGGTGGATCTTGACGAGCTCGTTTTGGAGGTCGAGATACTGGAGGATGCGATGCGTATCGATGCGACGCTCAAGTCGTATGTCCGCAATAGGAGACGAGATACCGTCTTCACGCTCGAACGGGTTCGGCCCGAACACCTCCACCCATCGAAAGGGCTTGCTCTCTGTGTTTCGTGACTTGTGTTCGGCCGGGTCCGCAAACATTCTTAAACCGTTCATCATACTGCCTTGTGGGGTGTTTCCACATGGTTACTATAGCGATCAATGGATTCGGCCGTATCGGCCGCATGGTGTTTCGAGCTGGATTTCTCGATGAGGACTTCGATGTCGTAGCGATCAATGACTTGACGTCTCCTCAGGAACTCGCATACCTGCTCAGGTACGATTCGGTGCAGGGCGGATTCCCGGGCGAGGTCGCTTGGGATGACGAACACTTGATCGTCGATGGCAGGCGCATCCGCGTCTTCGCTGAACGCGATCCGGTGAACCTTCCGTGGCGCGACTACAACGTCGACGTCGTGATCGAAGGTACGGGGTTCTTCACGAAGCGTGAGGGTGCAGCCAAGCACCTCGAGGCGGGTGCGAAGAAGGTGCTCATCACCGCGCCCGGTAAGGGTGTTGATCTTACGATCGTCAAGGGTGTGAATGAGCACGATTATGATCCTGAGCAGCATGATATCGTTTCGAACGGTTCGTGTACGACGAACAATATCGCTCCAATAGTGAAGGTCATGCATGACAATTACGGTGTTGAGAAGTGCTTGTTCGTAACCGTTCATGCCTATACAGCGACCCAAAAGCTCATCGATGGTCCTGACGCGAAGGATCCGCGTCGCGGACGTGCTGCTGCGCTCAACATCGTGCCTTCGACGACGGGTGCGGCCAAGACGGTCGTGCAGGTCATCCCTGAGCTAGAGGGGCGGATCGACGGCCATGCGTTGCGCATTCCGATTCCGGTCGGTTCGATCACGGATATGAACTTCGTTCTCTCGCGTGAGGTGTCGGAGCACGAGGTCCGAGAGCTCTTCCGCAGTGTTTCACATCACCACTTGCACGGTGTCCTCTCGTATTCTGAGGAGGCTCTCGTCTCTTCGGATATCGTCGGTTCGCAGTATTCGACGGTCGTCGATGCTCAGATGACGCGGGTCATGGGCAACTTCGTCAAGCTCCAGGCGTGGTACGACAACGAGTACGGCTATTCGTGCCGCTGCGTGGAAGTCGCGAAGATGCTCGTCGAATAGAGCGGGCACCCACCCTCTATCCGAAGGAACACGTATGCCGAAAAATATTTAAAGGACATAAGTAACTACTGTGTTGTAATAACATAGGTGGTTATGGTGTACGAAAGCCCCCAAGAACGCAAGGAACGCCGCTTCTTCGAGATGCTCAAGCCCAAGAACGTCGCATGGTCGGTGCCGATCGCCGCGGCTGCAATCTATCTTGGAGTGGGAGATGATACTCCCGCAGAGAAGATCTCTCGATTCTACGATGGTGCTCGCAGCGGACTCGAGCATGTGACTCTCGCTGCTCGCGATGGCGCTGTACGTGCTGCTCAAGCTGTAGGCGAAGGAGCCCGAACGGTTATCGATGGTGCTGCACAGCGCGTACAGACCGCCAATGCACCCTACCTTGAAGCCGAAATCGAAGCGTTGCGGGATTCTACGGTGGGAACCGTTCGAATCGCAGCCCTTCCAGGCGAGGGTATCGATGCGTTGATGCGTTCGGTCGGACACGAGATCACCGATCTCAACGCGCCCGCGAAGAGAGCGTACTTCCAGGAAACGAACGGATTGGATGGAAGGACGCTCCAATTGGGAAGCGTATATAAGGTTCCGATTCTCGGGAACATGCTCAGACCTGAGATGACACCTGATGGGACGTACGTGCCGGTACACGGTCCCGATGATTCGGTCGTCGGGTTCGTCGAGTATGCCGGCCCGCGCACTCAGTGATAGGAGCGCCGACGATCGAACATGGCATGCTCATGTTCGAACCTTCAACTCTGCGCATCCGACCGAACAATAACACTACCCCTAAAAACCCTTGATTCCACCTTCTCGGCATGCCTCCGCTCATGCAATCTGAGGATCCGTTCATCCTCACACGCGAAGCGATCAAGGTCCTCTCGGTCGACACGCGCCTCGATATCCTCAAGCTCCTCGACGAGCGTCCGCATACGCTCACCGAGATCAAGGATACTCTCGAGCTCGCTCCGGCGACCGTCTCGGAACACCTCGCACGCCTTGAAGATGCGGGTCTCATCGAGAAGCGTGATGAGGGTCGTAAGTGGAAGTACTATGCGCTCACGCTCCAAGGGCAGAAGCTCTTCACGAAGAAGCCTGCTACGTTCACCTTCGCCTTCGCGCTCTCGACGTTCGCTGCGGGGGGATTCGCGATCGCATCGATGCTCCGCGCCCAGACGCAGGAATCGTCGGTGATGCGTTCCGAGCCTGCGATGGATACGTTCATGGCTGAAGCAGCACCGATCGCAGAGACCGCAGCGTCTCCGGACTGGCTGCTCATCACCGCCGGTGCGTTCGCCGTGCTCTCGCTCGTATTGCTCGTCTTTATGCTCGCCAAACGCTTAAAAAGAGCTTGATGGCTGATTCGGTATGAACCTCTCAGATATCTCCGCAGAACGCGTATTGCTCCGTGCCGACCTCAACGTTCCGATAGAGGATGGTGAGGTCAATGGTATGCAGCGGCTCCGCGCTGTTGCTCCGACGATCCGCCAGCTCCTCAAGCAGGGCAATTCGCTTGTCATCACCTCACACCTCGGTCGCCCTCAAGGACGCCAGAAGCGCTACTCGCTCAGACCTGTCGCACAGGCGCTCTCAACGCTCATCAAGACCGACATTCTCTTCGCACCGGACGCGCTCAGCCAGCGCGCCTCGAGCACTGCTCGCTCGCTCAAACAGGGCCAGGTGCTCATGCTCGAGAACCTGCGCTACTATCCTGAAGAAGAAGCGAACGATCCTGCCTTCGCAGAACACCTCGCCTCGCTCGCGACGGTCTATGTGAACGATGCGTTCAGCGTCTGCCACCGCAACCATGCGTCGGTCGTCGGAGTACCCAAGCACCTTCCGTCCGCGTTCGGACTCAACATCCTCGCTGAGATCGAAGCGCTCGACGGGTTGCTCGAGCCGAGAAAGCCGGCGCTCGCCATCATCGGAGGAGCGAAGATATCGACGAAGCTCGGACTGCTCGAGAGCCTCTCCAAGCGCTACTCTTCGATCATCATAGGTGGAGCGATGGCGTTCACGCTCCTCAAGGCGCAGGGTGTGTGTGTCGGCCGATCGAAAGTCGAAGAGTCGATGCTGCCCAAGGCCCGTCGGCTGCTCAAACGAGCGAACCTGATCCTCCCGTCGGATGCCGTGGTCACGCGGACCGTCTCAGCGCATGCCAAGCGCACGGTCAAGCCTATCGACGAACTCGACCCTGAAGACATCGGTCTTGACATCGGACCTGGTTCTGTCGAGCTCTTCGCGCGCCACATCGCCAAGGCGAAGACCGTTGTGTGGAACGGTCCGATGGGACTCTTCGAACTCTCCGCGTTCGCCAAGGGAACCTATGGTGTGGCTCGCTTGCTCGCCGATGCGAAGGCGAACGTCGTCATCGGAGGAGGGGATACTGTTGCGGCCATCGAGCGTATCAGGCTCCAGAAGCGTTATGCGCACGTCTCGACGGGTGGTGGTGCGATGCTCGAATACCTCGAACTCGGAAGCCTTCCGGGTATCGACGTGATCCGCACGTCGTGAATCCGACGAGCGTTCGGCTGTGCGTGGTCGATCGTTCCTGCCGTTCATGAAACCTTTATAATTCGTTATCACTTTCCGATGAGAACCAGGGGGTTGTATGGAACAGATATCTTCGATCGAATCACGTACCCGTGCCTCGTTCTCACGGGTCAAACGAGACATCGACGCACTCAAAGCTCAGATCGCCAAGCTCCGTTCGCGTGACGATGCGCTCGACCACGCGCTTTCGGATTACGTTCGTTCCGGCGAGTTCTACGAGCGTATCAAGCGTATCGACGAACGCTTCTCACAACTCTCCGATGAGTATGTGACGGCGGACGAGTTCGAGAAGGGAGTGGCGCGTCTTGTCAAGGAAACCTCCTCGCTCTCGAAACGGATCGCGGGTGCGGAGAAGGCCGATCTCTCGCCCGAGGTCGCTTCGATGCGCAAAGAGCTCGAATCCCTCTCGCGCACGACACTCCAGCGCAAGCCGTTCGACGAATTCGTCGACAAGGCGACGTCTCGGATCGAAGGCTTCGATACGAAGCTCGAACGCATCGACGAACGCATGAAGCGTCTCGAGTCCGTCGAGAAACGCATCGGAGCGCTCGAATCGGTCGAGGAGAACACCAAGCGCATCGCCGAGCATGAGAAGGTGCTCAGAAGGCTTGAAGGTTTCGATGCTAAGGCGCTCGAGAAACGCCTTGCGACGCTCGAATCGAATGCGATCGGTGAAGAAGCTGTGCGTGCGATCACGCTCAACGAACTCGAGAACGCTGTCCGTGTCGAAGAGCTCAACGAGAAGATCGACGAGTTCAACGCAGCCCTCGACTCCACAGCTGAACGTGGTCGGGTCGAGGCCGTCGAAGCAGCGATTACAGAGTTGCGTGCGACGCTCGGGAAACGGTCGGATCCTGACGGTCTTGTTGCGCTCGCCGATCGGATGAGCGATCTTGAGAAGCGCTTCAGCTCCGAGCGCGAATCGACGAGCAAAGAACTCGTCTCTGCATCTGACGAGCTCGATACGCTCTCGAGCCGTCTCTCTCAGTTCGAGTCGCTTCTCGGTGAGTTGCGTGAGAGCATGGATGAGGATTCTGTTTCTGTTTCTGAGTTCAATGATAAGATTGATGAGTTCAATACGGCACTCGAGTCGGTGGGGAGCGCTGAGCGTCTCGCTGCGCTCGAATCAGCGATCGAGACACTGCGGGCTGATGTCGCTTCGAAGGGAGCGCGCGGTTCTGATAGTATCGCTCATCATGTGGATGAGCTGCAGAAGCGCTTCGATACCGAACGCGAATCGACGAGCAAAGAACTCGTCTCTGTTGCTGATGAGATCGAGAGGTTTTCGACTCGTCTCTCTCAGTTCGAGTCGCTTCTCGGTGAGTTGCGTGAGAGCATGGATGAGGATTCTGTTTCTGTTTCTGAGTTCAATGATAAGATTGATGAGTTCAATACGGCACTCGAGTCGGTGGGGAGCGCTGAGCGTCTCGCTGCGCTCGAAGCGGCGATTGAGAACCTCGGAGCGACCGACGCTGCATCGGTGGAGAAACGCCTCGACTCTGAACGTCACGCGACGAATGCGCTCATCACAGGTGCGATCGAACAGGTCGAAGCTCTCGCTGCTCGCGTCGACGAGCTGTCCGATGCGGATCCCAAACTCCTCAAGCGTCTCGAAAGGCTCGAGAAGCGTCTTGACGAGTCGGGTTCGAACCTCTTCGAAGGGCGTCTTGACGTCTTCGAAGCACGCCTAGACTCGCTCGAATCATCATCGGGTTCGGATCTTGCGGAGCGTATCGATGATGTCGAAGCGCAACTCAAGGTCGTGATCGAGGACATGGGTGGATCCGGCGATGTTGATATGCGTGCTGTTGAAGGCCTCGCTCGAGACGTTGCACAACTCAAGAGCCGTCTCGATGAACTCGCTGAGGACGTCGAGCTCTCGAGTAAGAAGGAGCGCGGCCCTTCAGCCGAACACCTGCAGAGTGAGATCGAGTTCTTGCGTTCGAACGTCGTGATGCATGAGGATCTCGAATCGCTCCGCTCAGAAGTATCGTCAGGCAAGGGTGCCACGAAGGACAACCGGATCACGGTCCTCTCCGATGACCTCCAACGGCTTTTCGAACGCCAATCCGAACTCGAGAAGAAGGTCCTCTCGCTCGAAACGCAGAACCGCACGCTCTCTGAGGCGCGCAACGTTGTGATCTCCGAGAAAGTGCCGTTGCGCGATCCCAAGCCTCGTGCTTCGAAGCGCGAATCCGAGCCTGTACGTGAGTCACAACCGCCTGTGCGTGGGAATGATCAGGACGAGGCGCCCGGAGCGCTCGGTAAGGTTCGCCGGTGGATGGTCGACTTCTTCACTGAAGAGGTCGAGGATGAGCCCAAGCGGAAGAAGCCCAAGGACGATCTTTATTGAACGCGTTCGATGCGTTTGGTTCTCGAAGTCGTTCCGCTCGTGATGATGCACGGTCCGACGGTTCGTTTGAGGTATTTGAGGAGTTCTCGGTTCGCAGCTCCTTCCACTGTTCGGGCTGCGATGTCGATCGTGTACGGCTCGTACGAAGAGATTCGCGACGCGCGTTTCCCTGGTTTGACCGTGATGACTACCGGTCCCTCATCGAGCGCTCGTGCGAGTCGTTCAATCATACTCGCGCCATGTCTTGCTGCACTTCGTGCATCTGAAGAACCGTGTTTCGGCTTCGTCGGCTGCGCGCGTCTGTTTGCTCCAGAAGTATGCCTTGGTGTTGCCGCATGCTCGGCATTCGACTTCGACGATGGGCCGTGCTTCTGCCTTCTCATCGACTACGGCGAGTTCGACGTCTTCTCGCTTCGTCGATTTCGAGGTGATCGTCGTAGCCTGCTTGTCGACTTTCTTGAGCACGTGTCCGCATGCGGTGTTCGTACAGGTGAAGACGAGCTTGCCGTTCGTGCGGCTCGGCTTCATGATCTTCTTGCATTTCGGGCAGAACTGCATGAAGCGCAGGCCCCTTGGCGTGTAATTAAAGATTGTGCCCAGCCGGAATCCTTCCGGAAATTCCGCCAAATAGCCTTATAGAGGTGTTTCAAGCGTTCAGTACCGGCATTGTAGTTGCGTACACTTACCGGAAGGCTCCCATGATTCGGGTGAGCCACAGTTTGGGATAGCCGAGCCAGGGGATACGGAACCATGCTTTTCCGACGACCTGCGCTTCGTTGATGCTCCTCTCGTCGATGATCGGTACGCGAACCGTTCCTTCTCCGACGACGAGGTTCTGGTAGCTGATGATCTGGCCTGCGTTGTGATCCCCTTTCGTGGAGTAGACGGTTCCTCGGTCGGTCTTCGTGACGTCGATGACGCGGTGGATGATCGGTTCGGGCGTACGTCCTTCGAATACGATCACATCGCCGATACGGATGTCGTCGGCTCGACGCAACACCATGATGTCTCCGGTGTCGAATCCTCGTGGGAAGGGGAACTGCGCGAAGGCTCCTTTCGCGATGCCCTCGCGTTCGTACCACGCTCCGCACAAGCTCCAGAACTCGTCGAAGCTGACCCTGCCCGTTCGGTTCACTTCGACGCCGCAGATCATCGGTACGAGCGAGTTCTCAGGGCATCTTTGCCGTGGAATATCTCCTGCGATGTTTTCGTATTCGCTGCATCCGAGGTTCGCGCGGTGTTCCATCGATCCTGAGATGACCGCTACGACCGGGTATTCGGTTCCGAGGAGGAGTCCGAGGCCGGGGTAGAAGACGTATTGGATGAGGAGGAACGCTACGACGAACGAGATGATGATGCTCAGAGGGCTATCGTCTTTCCACAAGACGAACCAGACCTTGCGCCACCACTCCCTCACACCCATAGGGTGACGGCCCAGCAAGGCGTTTATATAGTCTCTGCATGGTCTGAGCGTATGAGAGAGCTCGAAATCAAGGATGAGCCGATCCGCTCCTGCGTGTCGTGCGATCGCTTCCTCATCAGAGGACGATGGTCGAACACGCTCGAGAAACTCCTCTCGACGATCGTCTCAGCGCCTCTGAGGATCATCGCCATACATCCTGAAGATGCCTTCGAAGGGCGCGCCCCGCGCCGCGTATCGTTCGATGTGGAGGTTTCGCTCGATTCGGAAGAACACATCGTCTCGTTCGATCTTCCCGTCGAGAACACCCAGTGTCCTGAGTGCGTGAAGAAGCGTTCGCACTACTTCGAAGGGTACCTCCAGCTTCGAGGAGGCTCGTCTACCGAGTGGGATGAGGCGCGCACGATCCTCGAATCGAACCGCGGATACATCAAAGAGGAAGTGGTGCTCAAAGACGGCATCGACTTCAAGGTTTCTTCGAACCGCGCGATCATCGCAACGCTCAAAGACCTCGGCCAGCGTTTCGTAGGATCATCGCATACGTCCGCCTCGCTCCATTCGCGCGACCACCAGTCGAGCAAGGAGAAACACCGGGTCACCGGCCTCTTCCGCTTCTCGGCGTTCCGCAAGGGTGATGTCTTCGACGTTGATGGAGTCCTATTCATCTTGGAGAAGGCGAAGTCAGGTAGTGTCGAACTCAGATCGCTCGTGGACGGGCGTACGACGAGGACGGTGAAGCTCGAAGAGCTCGAAGCCTACGAGCGCATCACGCCCTTCACATCGAGGGTGATCGCGACGCGTCCGAAGCTCATGGTCCTCTCAGAATCGTATGCTGATGTCGAGGCGTCGGATCGCTCCTCGTCTACACTGAGCATCGATGATGAGGTTCGTGTCGTCGGACGGAACGGCTTCTACGCGGTCATACCATGATGAGGGTGAGTGCGATCGCCCACGGAACGGTGATGTTGTCGTCGACGAGCATCGTGCGCGTGCTCATGAATTCGACGACCGACCCTACGATCGCAGCGATCCCCAAGCTCACGACGCGTTCGTCGGAGAATGCGCTCGTCGCGACGATGAAGAACACGAGGCCTCCGAAGAGGGATGCGATGAGGTGTTTTCTTCCGTCTCCGAAGACGACGCCGCTCACCGTAGCGATCGAATCGATGAGTGCGACTCCGATGCCGGCGATGAATCCCGCGTCGGGGAAGACGAGTATGACGCTCGTGATACCGATCGTCAGCGTGAGCGCTCCGAACCCCTTGTAGTTTTCGTCTCGTTCGAGCCTTCGCATGAACCACTCGATCACGGCGAACTCGCGTTTGTGGTAGGTGAGCACACCGATGATCATGGCGATGCTGACGGCTACGCCGATCCACGCGTTCCAATACGTGAACAGAGTGAGTGTGATTCCGTAGACGAGGTGGGTGCTCTGCCGCGCGATCTCCTTACGCATCGTTCCACCTTTCGACGAGAACCGTGGGTACGGCTCCGATGATGACCGATACGAAGAGCGATGAGAGCAGGATGCCTCCACTCAATACTGTTGCGAGTCCACTCACGGCTACGACGATCCACGCGTAGGGTGTGCGGATGCTCAGACTGGCGAGTACGGTGAGCGCAAGGGGTATCTCTCCGGTTCCGACCATCGATACGAATGCGGCGTTGATGAGGCTCGTGAAGAGTGCGATGACTGCTGCGATGAAGAACGCGAACGATCCTTCGCGGACCGACCTCTCGAACACGAGTGTGAGACAGATTGCTACCGTGACGGTGGCGATCAATGGGTGAGCGAGCGTAGCGAGCCATGGATGTGTGACAGTCGGAACCAGTGCGTCGAAGATCATGCTCGCGAGCAGCGCGATCATCATGGCTCCGGTGAACGCGTAGAGTTTGGCGGTGGGTATCATCGGATCACCTGTGGTTCGTAACGTTCGACGACAGGATGCGTGCATACGCGGCGTACGACCTGCTCCCATGTGGTTTCGCTTCGTTGGACCGGTGCGTAGAGCGTTCCACGCTCTTCGTAAGCATTCGGATGGTGTGCTCTGAACGATCGCACGGCCGTTTCGTAGGCGACGGGTGGTCCTTTCCGTGTTGTGATGGCGTCGAGCTCTTCGTGTTCGAGCGTGAAGCGGCTCTCCCAAACATCTCCTGCGGTACGCCAACTGGCTTGTTTCATGCCGAAGGGTGCGAGTTCTCGTTCGAGTCGTTCGTGTACACCTCTGAGCTGTGCGAATCCGACGTCGCGTTTCTCGTGTGATGCCCACATACGAACGAGCGCGTAGGGAGGACCGTGTTCTTCAGGTGTGAGGAGTTCTTCGAATGTGTTGCCTGACGCGACGCGTTCCATGAGCGCTGTGAACCTTCCGAGGCTGTACTCGTCGACCGCTGCCGCTGCGTTTCGCTTATCATCTGTCGGGTCTTCGACGATAAGCACGTCGTCGAACGGTGTGTGGGTATTGAACGAGACGCGCACTCCTCGCTTCCACGAGCGTGCTTCTTGTGCGAGCGATTCGAGCGAGCCGTAGGCGATGACGAGCAGCTCGCATACGTATCCTGAGAATCCGCGTATGTGTGCTTCGGCTCCGTAGATGCCGTGTGCATGTAAGAGTGCTTTGAGCCGTCGTACGTCGCGCGTGTTCTCCAGGTGTGAGGTAACGTACGTGATGTGATCGGGACTGTGATCCATCGTGTTCGCATCGCTGCTCAAGGGTCGTATGGGGACGACTTCGACGGTTACGCCTTCGGTTTCGAACCGCAGGTAGTCTCGTGATCCTCTCACGATTTCAGCTTCGGGAAAGGCCTTGCAGAGGTCTCGTGTCCGCTCGTTGAGTTCTGCTTCGCTCCTAGCGTCGAAGCGTGCGAAGATGTCGAGGTCGCGTGTTCCTGAAAGCCACGTGTCCTTCGCGAAGGACCCTCCGATGATCGCTTCTGCTCCGCACGAGCGTACGCGTTCGGATACGTGCTCGGCGATGGATTCGAGCATCGCGCGTTCCTCATCCTCTGGTTCGATCATCATAGGGCGAGCGCAGGGGTGATCCATACTTCGATGAACGCTGCAACGACGATGAGGAGCACCGAGAGGACGCTGAAGAAGACGAAGTCGGCGAGGACGCGGTTCATCTTCTCCTGATCACGCCACGTCTTTCTCGAGATCGCTGCTCCGAGGATTCCTGCCGCAAGTGCTGCTATAAAGTATGCGAGTATCTCGACGACTCCGTGAGGCATGTAGGCGAGCCACGAACTGAAGAAGGCGAAGATCTGATCGTACCATGCGAGTCCTCCGCTGAGCGCCTGTTTGAAGTTGCTCCCTGCCGCTGCTGCTATGACGCTCGCATTCCAGGCGAGGACGAATATGGCTCCGTACCCGTAGAAGAGTCCGAAGAGGAAGCTGAAGAAGAGGACGCCTAGGTTGTTGAGCAGGATCGTCATGAACCAGTCCATGCCGCTCGCAAGGCCGGTGATCGCTCCTGTGTAGATGCGTCCGGTGATCCGCTGGACCGTGTCGTTCTGTGCTTCGAAGACGGTGCGGATGTCGAGGTTGGCGAACATGCCTTCCTGTGCGGGATTCGAGAACGGGAGGACCGCATACCAGAACGTGTAGGTGATGAGCATGCCGAAGAAGAGGATCATGAACACGGTGAGTGTCTGTCCGTGGTGTACGAAGATGTCGTATGGTTCATGGGCGAGGTCCTCGTCGTACTCTTCCTCTTTGAGGATGATCTCGTGCATGAGGTATGCCATGGCGAGCACGGTGAGAAAGACCATGACCATCGATGCGTACTGGGGGAAAACCCATGCGGCGAGCAGGATGCCCAAGGTCGCATAGATGGCTCCGATGCCGAGCAGTTTCCACCAGCTGCCGAGCGTTGCGCTACGGCTCGACACGAGCATCTCGAGGACCATGCGGTTCTCACGACCCGTCCGTTTAAATACCTTCCAGATAGCTTATAAGGATTCGCTCGGGCCTGTACGCATGCGTATCATCGCCGTCTGTCCTGTCGCATGTGAGTCGGCATCTGCAGCTGAACTTACGTCATTGGGCTGTTCGAACATCGAGGAAGGCCTCGGCTGGTGCCGTGCGGATACTCAAGACGTATGGCAGGTCTTGCGCTTCTCACAGACCGTATCGTGCGTGCTCTTCGAAGCGGGCGTCTCTGACCCGGCTCAGCTCAGCGATGAGGCTGCTGCGCTCTTCTCAGATGCGTCCTCGTTCCGTGTGACGGCGATCACCGGTTCGCGTTCGTCTGAACGTCGCATCGGGGCTGTTCTCTTCGAACGCTACGGTGTAGCGGTTGATCTTGAGGATCCGATGATCGAGGTCGGCGTGGTTGATGGCATGCTCGGATTCGTACTGAGCGGATTCGACTATTCGCTGCGCGAATACAAGGTGTATAAGACGCCGCACTCGCTCAATCCGTGCGTGGCTGCCTCGATCCTCTGGGGACTCGGTGTTCCTGCGGGCGGCGTCTTCTGCGCTCCGCTCTGCAGTGATGGTGTTGTGGTGATCGAACACGCGCTCCGCTCGTATGCGGTGGGTCCGCGCGGATACCAGGAGCGTACGCTCGCATCGCGCTTCGCACAACGGTTTCCCGATCCGGGTACGATGGGTGAGCCGGTCGAGTGCCGTATCTTCGCCCTTGAGGAGAATGCGAACTACTTGCGTCGCGCCGAGCATAATGCGCGCCTCGCCGGGGTGAATAAGCGGATCGGTTTTTCGCGGTATGATCTTGAGTGGATCGATATGAGGATCGGGAAGGCAGCGGTCGATCGCTGCGTGGTCGAGCTCGTCCGCTCGAACCGCGACGACTCGCTCCTTGAGAACGTGCGTTTCGCCGCTGATCACATGCTCGGTGATGATGGCGAGCTCATCGTGATCACGAACGATCCGCTCGTCTCGTTTGAAGGCTTCGTTCTCGATCGTCGCATGGTCGTGCCGCGAGGAGAACTCGCGCTCTATGCGCTCGCCTTGAGGAGGATGCGATGAACAGCTCGAGCGGTTCGAAAAAGAGCGGTTCGGAGAATTCTTCTGATACGGATGGTTCTCTGCGGCGGTTGGTCGTGCTCGTAGCTCTCGTCTATGTGTTCGTCGCGCTCGCTTCGTTCTCGATCGATCGGCTCACCTTCGCATCATACGGGTTCTTCACGCTTCCTCTTGCCGCTGCGTATCCGGTGGTCGCTGTTGCCGTACTCTTCGCAGCGCTCGCCGGAGCCCTCATACTCGTGTTCAGAGCGGCGCTCGAGTGTTCGTCGGACCGTGCTGCGTGGGCGGCGCTCGCTCTTGTTCTCGTCTCGTCTCCGATGCTGCTGTCTGCCTTCTCGGTTTCGCTCGGTTATCTTGCAGCTCCGCTCCTCGTATACTTCGCGTTCCAACTCTCGACGCGACGCTACCGGCTCGTTTCGATCGCACTTCCGATCGCAGTGCTCTTCGTGCTCGGGTACGGTCACTATGTGCTCTTCGTCCTCTTTGCGCTCTTGCTCACTACACCGCTTCGGCCTGATCCTGATCCTCGTCTGGGCGAGCTCTTCTTGCTCACGGCAGTGGCGTTCATCGCCACCGGTTCGGTGCTCTCCTTCGAGTTTTCGGTGGAACGCGCGCTTCCTTTCGGTCTTGTCTTTATAGCGCTCGGTGTCTTTGCGACGTATCGGGTGATCATGCGAGGCTCTCGAAGGGTTGATCCGTACGTTGCTCTGGCCCTTGCATCAGCCGTCCTCTTCTTCCTCTCCGATCCGCTCGCTCCGCTCATGCTCACGCTCTCAGCCGGAGTGCTCGTTGCGATCGCTCTTGAGGTCGTGATGCGGTTCTTCGAACTCTCGCGCATCCCGTTCAAACGACTCGTCTCGTTTTCGACGGTCGTCTTTTTCGTTGTGCTCACGCTCGTGCAGAGCGTCTTCTTCCTCGCGGCGCAGGAACGTATGGATCCGGGCCTCGCTGCGAGTCTTATGTCGGTCGATGAAGGAGTGGTTGCGATCGACGAGCAACTCTCGCATGCGCTCGCCTTCTATTCGGGAGCACAGGTAGTGCCGTTGACTTCTGAGGAGGTTGAGCTCCTCGAGACATCGCCTTTCGTGATTCCGGTGATCGAGAGATCCGAAGGACGCTTCTCGCGCGTTGTGCTCTCTCGTATGCCGCCGTACGTCTCGAACGAGTGCTTCGTCGCCGAGCCGAGAGGCGTCCTTGTGGAGGTGAGGATCCGATGCTCGCTCTCGTGATGTTCTCGATGCTCCTCGTCCTTGTAGGATCCTTCGTTGAGCCGAATGCGCTCTTGTGCGGTTCGACGCTCTCATCAGGACTCGTCGGGGGCGCTCCGAGTGCGTGGTATGCGCTCTCGCTCATCGTCCTCTTCATCGCATTGCGTTCGCGCCTCGGATTCGTCCTGCTCGCTCCTACGATCGTATCAGCGGCGATGGCTCCTCAGGCTGCGGTCGGTATTCTCGTTGCCTCACTCGTCCTCTTCGTTCGTCGGTTCCGCGAGTGGATGGTGTTCGTGATGATCGCAGCTGCGATCGTGCTCGTCATTCTCGTCGGACTACCTCTTGCTGTGCTCATCGTCCTCTCGATCCTCATACCTATCATCTCAGATATCCCGACAGCTGTATGGCGTGTCCGTGCGATTACGCTCTGGTTCGTTGCGTCGCTCGCTGCGATTCCAGCGCTCAACTACTACGTCGGGTTGTTCGAGTTCGATCTGATCGGCGTATCGCTCATGCCTCTGCCGCTCGTCCTCTTCGCAGCGCTTCTCATTCAATCGCTCATCGTGCTCGGGAACGATTCTCACGCGTCGCTCTCACGTTCTCTCGTGCTTCTCGTCGCTTCGCTCCTCTACGCTGAACTCGCTGTGTTCGCCATGCCGGTCATCATAGGTATGCTTGCGGTGAGCCTCGAACGAGCTCTGGGTGAGGAGCGGTTGCGCGGTTCGCGCGTCGTTCTCGTAGTGCTCGTGGTCTTCGCGCTTGTCGCATCGTTCGAAGAGCCTTCTGAGCCTCTTGAGATTGATGGTGCGATCGTTTTCGCGCCCGAATACGTCGAACTCGCCTGTGAGGGTCGTGCGTATCCGCAGCAGCTCTCGACGTGGCGCGACCTCTCGTGCCTCGCTTCGATCGGCGATCCTGACGTGCTCGTTCCGGCGCTCGAGGAACGCGGCGTTTCGAAGGTCGTCTATCCTCTGGGCTTTGATGAGCCCATCGTCTATGCGCTCAGACATTCGGATGCGGTCTTCGAGCAGCGTGATCGTCTTATCGTCGTTTCGCTCCCTTGAGGAGGTCTCCGAGGGTGAGTCCTGATGAAGAGTCGGAGCTGTACGTCTTGGCTTCGCCGTCTTCGAGTTTGGGCTCGGTCGTTTCGATGAGTCGTATCGAGAAGAACTTCTCGAAGGCGCGTGCGTCTGCGATGGTGATCGTCCGGTCGCCGCGCAGGTATGCTTTGAGCGTGGATTCTTTCATGCTCAGTCGTTTGGCGAGTGATTCTTCATCGGTGTCGAGTTTTTGGAATGCGCGTCTGAGCAGCTCTGCAGCGTCCGAGCGTACGGTTTCGGTCGGTTCTCGTGCTCGTCGCTTCTCCGTGCGTACGCGCGCGGCTTGTGTGGGTTCTTCGACGCGTACGCCGTAGCGTGCGTGTCGTGGTGCGACGCGCATCGTGACGCCTTCGATCTTTACGGTGATGAGTGTGTCGGTCTCTTCTCCTGAGAATTCGCAGATCGCCATACGCGTTGGATGATGTTCTGGTTTATCTGTGTTGTAGCTTGGAAGGTGTTCGGTTCCCTAGATGTGGACTATTCGATCAAGGAGTAGGCTCCAATGTACGGTGGTTCGCAAAAATCTGTTTGGCGTATGTACGTGGAGAAACGAGAGCCCTCTTCGAGCCTCGGAAGAGCATATCCGTGGCTCTCGCCTCCTTGGATGCCGTATGTGAACACCGCTTCGATTTCGTATCCGGGTTCGACACAATGCTGCGGAAGGGGTGAATATACTTCATCGATGCGGATCAGTGAGATTCTGTTTTCGTGATCTGCGACGAGAAGGGTCGCGTTGATCGCGGTGAGTTGGTTTTCCGTTGGCATAATCCCGACTGGCGCAAAGAAGAAGATGGCTCCGATGACTGTCGTGATGACCGCTGCAGTGATTGCGGTTGTCATGAGTCCTTTTCTTGCAGCGGCAGACACCATACAACTATCTGGTTTAGTTTGGTTTATATCGGTGTTGGTGAGGTCATGTGAGTCTTCTATGCTTCCTTTCGCAGGGTATTTGAAGGCGAACGCTCCTGAACGGTTATGCGCGTTTTCATCACTGGCACTCCTGGTACGGGTAAGTCTTCGCTCGCTGCTGCCTTCGGCGATCGGTTTTCGATCCCGGTCTTCAACGTCGGGGTCAAGGCGAAGGTGATGGGCCTTGTGCTCGGCCGCGACGAGGAGCGCGATGCTGATGTCGTCGATGAGGATTCGGTTGAACGCATCGCTCAGGCTGTCGAACGCAAACACGACGAGTTCGTCTTCGAAGGGCATCTCGCTCACTATGCCAAGCCCCGAGAGGGCGCGATCCTGATCTGCGCGACGTGTCCGATCGAGATTCTCAAAGAGCGCCTTGAGGAGCGTGGGTACTCCGATGCGAAGGTCCGTGAGAACCTCGATGCCGAGATCTTCCAGGTGTGCCGTACGGAGGCTGAGGAGGCTGGCTGGGACGTGCTCGTCTACGATTCCTCTGTTGAGGACCCTGATGAGTTCGCTCGCGACACGCCTGACCGAAAGACTAATAAGTAACCACTACATAGTGGTAATATAGAACCGTACGTTATACCTGAAAACGATCCTGATGTCTATCGCGGCCCCTCTGACCCTGGAAAAGTTATCTACGCAGTCCTCGGCACTGAAGGGATTCGCGAGATAGGACGGAAGGTTGAACAGATTGGACAGACAGGAAACCCAGATGATGCTATTGCAGCTGCTCTCGGCCGATCTGGCTTGCTCGAACTGATGTATGCAGTCAATCAGCTCGGTCATGATGGCACTGCTGCACCCAAAAAAGAGTACTTGATCCATCCGAGCAAACAGCCGCGGATACACTAGGTCGACTGAGCGTCGATCCACGCTCTGATCGTATCCTGAAGCTCTGCGATGTGCGCTGCATCGTTGTACGTGTGCGGTGCTCCTTCAATCACGTGGAGCCGTGCATTCGGTATATGCTCGCTGAGGACTCGGTTCTGTTCGAGGAACCGATCTTCGCTGCCGCAGATGATGAGCGTCGGCATCACGAGCGTAGATCCGTAGCTGAGGACGTCGTAGCGCATGATGTCTTCTTTGAACGGCTTCCATCGGAGGCGTTTCATCACACCAGGAAGCGAAGAGCTCTCCTGTATCTGCCATCCGGTCCGATCCCATTCTTCCACGAGCTCTCGCCCGTAGAACTCGGCGATCCTCGACCCGTTCACGACCGGTGCTACGGGTACGAGCAGATCGACGTCCTCGGATCGTGCGGCTTCGAGCACGGCCAAGCCTCCGAGGCTGTGACCTGCGAGTAGCAGTGGTTCGGTGAACCACGCCTGCTCCCGAGCCCATGCGATCACAGTGCGAAGATCCTCGATCGCTGCGGTTGCCGTCGCGTCGGCATAGGCGCTCCCATCGCCGACGAGCGCGTGGCGCGTATCCATCCTGATCGTCGAGAAGCCCGCATCTTGGCAGGCCTGTGCTATTGCGACGATGTGCGGCTGGTCTTTGTATCCTCCGAGTCCGTGGATGACGATCGCCGTCCCGCGAGGTGCATCAAGAGGCTCGTATTCGATGCGCATCCCGCTGAAAGTGTATTCGCTCATCGTTCTCCCTCGCGTATCTGCGCGAGCAATCCGCGGCATCCTGATTCGATGAGTTCGTAGACGTGTTCGAATCCGCCGGTGTAGTACGGGTCGGGTACGTCCGTCTCATCCGTATCGGCGTATTCGAGCAGCAGGTGTATGCGCTCGTTCGCACCGTATCGCTCTTCGAGGTCGCGCTTGTTCTGCGTATCCATACAGATGATGAGATCCGCTTCCATGTCGCTCTCTTCGACGGGTCGTGAGATGCCGTCGTACGCGATCCCGTGTTCTTCGAGGACGCGCAGTGTTCCGCGGTGCGCTCGGTTCCGAGTTGCTGCGTGGGTTCCGCACGAATCCACGGCGACATCCACGCCCGCTTCCTTAACCAAGTGTGAGAATACCGCTTCTGCCATCGGAGAGCGGCAGATGTTGCCGTAACAGACGAATACGATGCGCATCAGAGTACGAGGCTCGTGAGTTCATCCATGAATTCTTCCATGGCCATCTTCGTGTTGACGAGTTTCCAGTTGAGGTGGCGTACCATGTCGTTCATGCCGTAGAGCACGTCTGTTTCGGTGACGACTCCGACGAGGATGCCTTTCTCGATGATCGGGAACCTTCGGATCCTGTTACGCTTCATCATCCGGGCCGTGTCGATGATCGAGGTGTCCGGCTTGAGCGTGAGCGGATCTTTCGTCATCACGTCTCTGAGTTCGATGTCGTTCCCCTTGTTTTTTGCGAGCACTTTCTTGACGAGGTCGCGTTCGGTGACGATTCCGATCGGCTTCTTGCGTTCGATGACGATGATGCATCCGATGTTCTTGCTCGACATCTCATGTGCGGCTTCGATCACGTTCTGGGTGGGGCTCATGGTCACGACGTCCGATTTCATGACGTCGCGTACGTAGCGCATCTCTGCCATACGCTGACCGTTCTCGCTTCGTTTTTAATGGTTACGAGTCGCTTGCGACTCCCCAGTCTGGGAAGGGATCTTCGAGTGTGTCCATGTGTGATGCTTCTTCATCGGTGATGAGGCATGCTTCGAGTCCTGTGTGGATCGCTTCGGTATCGAGGTGTTGTCCGATGAAGATGAGGACGCTTTCCCGATCACCCCATTGCGTGTCTTCGGGAGTGTAGTTCGGGTCTGCCGCATCCCATACTCCGATGGGTCTGACTTCTCGTTGGCTGCCTGCTTTCGAGAATTCGAGTATGAGGTCGGGTTTGGTTGCGATCCAGAGGCTGCCTTTTGCTCTGATGATGTCTTTCGTGTTGCGTCCGATCCATTCGTGTATCCGGCCGGGGTGGAACGGTTTGTTCGCTGTGAATGTCGTGCTTACGATTCCGTACTCTTCGGTTTCGGGTACGTGTTCTCCTCGTGCTTCTTTGAGCCACATCGGCATTGCCTCGGCTTTTTCGAGGCTGAATCGGTGGGTTGCGATGACTTCATCGATGGGTACGTTCGCGTGACTCGTTTCGATCCGTCTCGCTTGAGGGTTGAGGCTTGTGATGATCGTTCTGATGTTCTGCAGGGTTTGTTCATCGCACAGGTCGGTTTTGTTGATGATGATGACGTCGGCGAATTCTACTTGTTCGACGAGCAGGGTTGCGAGCGTGCGGTCGTCTCCTTCTTGTCCTCCGAGGTTCTCGAGCATCGAGTTCGAATCGAGCATGGTCGGGAACGAGTGTGCGTCGATCATCGTAACCATTGTGTCGAGAACGGCGTAGCGGCTCAGGCTGTTGCCTTCTTCATCTTCGAAGGTGAACGTTTCAGCAACGGGCAAGGGTTCTGATATGCCTGATGATTCGATGACGATGTAGTCGAACTTCTTCTGTCGGGCTAAGTCGCGTACGGCTATGAGGAGGTCTTCGCGCAGCGTGCAGCAGATGCAGCCGTTCGTCATCTGCACGAGGCTTTCGTCGGCGTGTGTGATGCTGTGCTTGACTTTCTCGGCGTCGATATTGACTTCGGACATGTCGTTGACGATGACGGCGATCCTCAGGCCGTGGTTCTCGGTGAGGATGCGGTTGAGCAGCGTGGTCTTTCCGCTTCCGAGAAATCCGCTCAGTACGGTTACGGGTATCGGGTCCATCTGTGCGGTGCGCAGGGTTCAACATATAATGTTATCGGTAATGGTTCTCAATAAGGTGGTGGGTTTATGAAGGAATGCGCAGCGCTCGCGGTATGGAACTCACTGGTCGAGACGTGCATGCCTTCGTCGAGGCGCTCATGCCTGCTGTCGGCGGCAAGATCCAAAAGGTCTATGGCACCGAACGCTACGCGCTCGTGCTCGACCTCTATGCGAAAGAGCTCCCCTACCGGTACCTCTACGTCGAACTTCCGAGCACGATCTTCATGCACACTCAGAAAGTCGAGATGCCTCCTCGTCCTTCGGGCTTCGCTCAGCGCGTCCGAGGCCAGCTCCAAGGGTTGCGCATCACAGCTCTCAAACAGCACGGTCGGGATCGGATCGTCGTTATGGAGCTCGAAGGAGCGAAGCGCATGACGCTCGTATTCGAACTCTTCGCTAAGGGCAATATCGTCGTCCTCGACGAACACGGCGTCATCCGCAATGTCTTCGTCAGAGAATCGTTCGGTTCGCGAAACGTACGCCCTGGAGTAGCCTACGTGTTCCCTCCGAGTCCTCAGAGCGTGCTCGATACGGGCGTGTTCGACCCGGACAAGCACCTCGTCGCTCAGATCGCGGCCGCTGGTTTCGGAGGCCGCACGGCTGAATCGATCCTCTCGCGCTTCGTCACTACTGTCGCAACCGCTCGTACGAGCGACCTCAAAGACCTTGGTGGCCTTCGCGAGGCGCTCCTCGCCGAGTGGGATGCGGTTCGTTTCTCGCTCGTCGACGGTCGTATCGCATCCGATCCTCAGGGTAGTGGTATTCTTGAACTGCTCGCCTCTCAGGACGTCGGCTCAGGGCCACAACGCCCCGAACGCGTGCCGAAGAAGCGCAGCGAGACTGCGATCGAGATTCAATCCAAGCGCGTCGATACGCTCGATGAACGCCGGAGCGAGGATCTGCGCCGCGCACAACTCCTCTTCGAACAGTACCCGCTCGTCTCTGAGGCGCTCGAATTCGCACGTTCATACCGTGAGAAACACGGTTCGCTCGAAGGACTCGAGAGCGAGTGGCCTGAACGATTCCCTCCGGTTGTAGGAGTTTCGGGTGTTCGGATCACGCTCGACTTTGAAAGGTTTAAATAGCGTTCGTGGTGATGGATGCTCATGATTTCAGGGGTCCTCTTCGATTTAGGCGATACCGTTCTGCTCACGGACTGGGATGCCATCCATGCCCAGTTCGAGGCACGGACGGGTCTGTCGATCCGTATGTCTGCTCGTATCAAGAAGCTATACGTGCGAGAGGTGCTCACCGGGACGCGTTCGCTCGTCGACCTGTTCGTCATGTTCAAAGAGGAACAGCGCAATCCGCATGAGATCGATGAACTCATCGCAACGTATGCTGAGCTCTACGAGCAGTATACGAGAGTCGATCAGGATCTGATCGGTCTTGTGCGCCAACTCAAATCCCGTGTTTTCGTAGCCTGTGTGACGAACACGAACGATGTTCACGCTCGTATCAACCGGCGTAGGGGTGTGTATGACTACTTCCACAAGGCGTATGTGAGTTGTGAGGTCGGTATGAGAAAGCCGCAGCGCGAGCTCTTCTCGTTCATCGCCGAGGAAGACCTCATACCGGTTGACCGCCTCTTGTTCATGGATGATCATCTCGAGAACATCAAGGCAGCTCGACTCGTGGGTCTTAAAACGATCCACTTCGAGAACAAGCCTGATTTCTTCGATGATATGCGGATCCTCTTTCCTCATTTGCGCTGACGTGCGGGTCTCGATGATTCGCATGCCTTACGTAACGGTTTGTTCGGTTCTACGCTGTGGCTGCTGCTCGCGACATTTTTATGAATAACGCATGATACGGATGTGTGTGGTCGAACGGATAGGCGTTCTGATGATTCTCGTCCTGTTCGTAAGCTTCGTGATATCGACCATCGATTCGCCTCTTGCGAGCGTGGCGCTCGTTCCGATGCTTGTCGTGGTCATCGCACTACCGATCGTATTTCTCGTGGTAGCGATACGGATGGCTCTCGGTCGAGGGGTGCGTTCGAAACTCGGATGGGCGATGCTCATCGCGAGTGCGCTCCTCGTAGGTTCGATCATAGTCCACTTTGTCTTCTGGCTCGATGCTCTCGCTCCGATATCGTTGCTCGTGTGGGTGTTTGCGATGGTGGTGATCGGCTCGATCGGTGTTCGTTCGAACGTGCGTGAAGCGCTCTACGCATGGTTCATGATCGTATTCTTCGTCCTCGTTATCGCGATCGGAATGACGAATATGGTATAAGAAGGTGGGACAGCGAACCCGGGTTCCCGCTCGAAGAGCAGTACAACCGGGAACGTCGGGCTTCTTAACTTCCGAGTTCGAAATGGGATCGGGTGTTACCAGCCCACTCTGGCCGTCCACAGGGCGAGGCTCGTTCAATGGTTTAAAAGCGTAGTGGTTTGGTCATGTGTCATTAGCACGAGGCATGATACGCCACAATACGATCCGCATGATGAGGAGCAAGACAACCGCTCCGAGCAGAAATACCTTGGGATCAATCGATCCCAACTGCGATGGTGCTTCTTCGCTCTCTTTCATGATCCACGCGATTGTTCCGATCAGCACAGCAAGAGAGCCGAAGACAAGTGCGATGAGTTGTTCTCGTTTCACGATGTAGTAGGGGTGCTCGAAGCCTTTTAACGGTTCAGCTCACGATTCCTCTCACGCGCCTTCTCGAAGCTGACCGGTCCGCAGGCGGGGCAGACGAAGAACGGGCCCCACTTGCCTTCTTTCACATCCATGAATCGGCCGCACGTACATTTCACTTCTTCGAGTTTCGCGCTCCGATGATCCTTGCAGACCGGTACGCGCTCCGTGTTCCTCGTCGTCGCCTGTTTTCCGCAGAAGGCACAGATTGTGTTCTCTGATTGCCCGTAAACCTTTCGCCGCATCATACAGCTACACCAGCAACTCTCTATAACGATTGCGCCCGTTGGGTTCCTGTGTGAACGGTAAGGCTTAAAGCAGTACCCTGCTCAGGTTTGCATGGAGGATCTAGACTTGGAGCGCATCATACATGACGATACGGTTCCGCGTTCGCCTCGCGAGCACCTCGCGCGTAACTTGCGCGCAGCCCAGCTTGTTTTTGAAGGAGTCCATGAAAGCATCGTGAGGATCTACCGGCACACGCCCGGTGTGATCCTCGGCCTCAATCAGAGTCTTGAGGATGTGGATCGCAGAGCCTGTGAGGAACTAGGCTACGAGCTCGTACGGCGTCCTTCAGGAGGTTCGGCGGTGGTCGTCGATCCCGATCAGGCGCTCTGTTACTCGGTGTTCTTCTTGAGTCATACGGTCCGTCCCAAACCGTTCCCGCTCTACGAGTCGTTCGTTCGTCCGTTCGTATCGGAACTCGGTGACCGGTTCTCGGTCGACGGCTACTTCTATGTCTATGCCCCTGATAGCGAGCATCCGGTCGCCGGTCATGCGATGGCGCACCATCACCGCAATGCGGTAACGCAGATCGATGGCATCATCCACCTCTCGGATCCCGATGTCGAACGCTTCTCGCGCGTACTCAGGATGCGCGAGCTCTACACACGTTCAGGTACACCCATCATCCGTTCGAACGGAGCGTACTATTCGAAAACAGGAAAGCTGCTTACCAACGCTGATAGGTCTTCGCTCACCTGGAGCCGGTGCGAGCGTTCCGAGATCAGCCGTTCCATCGGCATGCGAAGGCTCGGGATTCCTGAGTCGGCGATCGTACAGGCCATCGCTCGCGCTTCTGAACGACGTTTCGGTGAAGTTACGCGGGTCGGCTCGTTCGACTATGGTGATGTGGACGAGTACCGCATCCGTGTCGATGAGGACCTCGTGCCGAAGAAGTGGAACGCTCAAGGGCACTGTTTCGTCGATTTCTAGCGCGTACGCTTCACAACCCGTAGAATGCCCGTCCTGTCAGGGTCGTCATGCGCATACCTGTTCGGGTGACGGATACGTTTAAATGCTCTCGCTCGGAGGATCGTGATATGACGTGCTTCGCTCAGTCGAAACAGGCCTTCGAAGGGTTCATCGAGGACCTCTCGCGAGATGCTGACGTCATCGCTCCCAAGCGGACCGATGTGACGCGTTTCGAGCGCATCAGCGCGGCGTCTGAGATCGATCTGTCGGTCCAGTCGTATACGCCGGTCAAGGAGTTCTTCTTCCCTCAGCGCTCCGTCGTGTTCGAGTTCGATGGCGACGAGCTCAGTGTCCCGGCCTACGATACGTCCGAGAAGGTCTTCTTCGGACTGCGCCGCTGTGATCTGAACGCGATCCGGCACCAGGACCTCGTCTTCGAGGAACTCGAGGATCCGGCCTATACCGAGTTGCGCAAGAACACGGTGCTCATCGGATACCACTGTCCTGAGCCTCCGAGCACGTACTGTTTCTGCGGCTCGCTCGAGCTCGTCGAGTTCTTCGATCTCATGTACTTCGACCGTGGCGAGTACTGGGTCGTCGAGGTCGGATCGCAGCGAGGTGCCGCGCTCGTCGAACGCTACCGCGAACGCTTCGATGACAGCAGCGTTGTGATTTCCGATGAGGAGAAAGTCATCCCTGGCTCGGATCGGCTCAACTCGACGGACATCGCTGATCACTATGACGATCCGGCATGGCAGCAAGGCGTCGATCTGTGCCTGAGCTGCGGGGCGTGCACGAGCCTGTGCCCGACCTGTTACTGTTTCGAGTTCAAAGACGAGGTCTCAACGGCCGACCCTTCCAAAGGAGAGCGCGTGCGCGAGTGGTCGAGCTGCCAGGTCTCAGGATTCACCCGCGTCGCAGGCGATCATATCTTCCGCGACGATCGAGCGTCGCGCTTCAAACACCGCATCTACCACCAGCTCGTCTACTTCGCCGAACGCTATGGCGTGAACATGTGCGTCGGATGCGGCCGGTGCATCTCCGGGTGTCCGACGAGGATCGATTTCGTACCGATGATCAACGGGATGATCGATGCATAGCCCGTACCTTCCGCAGGCCTACACGGTTACCGACGCCTTCCGAGAATCGCCTGATACGGTGACGCTCACGGTCGACATCGCATGCCACCACGAACCCGGGCAGTTCTTCCAGCTTTCGATCCCTGGTTTCGGCGAATCACCGATCTCGATCTGTTCGGACTCGCGCGACCACGTCAAGTTCAACATCCGTGAAGTCGGCAACGTGACGCGCAAGCTCGCCGAACTCAACGCTGGTGACCGGGTGTGGATCCGCGGTCCGTACGGACACGGCTATCCGATGAAAACCCTGGCCGGCAACGACCTTGTGGTCATCGGAGGAGGATGCGGGGTCGCTCCGCTCAAAGGACTCATCGACTACATCGAGAACCATCGCGAAGAATACGGAGCGGTACGGCTCTTCCTCGGCTATCGCAGCCCTGACGATGTGATCTTCAAACGCGAACTCGACGAGTGGGAGAACCGCTACCATCTCACGGTAACGGTCGATACGAATCCTGACGCGTCATGCTACGTCGGCACGACCGGCTTCGTAACCGACGCGCTCAAAACAGCGGACCTCTCGAACCACGGTTCGGTAGCGTTCCTCTGCGGTCCTCCGATCATGATGAATACCGCGATCAGCATCCTCTCAGAGAAGGGGTTCAACGACGATCAGATCTTCCTCTCGGCCGAACGGCTCATGTACTGTGCGATCGGCGCCTGCTGCCACTGCATGATACGCGGCACGTACACCTGCATCGACGGACCGGTGTTCCGCTATGACGACATCAAACACGCTACAACCGACTGAGATCGGAGACATCACCGGAAAACCCACGGTGGGCGTCTATGGTATCACCGGCTGTGCCGGCTGCCAGCTCTCGATCATCTTCAACGAGGATGAGATCCTCGACTTGCTCGACCTCATCGATCTGCGCGCCTTCCCGTTCATCAAAGAGGTGAACATCGACGATCACTTCGACTACGTCTTCATCGAGGGACTCGTCGCCTGCACAGAGGACATCGAGGTCATCAAACGCCTGCGCGAGCGCTCGACGTTCGTCGTCTCGCTCGGAGCCTGTGCGTCGACGGGCTGCGTACCTGCATACCGTCACTTCTCGCTCGAGGAGAACTACGAGCACCTGCTCTACGCGAAGCGTGAGGACATCGAAGATGTTGATCCCACGCCGATCGACGAACATATCCGTGTCGACTACTATATCCCTGGCTGTCCTCCGGACAAGAAGCAGATCCTCTCGTTCATCAAGGGAGTGGTGCGCGGACTCGTGCCGCATCCGAACGATAATCCGGTGTGTATCGAATGCCGACGCAACGGCAACGCATGCCTGCTCGACGAAGGAAAGCCCTGTCTCGGTCCGATCACTGCGGGGGGCTGCGATGCGGTGTGTATCAACGGAGGATTCGAATGTTGGGGCTGCCGTGGACCGTCACACGATTTCAATCTTGAGCTTATGATCCGCATCCTGCGCGAGAAGGGCTTTGATGATCGTTTCATACGCGATCGGATGCGTACGTTCGTAGGACTCAAGCTCCCGATGCTCGAGGAGGTGCTCGATGGAACGAGAGATCACGCTTAACCATATCACGAAGATCGAAGGTCACGCCAAGCTGCGTTTGGGCATCGATGCCGGTGAGGTCAAGGTCTGCGAACTCTCAGCGACGGAAGGAGCGCGTTACTTCGAAGGTATGGTGCGGGGCCGCCGATTCTTCGAGGCGCATGAGATGACGAGCCGCATCTGCGGGATCTGCAGCACGGGACACGTGATCGCTGCGCTCACCGCCGTCGAACGAGCCATAGGATGCGAAGTCGATGAGGACTCCGCGCGTCTGCGCGAGCTCATCACGCTCGGAGAGCGCATACGCAGCCATGCGACGCACCTCTACTTCCTCGCCTTACCTGATTATGTCGGACGCGAATCAGCGCTCGCCATGGCCGATGACTACAAGCCGCAGCTTCGCGATGCGCTCGAGATGATGCGCGTGGGCAACCGGGTGGTCAGTGTTCTGGGCGGTCGTGATCTGCATCCGGTGTCGGCTACGGTCGGTGGATGGCTCAAGGCGCCGACGCCTCAAGATATCAACGAGCTCCGCGAGCTTCTCGGTTCGATCCTCGAACCCGCGGTGCGCACCGTTGGCTTGTTTCTCTCGCTCGAAGTACCTTCTTTCGAATCACAGGGTGATCGCTTCTCGCTCGTCGACTCCGAGTACGCGATGCTCGGGGGAACGTTCGTATCCGATGCGGCGCGTTTCGAGCAGGATCGCTACCATGACTTCCTGCGCGAATACCACACCGACTATTCGACGTCGAATTTCGTCGTGCGAGAAGACAAACGCTACTTCGTGAGCGCGCTCGCACGTTTGGATAACAATGCGGGTCAACTGCGTGCGCGTGCGCGTGAGCTCCTCGAAGGTTCCGCGCTCACCATCCCCTCGAAGAATCCGTATCTCAACAACGCTGCTCAGGCGATCGAACTCGTGCACTGCATCGAACACGCCATCGAGCTCTGTGAGCGCTCCTACGATGTGAAGACCGTACGCGACCATCCAACGCCTCGTGCTGGGAAAGGTATCGCAGCGATCGAAGTGCCGCGCGGAACGCTCTGGCACGAGTACACGATCGACGATGAAGGCGTCATCACCGATGCGAACATCATCACGCCGACGGCTCAGAACCTGCTCAATATGCAAGAGGATATCCGCATGCTCGTACCCTCGCTGCTCGACCGCGACCGTGATGGCATCGTCCTCGAAGTGGAGAAGCTCATACGAAGCTATGATCCGTGCTTCTCGTGCTCAGCACACTTCCTCGACGTCGACTGGGTGGAGTGAATGCTCTGCGTCTTCGGAAACGAGCATGTGCCCGGGGACGGATTCGCCCTTGACGTCGCCCGCGAACTCGATACTGAGTTCCGTCACATCCGAAATCCCGATGAGCTCTTGTGGCTCGAAGGGTCGGTTACGATCCTCGACGTCGTGCCCGGCCTTTCGGCTCCTCGGCTCATCACGATCAGCGAACTGCGCACGAGAAGCGTGCTCACTGCTCACGACTTCGACGTCGGATTCTTCCTGCGTCTCATGGAGAAGCTCGACCTCGGAGACGTGCGCATCATCGGCATCCCACAAGCAGGCGATGCTCCCGGTACGGCGAGCGAGGTCGAACGGTTGTTGGAGGAACACGCATGATCCGATGGTTCGGTGTGGTTCTGCTCGTGGTGGTGAGCGGATGCGCGATCGATCTCGATGCGAAAGCGGCGTCCGGAGAACTCTTCGCCTGCACCGTGGATGCTGATTGTGTAGCGGTTGTTGAGAAGTGCTTCTGCAACAACGGTGGCCTGATCGCGATCAACCAGAAGTACGAGTCTGCATGGCTCGACCGAAGAGATTCGGATTGCGAGGGTCTAGGAACGACCATGAACGCGCCTGCCCACGTGTCGTGCTATTCTGATGGGAGGTGCGTGGACGAAAGCTGTGTTCTCGTCCCGAACGCGTATGAATTATGCTCCGTGTACCACTACCCTTGTGTGTACCAAGATTTCGAGCATCGGAGCAGCTACGAGATGTACGGCATTGATTGTGAAGACGTTTTCGAAATCTGTTCTGCATATGATGAAGAACGGTATGGTTGGAGGACTCCTCGATGAACAATAGAAGAATGGGCATACTACTCGTACTCACCACAGCACTCATCTCGGGCGTCTCGATCTTCCTCAATGCCTATGCGGTATCGGGGTTCGACAGTTCGGTGTTCACCTTCGCGAAGAACGTATCGGTGGCCTTTGCGCTCGCTGCGGTGGTTCTTGCGACTCGTGTCGATCTGCGCAGCGTCAGTATGCGTTCGTGGGGGTTGCTCGCCCTCGTCGGCTTGATCGGTGGTTCGATTCCCTTCCTCTTGTTCTTCCATGGCCTCTCGCTCGTCTCAGGCGCTGCAGCAGGATTCATCCACAAGATGCTCTTCGTATTCGTAGCGGTGTTCGCCTACGTGTTCTTGCGCGAGCGCTTCTCGCCGCTCATGTTCGCAGCAGCTGCGCTCATCGTCGCGGGCACGGCGCTCTCGATCAGAGGACCCATATCGTTCGAACTCGCTCACCTGCTCATCCTCACAGCGACGATCCTCTGGGCGCTCGAGAACGTATTGAGCAAACGCTTGACGCGTGACCTGCCTGGTCGGCTCGTCGCCTTCGGTCGGATGGGCTTCGGTTCGCTCTTCCTCTTCGCCTTCATCCTCGTAACGGGTAAGGCTCCGATCCTCGTGTCCATGTCGGGAGCTCAGTGGGCGTGGATCGCGCTCACCTCTGTGCTGCTCCTCGGATTCGTCCTCACCTACTATGAGGGGCTTGCGCGTATCCGTGTCTCGACGGCTGCAGCGCTCCTCTCGCTCGGAGCTCCGATCACTGCGCTCCTCTCCGTCTCGTTCGGCACGGCTTCGTTCGATGCCTTCGGTATAGGTGCCTTCGTACTCATCACAGCCGGGGCGGCGCTCTACATCGCACGTGAGCTTCCGCTCAGGGTGAGCGCGTGAGCCGTGGCCTCGAGCTGTGCATCCGTTTCAGCGCGATCCCGAACGCGATGCGCTACTGCGGGCCTGACGAGGCGATCGAACCTTTCCGTCGGTTCCTCGTCCGCGACCCTGACTTCGAGTTCGATGACGAGCAACTCGCCGGCTTGCTCGAACGCTTCGAAGGGCTCTATCCGTACCTTGCGGTGATCGCACAGCGCAACGGGATCGATGATCCGTTCGACGAACGTGTCGTCGAAGCGTACTGGATCGGCAATGATCTGCTCGATACGATGACGCCTGAGGACTACATCGAGATTATCGAGCGGCTCTCGAAGCGCGGACTGCCTTCTTCGTTCGCAGGCTCGCTCATCGAAGACCTGCCTGAAGGGCTCATCCCTCATCACAATGCACATGTCTGTTATGTCGGGCCAGGACGAACGGCTCATACGGTGAGGGCGACGATCGAGACGATGGACCGCTGCCGCATCGCTCCAGCCAAGGTGCTCAATGTCGTCGATTCGAACCATCTGCTCGCCGAGCAACGATCGCTCTGCATCGAGCATGACCGCTTCGTCTTGTCGGAACCTGAGACGCGCACGATCGTCTACGATGCACGCATACTCAAACCGTGTGTTGGTGATGTGGTCGCCGCTCATTGGGGCACGGCAGCCACCATCCTCTCACAGGAACAACACAAGAACCTTGCGGCCTACGATGAAATGGTGCGCGATGCGATTGCCATCGCTCAGCCCGACGAGTAGTTAGGTGTTGAGCGCTTTGTGGTAGGCCCTGAGTGAAGCCTCGGCTTCTTCGCGCTCGACTTTGCCGATGATGAATCCGCCTTGGATGAGCACGTAGTCGCCGACGTCGTAGCCGTCTTCGATGAGCCGACCGCTGCGCTCTTCCGATCCGTAATCGACCGTTGCGGTCTCGCCGTCGATGCGGATGATCTTTCCGGGTACGAGCAGGCACATAGGGGTATCGGCTCGCTCGTGGTTATAAGCTCACCGTTTGCCTGTTCGATAGGCTTTGTCTCGGTTCTCGAGGGTGAGCAGGTAGAGTGTTGTGTCGTGATGCGCGTAGATGAGCCGTCGTGGTCCCATGCGCAGGACCCGCTCTCCGCGCCGTCCGTATCTGAGCGGCTTTCCGATCGAAGGGTCTTCGATAATCCGTTTCACGGTTTTGGTGAGTCGCTTCCGCTCGTGCTTTGTAAGTCGTTCGATCGCGTGCTCGAAACGTGCGGATGTTTGGATGTCCATCAGGAGAGCCGTTCGAAGAACGAGTCTTCGGTGTACGCTGATCCCTTTCCGTTCTCGATCTCATCCCAGGCGCGGTCGACGGATTCGAGTTCGTCGATCTGCGCTGGTTCGAGTCCGGTTACTGGTTTGAGCACGATGAGATCGCCGACTCTCGAGACGACGAACGCACTTCCGGGTTCGTATCCTGTGCGGTGTGCTTTGGGGATGATGATCTGTCCTTTCGTGCTCAATCGCGTAACGTCCATCATAGTAAGAAAATCTTACTGATATTAAAGTGTGTTTGTTCTCAGTCTTCGGAGTTGTTCCGGATGCGCATCACGCTGACGCTGGCCCGAGACCTTGCCGGTCCATCGCATTTTTATGCTCGAGACGTGTTCGGTCCGTATGCACGAGCTCGACGTTACGAGATCGATACTCGATTCGATCCGAAGTGCTGCTGAGCGCGAGGGGATCATGCCGGTGTCAGCGAAGGTGCTCGTAGGGGAGCTCACGACGTTCAAGGCCGGGCCGATCCACTACTATACGCAGGTGCTCGTCGAAGACGACGCGTTTCTCTCAGGTCTCACGCTCGAGATCGAGATGGTCGCAGGAATCGTCGAGTGCGCCTCGTGCGGCGTGAGAGGTCCGTCAGCATCGGACCTCGCCGTCGCCTGCGGATCGTGTGCGAGTCGTGATATCACCATCGTGTCAGGTGACGATGTCATCGTCAAATCAGTGAGGGGATCGTAGATGTGTCAGGAATGTGGATGTCAAGAGTTTGAAGTGAACGAATCGGTAACGGCCAAGAACGATGGTATCGGATCGCAGCTGCGATCCACGCTCGAATCACAGGGGATCTATGTTGTGAACGTTATGGGGGCTCCCGGTTCGGGCAAGACGTCGGTGATCGAACACCTCGCTGACGCGCTCGGAGCGGTCTTCGTCGTCCAGGGTGACTGTGAATCGGACGTCGATACCAAGCGCCTTGAAGCCCGCGGCATACGAGCCGTGCAGATCAACACGCATTCGGGGTGTCATCTCAACGCGCACATGGTCAAACACGCGCTGGAAGGAGCGGACCTCTCCGGAGTGCGATACGTGTTCATCGAGAACGTCGGCAACCTCGTCTGTCCTGCCGGTGTGAACGTCGGCGAGCACCTGAACATGGTCGTCTCTTCAACACCTGAAGGTGATGATAAGCCGACGAAGTATCCGCACATCTTCCGTTCAGCGAAGCTCGTCGTCATCTCGAAGTCCGACATCGCCGAAGCGGTCGGCTTCGATCGTGATTCGTACACGGAACAGCTCGAACGCGTTACGAACGCCAAAGTGCTCCACACGTCGACGAAGGAACCCGAGTCGTTCGCGCGTCTCGCCCATATGATCGCTCATGCGCGAGATCATGTTCTGGGACTGCCGCACGAGCACTAGGCATGTTTATATGCATCGTATGCTGTGATCGCATATGAGGTATTCGATCGTGCTTGGCATCATCGGATTCGTCGTGAGCGTGTTTCTCTTCTACGAGACTCCGGAGTTTGTTCTATTCTTGGGGCCCGTAGTCTGCTCGGTCGTTGTTTTTGGTGCTGCGGGGTATGTGATCGATCGATACGTTCAGAAGAAGGTCCTCGTCTCGATCATCGTTGTGGCTCTCTTCATTATGGTCTCAGGATATGCAAGTATGATGTTGTATCTCAGTAATTTTGGTTATTGCGAATCGTCCGCGTTACGTGTTGTTGAGAACGTCGTTACCGGTCAGTGTCATGTCAGGAGTATCGATTGTAGTTGGAAGCCGTGGTATTTGACGTATAGTGAACGCTGTAAGATCCAGTCCGATGTGCTCTTCGAACAAGAAGCGCGGAAGCGGTGCGCTGGCCGATCGGACTTCGAGTTTTGTGTGACTCTGTTTGTCGAAAGGCATCGTCGAGGGTAGTGAATCCTACTGTCATATAGTATGCCGACAGATAACTCGATGATGGGCAAGGTGGTTTCGCCCATATGATCGCTCATGTACGCGATCATGCTCTGGGATTGCCGCACGAGCACTAGCGGTCGATTCTGAACGATCCTTCAGAGTAGTCGATGCGTGCTCCTGAGAGGTGCATGCGTGAGTCCGAGTCGATGAGGAATCGTGTTCCTGCGATCGTGAGGATCTGATCGTCACGTCTCGTCGTATCGTCGATTGCGAAGCGGTACCTGTGGCGGTCGGCGCTGATGCGCATCGAACAGCCGTGCTTCTCGCGTTCGCGGATGACGTCTCCGAAGCGTTTCGCTGCTTCCATCGTGATGTGTACGCCTTCGAGGACCTTCTCGTCGACGTCGTGCGGGTTCTGAGCTGCGTGTTCGAGGCGTTCGATGATCGAGTCGATCCTCCCTTCGCTGTGGCCGTGGTGGCGCAATCCTTCTTCGATGCTCTCATGCGGTGCGATGGCGCAGCCGACGCAGTGCACGCCCGCATCGCGCAGGATGGTGATCGTGTGCGGATGCGCTTCGAGGAGCGCTCCGATGAGCGTTTCGCGCGTGACGAGGGGCATAGTGTGTTGGCGTTTCGGTGGTATTTGAATCTGCGGTAGTCTTATAGCCCTTCGACGCTGCCCTCGTCTATGGTTACGGTGATCTATGTCGGTGGTGGGATGACGTTCCCTGACCACGCTTCGTTTCTCGACTACCTGCGCATGCGCGAGTTGAGCCTTGAGCAGGCGCCGACGTGGAAGGATACGCTCGCAGATGACAGCGGACTACTGGTCGTCAGGGTTCCGATGCCCTGTAAGGAGAATGCGCACTACGATGCGTGGGAGATCACGTTCTCGCGTTATCTCGAACTCGTCGAGGGTGATCTGGTTCTCGTCGGCTGCTCGCTCGGAGGTATCTTCCTCGCCAAGTACCTCTCCGAGCACGAACGCATCGATCGGGTCGGCAAGGTGATTCTCGTCGCTCCTCCCTTTGACGATACGCTCTCTTCAGAGCCGCTCACGAACGGTTTCGTCCTCGGCGACCTCTCACGTCTCGCTGAATACGATGTTGAGCTGTTCTTCTCGAAGAACGATACCGTGGTGCCGGTCGAACACGCTGAGAAGTACCGCTCTGCGCTTCCGTCAGCGGACATACACGTGCTTGATGCGGCCGATCATTTCATCCAAGAGGAGTTTTCTGAGCTCGTCGGCTCGTTACGATCCTTTCTGGAAGATGTGCGCTGAGCTGCCTAAGAATACGTCTGCGGCTTCGACGAGTCCTTCTGAGACGGTCGGGTGAGGGTGGATGGTGAGTGCGAGGTCTTCGACGCTCGCGCCGAGTTCGATGGCGAGCGCTGCTTCGCCGGCGAGTTCGGAGACGTGGGGGCCTACGGCGTGGATGCCGCGTACGATGCCGGTGTCCGTGTCGGCTACGATCTCGATGAATCCTCCTTTGCCGTGTATGATCGCTTTGGCGAGCGCTGCGTAGGGGAAGTGTACGCTCTTCACGTCATACCCTTTGGCTTTCGCTTCTTCTTCGGTGTATCCGACGCTCATCATCTCCGGATCGTTGAATACGACGGCGGGTACGACCTTGTTATCGTACGCTGAGGGGTGTCCTGCGATCGACTCAGCTGCTACTTTTGCTTGTCGCATGGCTTTGTGTGCGAGCATCGGTTGTCCTTGCACGTCTCCGATCGCGTAGATGTGCGGTACGCTCGTGCGCATCATCTCGTCGGTTGTGATGAATCCGTGTTCGTCGACGTCTACGCCGGCCGCTTCGAGCCCGATGCCTTTGCTCGTCGGTTTTCGTCCTACTACGACGAGGAGTTTCTCGCTCGACACGGTCTGCTCTGCGTCTGCGGTGAACGTAACCGTTACTGCGTCTCGCGTTTCGACCTTCGTCGCTTTCGCATTGACGTGTACGGTTACGCCGAGCGCTTCGAGCTTCTTGGTTACGGGTCCGACGAGTTGCTTCTCGACCGAGGGTACGAGGCGTTCGGTTCCTTCGATGATCGTCACGCGCGTTCCGAGCTTGGCGAAGACGGTGGCCATCTCGGTTCCGATGTAGCCTCCTCCGATGATCGTGAGCGATTCAGGGATGCTTCCGAGTCTGAGTGCGTCTCGTGATGAGAGGATGCGCTGCGAGTCGAAGCGTGCGAAGGGGAGTTCGATCGGTGTCGATCCGGTGGCGATGATCGCGTGTTTGAAGCGGATCGCGTTGACATCGCTTTTTCCTTTGACGTGGAGTAGGTTCTCTGATTCGAATACGCCTACTCCTTCGATGACTTCGATGCCGTGCTTGTCGAAGAGTCCTCGGATGCCGGCTCCGAGCTTGTCGACGATGCCCTGTTTCCATGAGAACATGACTGCTGCGTCGATCGAGTGTTCGGTGATGTTCACGCCGAACGTCTGTGCTTCTTCGATCCGTTCTGCGTAGCTCGATGCTTCGATGAGGGCTTTGGTCGGGATGCATCCGTGGTTGAGGCAGACGCCTCCGAGCGCCTTCTCGCGTTCTACGACGAGGACGTCGAGTCCGAGTTGTGCGGCTCTGATCGCCGCTACGTATCCTCCCGGTCCTGATCCTATGATGACGACGTCGGTTTCGACGGTCATCGATCCCACGACCATTCAGATCCCCTGGAGGAGCAGGTGTTCGGGTTCTTCGGTGAGCAGTACGATGCGCGATACGAAGCGTGCGGCCTCTGCTCCATCCACGATCCTGTGATCATAGGTGAGCGAGTATACGAGTACGTCGCGTACGGCGATCTCGCCTCGGTATACGTGCGGCATCTTCTTGATCGCTCCGATGCCGAGGATCGCGCTGTTGGGTTCGTTGATGATCGGCGTGAACGCTTCTCCTCCGAAGTTTCCGACGCTCGTGATCGTGAACGTCGATCCCTTCATCTGTTCGGCTGTGAGCGCTCCGTCCCGTGCTGCTTGTGCGAGTTGTGCGATCTCGATGGAGAGTTCGATGATGCTCTTGCGATCGGCATGGCGTACGACGGGTACGATGAGTCCTCGCTCGGTGTCTACGGCGATGCCGATGTGGTAGTCGTCGTGCATGACGATGCCGTCTTCGAGCGATGCGTTGAAACGAGGGTATGCTTTGAGCGCTGCGATCGCTGCTTTGATGAAGAACGGCAGGTAGGTGAGTTTGGCTCCGTGTTCGAGCGCATCCTGCTTCCATCGTTTGCGCAGTTGTACGAGGTTCGTCACATCAGCGCGGTCCGTGTGGGTTACGGGTGCGGTGTTCAGGTGCGAGTGCATCATGCGTTCGGCGATGATCGTTCTGATCGGGCTGAGCGGCTCGTGTGTTCCCACCTGTTCGCTTCTGATAGGGTTCTCCGGCTCAGGTGCGCTTGGCGTTCGAGATGGACGCACATCGGTGCTTCTCTCGACGTCTTCGCGGGTGATGCGGCCGTGTTCTCCGCTTCCTGTGATCGTGGTGATGTCGACTTCCTTCTCGCGAGCGTAGCGCCTGACGGATGGTGGTGCGAGTACGTCGCGTTCGACTTTGGGGGTCTTCGCTTTGCGCATCGCATGCGTTGTCGTCTCGTGGTGTGCGTGTCCGGTCAGATCGTCCATGGTGATCCTCCCTTCGGGTCCGCTTCCGCTGATCGTTGCGAGGTCGACGTGGTGTTCTCGTGCGTAGTGGCGTACGCTCGGCAGTGCGAGGATGTCTTTCGAGCTCGATCGCGGTGCGCGTGTGTGTGCGTCTGCTCCGCTGCGAGCGGGTTTCTCGAATACTTCTTCTTGAGGCACTTGTGCTGCCATGCGCCTTGTGGGTGAGACGTGCATAGCATCAGGCAGCTCCTCGGGTTCGCTCGTATCGTGTGCTGTTGAATCTGCAGGTGCTTGTTCGGGTGGTGATGGCTCCGTTTCTGCGGGTGCTCGCTCTTCGCGTGCTGTTGCAGGTGCGTGTTCGGGCTCTTGAACGGGTGCACTCGCATCGTCGGAGGTGCGCAGTATGACGTCTCCGACGGTGATCGTATCGCCCTCTTCTCCGATGAGTTCGGTGACTGCTCCTTCGACGGATGAGGGTATATCGACGACCGATTTGTCGGTTGAGACGCGTGCGATCATCTGATCCTTTTTGATGACGTCGCCTACGTTGACGAGCCATTTTGCGATGACTCCTTCGGTGAGTCCTTCTCCTACGTCGGGGAATGTCTGTTCCATCAGTAGTGGAGCGTTTCTTCGATCCCCGCTCTGATGCGGGTCGGATTCGGGATGAACATGTGTTCTATGCTGAACGGTGGGAAGGGCACATCGAAGCTCGTCACGCGTTTGATCGGTGCTTCGAGGTGGAGTATGAGTTTCTCTTGGATCTGTGCTGCGATCTCGGCTCCGAATCCGAGGGCTCGGGGTGCTTCGTGTACGATGACGACGCGTCCGGTCTTCTTGACGGATGCTTCGATCGTCTCGAAGTCGAGCGGCCAGAGCGTTCGCAGATCGATCACTTCTGCGTCGAGCCCTTCGATCGAGGCGAGCGTCTGGCGCAGCATGGCTCCCCAGGTGATGACGGTGACGCCTGATCCTTCCTGTACGAGGTTCGCTTTTCCGAGTTCGAGCGTGTAGTCGTCTTCGGGTACGTCTTCTTTGAACGCGCGATATACGCTCTTGGGTTCCAAGAAGAGCACCGGGTCGGGGTCGCGTATGGATGCGAGGAGCAGTCCTTTCGCATCGTACGGTCCTGACGGGCAGACGACTTTGAGTCCTTGCGTGTGTATGAAGAAGCTCTCGGGCGATTCGGAGTGGTGTTCGAGGGCTCTGATGCCTCCTGCTACGGGCATGCGTACGACGAGCGGCGCGCTGAACGTTCCCGAGCTGCGCTGGCGGATGCGGCTCATGTGTTGTTTGAAGTGGTGGAAGGCTTGGTAGCTGAAGCCTGAGAATTGCATCTCGGGTATCGGTCTCATGCCTGCCATGGCGAGTCCGATCGAGGTTCCGATGATACCTGCTTCTGCGAGCGGCGTGTCGACGACGCGTTCGGCTCCGAAGCGTTCGATGAGTCCGTCGGTGACGCGGAATACTCCTCCGTCGACTCCGACGTCTTCTCCTAAGAGCATGACGCGTTCGTCTCGTTCCATCTCTGCTGCGAGCGCTTGGTTGAGGGCTTGGACCATGTGCATTTTCATCGCATCCACCTCGTGTGGATCGATGGATTCAGAAATCGCGGATTTCTGTATTTCATCGCTCATCACCTCTCGCTTCGAGTTCTTTTTTGAGGAAGGCGAGTTGTTCCTCGTAGTGTTTCGGCATCTCGTTGAAGATGTGCTCGAAGATGTTCTCGGGTCCTGGTGGTTCGATGGCGAGGCCTGCTTCGACGGCTTCTTCGACTTCTTTGGCGCTCGTCTGGGCTACCCGCTCTCCGTACTCGTCGCTCCAGGTTCCGATCGTCTTGAAGTAGCGTTCGAGCCGTAGGATCGGGTCTTTCTCATCCCAGCTGTGCGAATCGTCGTCCGTGCGGTATTTGGATGCGTCGTCTGAGGTCGTATGATCGCCGCGCCGGTAGGTGAGTGCTTCGATGAGTGTGGGTCCTTCTCCTCTGCGTGCCTTCTCGAGCGCCATCTTCGTTCTGCGGTAGACGCCGACCGCGTCGTTTCCGTCGACCTGTACGCCTTCGATGCCGTATGCGATGGCTTTCTGGGCGATGCTCTCTGATCGGGTCTGTTGGGTTCTCGGCGTTGAGATCGCCCACTGGTTGTTCTGGCAGAAGAAGACGACCGGTAGGTCGAATACGCCTGCGAAGTTGAGGGCTTCGTGGAAGTCCCCTTCTGAGGTTGCTCCGTCTCCGAAGTAGACGATCGCGGCTCTGCCGCTCTTCTTGAGCTTCTCGGCCCATGCGATGCCTGCTGCGAGGAGCGTTTGGCTTGCGATGGGGATGTTTACGGGCAGATCGCGTGTTGTCTCAGGGTCTCCTTCGAAGGCGCGCAGATCACCTCTCCATCCTTGCACGAGTTTCGCACGGTCGGCTCCGCGTACCATCGATACGGTCATCTCGCGGAAGCTCGGGATCATCCAGTCGTCTTTTTCGAGGGCCATGGCTGATCCGACTTGGGCTGCTTCTTGTCCTTTCACCTGCGCGTAGGTTCCGATGCGTCCTGATCGTTGGAGGGTGAAGAGCTTCTCATCGAAGGCGCGGGCGAGGACCATGAGATGGTACATCTCTTTGATCACGTCTTCGCTGATCTGCGGCATGAGTTCGTGGTCTGCTGTTCCGTCTTCGGCGAGCGTCTGCTCGTAGGATACGCTGAACGTGTTGATTTCTCGTCTGACGATGGGAAACACCTCTCCTTCGTCTCCTCACGGTGGCGGTTATAAAGGTTGTTGTGATGTTCGAGGCTGCAAGAGTCGAGCACAAGCTTCACTACGAAAGAGTGACGCTTTTAAGCGATCGTTTCGTGCTTCGTTGGATGGATGACTGCCTCGATGCTCTTATTGACGAGTCCGATGTCGAGCACCTGCCCGCTCCCAAGCGCCGTCATGCGTCCGTGAATCTGAGCGCGGTACTGTTACCTGTCATGTTCGCATGGTTGCTCACCCTCCAGCAAGAAGCTCCTCGGGTGTACGAAACGACTCGAGCGTACGGCCTTGAGATCATCGCGAAGAAGCCTTCGTGGGCTTCAGAAGTTGTGCATCCTCATCCTGTCCGAGTCGCGAACGCCACGAGCATCGTTCTCGACGAGTTGAGCCGCTATCCTGATGGGTTCGTAGCGAACCAGTGCGGTCTCAAGCGTATCTACCTCGTGTCAGGAACGGGAAGCACGAGCATCCCTGGTCTGCGTTCGGTCGGTACGTATTCTCCAGGACACGATTCGTTCTGGATCTCGATCGACCCCGATCGTGACGGAGCCGAGAATAGCCTCGATCTCGAATACCTGATGAGGATAACGACGGTGCACGAGATCGATCATGCGTGCAACATGACGCTTCGTGCGAGCGAGGACATCGAAGCGTGGAGTGCTCTCGTCACGCTTCCCGAAGGATTGACGCAGAGCGACATCGAAACGTACATCGTTGATGGAGGGCCTCCGCCGCCAAAGGGTTTCGCCAGATGGTACGCTGCTTCAACAGCTCTAACGGATGATGTGCGCATCAAACACGTCGAAGACGAAGCATCGATCAAAGAGCTCATCACCTACGACTGGCCTCGCCTCCGTAGAGATGAAGCGCTCTTGGAGAAGGCTGAAGAGCTCATACGCCGCTACGAATCATGGACGGATGGTGCTCTGAACCGCGAGTACTTCGAGAACTGGCACGTATCGTTCTCAACGTTGGGTGAAGCTCGTGACCAGGAGTTTCCTTCGGGCGGCGTGATGAACGCAGATTCGAGCTCGTGGAGCCTGCCGCGTTTCTCGTATTGGAATCATGAATCGTTCAGCACAACGCTAGATGAAACTCACAGCGAGGAGCGCGAGTCCTTGTACGAGTACGCCGACGAGCGCTGAACGCCATACGTCGCGTCGTTTGAGCGAGCGTGCGCTCATGGTGAGGGCTGCGAGTCCGATGATACTGACGATGATCCATCCGCGCGTGGTTCCTGCAAGGAGTCCTACGGCGGTGAGTACGATGATCATGCGTACGATGCGCTCGTCAGGGTTGAACAGGACGGTGGCTACGAATGCGATGCCGAGCGCGATGATGACTTCGATGATCAGGCTCGTGTTGCGCAGGTAGGCGAGTACCGCGATGAGGATTCCGACGATCGTCCAGCTTCCGAGCGCGTACAGGTCGCGTGCGACCTCTTCATAGTTGATCATCGAGTACCTCGTTGACGAGTTGGTCGGCGCGTGCTTGTCGCGGATGGCTTCGTGGTACGTGGTTGATCGAATGCGCTTCGAACGATGCGAGCATGTCCGCCGCTCGATCGCGTAGTTCTTTGAGGTGTGCTGCTTTGACCTTGTAGTCTCCAGTGACTTGTTTGACGACGAGTTCGGAGTCCATGTACACGTCGAGGTCGTCGCAGTCGCGTCGTTTGGCCGCGGCGAGTCCTCGTATGAGTCCTTCGTATTCGGCGACGTTGTTCGTCGTCTCGCCTAGGTATTCCGATCCGTGGTCGATGATGCGCTCTTCGTCGGTGAAGAGCACCCATCCGACCGCTGCAGGTCCGGGATTGCCCCGTGCGCCTCCGTCCGTGTGTAAGAGGAGTTTCATCGGTTCCTCACGTATATCTCTCCGTCGAGGGTTCGAGAATCCGTCAGACCATCTGGATAGCGGTATTCGAGTTCCATCGATGCCCTGACGCTCTCTGCCCTACTCGAGCATCCAGGTCCTTGTGCGGTGATGAGGTGCTGTGCTCCGTTGCCGATCACTACAGGATCGTCATAGCGTACTTCGCATGCTCCTGAGAGGTGTTCTGATTCGAATCGGACGCCGAAGAGTTCGATGTCCCGCCCGAGCCCGTTCGTGATGAGTATTTCGAAGCGGCTCTGGGCTCCATCGTTCACGTATGCGTAATCAGTACACTGAACTCCTGCTGTGAACACACATCGTTCGGGCATCATCGTCGCTGGGTTGAGTACGCCGTAGTATGCGACCGTTCCGACGAGGATGAGGAACGGGAGCGCGAGGGTGAGGATCGCTCCGATAACGATCGCTGCGATGGCGGGCCCGCGTCCACCGGTGTGTTTGGTGAGCGCTACGATGCCGAGTACGACTCCGAGGGGTGGGATGAGAAAGGCGCATACGAGTGCGATGATCGCAAGGGTCTTATCTGCCATACTTTGGCTTTGTCACGTGGCGCTTTTTATGGTCTTGGGTATTCAGCGTCGCTTGAGGAATTCCGATCGTGATATGTTCGTCTGCCTCAGGATCGCTTTGAGTGTCCCAAGAGCGAGCGCTGTATGGAGCGCAACGACGCTTGTTCGTTCTCTCTCGCCGTCCTGTTTCGAGATGAACGCATGGTCGCCTTTGATCCTCTCAAGGGTGAATCCGAAATCGTTGCAGAGGATGCGGAGCAGCTCTTTTCCGCTCAATTCTCTCGGGAGCTTGCTCAGCCGTGTGATGCTCGCTCGAACTCAGCGGTCTTCTCGGGGCGCATCTCACAATAGAACTCGATGGCTTCGTGAAGGTTCGCTGCTGCTTCTGCTCGACTCGTGCCTTGGCTGACGACAAGGTCGTTCGTCGACCGCGCGACCCACAGGCCGCTTTCGGCATCACGAGCAAGGTGCATGCGGTACATGGTGCGATGCGTGCTCTGCTTCGTTCATAATGGTTGCGGAAGCATCGTTCAAAAGCGTTCTTCAGCGGTGTCCGGTGATCGTTCCGGCTCGTTTTCGTGAATGCTCGTGCTCGTTCGTTGCACGGGTCCGACTTCGGGTGGTGCTGATGCGTTCCGGAAACGATTAAAAGCACCCCTGCTGCGCCCGGTTCGGGTCCGATGAGGACCCACACCATCGGCCTGGCGTTTCTTGGTGGTTTCGTCAGGCCACACCAACACAACCAGTCCCGGCGGTCGTTCGGCCGCCGGGATCTTATTCTTGTCTCGTGTGATCGCACGAGTAGGTTTCACGGCTCAGTTATCGGAGTCCTTCATATGCAGCGCAGATCTGATGGAGTGTTCTGATGAGATCCGTTTCGAACCGCTCATATGATGTGCGATCGAACGGTATGAGTGTGAGGTCGTCGATATCGCGCATGACCACGAGTTCGTTGCGCTTGAGGCGCGCGTATGATTCTTTTAGGTTGGTGAGTGTTTGTGGGTTCGTCAGGTGGGCCGCGTCGATCTTGCGGTGTACGGCATGCGGGTCGTATCTGATCGCGTACCTCTGGTTGACGAGGAAGAGGTCGAAGAGGTCGCGTTCCTTGGGCTCTTCTCGTGTGAGAAGGGCTCTGAGTTTCTCTGCGATGATCTCATCGATCGAGTAGCACACGAGTGTGGGGCGTAACGGTTCGTATCCGATCGATGCGAGGTACTCTGTATCTGCCTCGATATGATCGATGATGGTAGGGATGTCATGTGTTTCAGTCGGGTAGATCATGTCTTCGACGAAGTTGATCTCGAGTTTGATCGAAGAGGGGTGGTTGTCGAGCGCCGAGGTGTAGTGGAGGTTGAGTTCGTAAATCGCACGGCTGTTGCGCACGCGTACGTAGCGTTCATCGGTGCGATCCGTTGAGAATTCGAGTCCGCTTCGAGCGCTGGTGGCTTTGATCGTGTCGAGCAGGGGTTTGATGAGTTCTCTGATCGTTCGTTCGCGCTGTGTTCGCGGGAGCGTTCGGATGCGCGTGCTCTGTGTGTGGGTGAAGTCGAGGTCTTCGCTGATCCGATGGTAGCCCAGATGCTGTTTGGTCAGGAGCGTGCCTCCTTTGAAGATGAGCTCGTTCGCACCGTGCATCTCTGAGAGGAACGTGCTGAGCATCAGGTCCTTTTCGAGTGCCCGCTCATCGATCGGGTAGTGTCCTGTTTCTTTGATGTGCGCGAGGTACCGTCGCAGGTTGGTCGGTTTCATACGAGCACCCGTTTCTTGATGGCAGCAGGGTAGTTCTTGAGGTAGGAGGCGACCGTTGCGGGGTTGACGGCTTCTCTGAGCTCGAGCGGTGCCTTCATGTTGAAGTACGCGTAGTCGATGAGTGTCTTTTCCTTGTCGCTGTAGTACGTGGTGATCCGGTTTTTCGTACGGTACGATTCGTATCCGAAGAAGTAATCGTCTCGTAGTCTTTTGAACCGTACGTCCAGGTCCCTGATCTTCCTACGACCGGAGAGGCTCGTGGTGACGATCGTGATGGTTCGATGGCTCTGCCATACGAGTCCGTGGCGTTCGAGGGCGCCCGATAGGCCGAGGTACCATGTGTGTTTGCGCTTGTTGAGTGTGGCGAAGAGCATCTCTGTGTCGGTGTAGTTCGTGTATCTGCCGTATCGTTCGTCCGCATCGAGCACGTAGTAGTATCCTTCGAACACGTATGAGATCCATCCGTGCCGTCTGAGCGCCCGCAGTGCCTCTTCGAGTGGGTGGCTCGTGAAGGCTTTGATGCGATCCCGGTGGATGATCCGCTCTTTGGTGGTATGCAACCTGTTCACGAGCAGATCGGTCTCTCGAAGCTTCATGATCGACTTTTGGTTCGATTGTTTATATATTATTCGTTGAAGAAAATACGATATTCGGTCTTTTTCTGTATGTGTCTGGGGTGTTGGCCTAGTGTTTCTCCATGCGTCATCGTATGTGGGCCATATCCCTTCCTGGTCTCGTGCATTTCGCGATCAGGGTTGGAAACGATTCCAAGCGTATATAAACGAAATCCGGATTTCTCGATTTAATTTAAGAGGGCTTGGAACCACATCCAACCTCTCTTAAATCGCAGAGATTCGACCCGTGCCCTTGGCAGCGGCCGTTTCGCGTTCTACTACCGACGATCGTATGGGTTTCTCAAACTCATCGTTCATCTGAACGAATCCGTCATGATACGTGTATGAAGGTCGAAACGGTCTGATGTACGTGGTGGGTGCTCAGATGAAACGCTACCGGTATGATGCGAAGTACGATACGATCTCCTATCGTCTCGTTCGTGCCCCTCGCTGATGGTGAGCCGCTCCCGCGACAACGCCTCATCCGTGAGCTTCCGAGCGTGCCAATCCTCTTTTAAAGGGAGGATTGTTATACGCGCCCATGCAACTCATCATGCCGATGGCGGGTCGTGGTTCTCGTTTGCGCCCGCACACGTGGAACAAGCCCAAGCCTTTGGTGAAGGTCGCGGGCAAAACGGTTCTCAACCACATCATCGATCGTATCCTCGACCAGGTCGAGATCGACGAAGGCATTTTCATCACGTCCGGGATGGAGGATCAGGTCCGCGAAGTGCTCGACCGCTACGATTTCGAACAGCACTTCTTCCACCAAGAGGAGTTGCGCGGCGATGCTGATGCGCTCTTGACCGCTCGCGGAGCGGTGACGGGTCCTGCGCTCATCGTCTTTTGTGATACGCTCTTCTCGGCTGATCTTACGGGTCTCGAATCGTTCAAGGACGATGCGATCTTCTGGTGCAAGGAGGTTCCTGATGCGCGTTCGTTCGGAGTCGTCGAGCTCAAGGACGGCTACGTGACCAACATCATCGAGAAGTCTCCTGATCCTCCGACGAACCTTGCGATCATCGGACTCTACTATTTCAAGGACGTCTCGCGGATCTTCGAGTTCATCGATGAGATCTTCGAGAAGAACATCACGTCCAAGGGCGAATACCGTTTGGCGGATGCGTCTGCTCGGTTCATCAAGGCCGGAGCGCGTATCACGGTGCGCGAGGTCGGTGACTGGCTCGACTGCGGAACGGCTCAGAACCTGATCACGACGAATCGTCGTCTCATCGAGCTCGATTCGAATCTCGTCTGTGTCAAGCCGACGATCTCGGTGAACAGCGTGATCGATCCCAAGGTGTGTCTGGGTGGGAACGTCGAACTCGACCATTCGGTGATCGGTCCGAACGTGTCGGTCGGCAAGAACGTAGTGATCAGAAATTCGGTCGTCCAAGATTCGATCATCGATGATAACGTGACGATCGAGAACCTCGTTCTCAAGGATTCGATCGTCGGTCGCGATGCGGTCGTCAAGGCGAACCAGCGTTCGATGAACGTCGGTGACAATTCGGTGCTCGAATACTGATGGCGAAACGCTATTTAGTCACGGGCGGCTCAGGATTCATGGGCATCAACCTCGTCCGGTACCTCTTAGCGAAGGGACAAGAGGTGACGTCGCTCGATCGCGTCCCCTTCGACTATCCTGAGAAGGATCGTATCCGTGAGGTGCGCGGCGACATCCGCGACCGCAGGGCTGTTCGAGAAGCGCTCGAAGGCGTTGATATCGTCGTGCACTGTGCGGCTGCGTTGCCGCTCTATTCTGCGCGTGAGATCTACTCGATCG